>JAEYSE010000039.1 GCA_023435025.1 Bacillota bacterium
GGACAGGCGTAAAATCTACGGTTACCATCAATGTCGCTACGCTTGTGAAGGACATCACCATCACCGGCCCTGCAGAAGTTGCCGCGGGGAGGTACCTACAGCTCACGGCGGCGGTCGGCCCTGCCGATGCGACCAGCAAGAGCGTTCTATGGAGCAGTTCCAACGCAACCGTAGCCACGGTCAGCGCCGGCAGGGTGACGGCAAAGGCGGTCACTGGTACGCAGACGGTCACCATCACGGCCACAGCTGCGGATGGCAGCGGTGTTTCGGACAGCATGGAAGTCACCGTTAAGCCGGCGGCGATGGCGGTTACGATCCTGAGCAGTACCAGTAACGTCACCGGAAAAACACTGGGCATAGACATTGCGGCGGTGGATAAGACAATGCAACTCACCGCAGATGTTGCACCGCTCGACGCCGGGCAAGGAATCCTGTGGACGACCAGCAACGCCAATGTGGCCACCATCACGCAGGAGGGCCTTGTTACAGGCATTGCACAGGGCAAAGCTATCATCACCGCAACCGCTAAGGACGGGACAGGCGTAAAATCTACAGTTACCATCAATGTCGCCAAGCTTGTGAAGGACATCACCATCACCGGCCCTGCAGAAGTTGCCGCGGGGAGGTACCTACAGCTCACGGCGGCGGTCGGCCCTGCCGACGCGACCAGCAAGAGCGTTCTATGGAGCAGTTCGGACCCGAATGTCGCGACGGTTAGTTCTTCGGGCAATGTGATTGCTAAAAGCATGACCGGAATTCAGGCTATCACCGTCACCATCACGGCCACAGCGACTGATGGCAGTGGCATATCTCAATCCCATAGTGTAACCGTCAGGCCGATGGCGTCGACCGTGATTATTCGCAAGGACGGCACCGCTGCAGATTACACCGTATGGAATATTGACATTACAAAAGAAGATAAGAACCTGCAGTTTACCACTTCCATTCAGCCCGATGCCTCGTCGCAGAGCGTGATATGGTCCACCAGCAACGCCAGTATCGCCACAGTATCGCAGAGCGGCCTCGTTACCGGAATCGGCATAGGAAAAGCGACCATTACCGCTGCTTCAACGGATGGTTCAGGCCGCAAGGCATGGATCATAGTCAACGTACTCAAGCCAGTCACGCAGATTACCATCAGCGGCCCCGCCGAAGTAGCTGCCGGTAATAGTATACAGCTTACGGCGGCAGTCGGCCCTGCCGATGCAACCTATAAGAGCGTCACATGGAGCAGTTCCAACACGAACGTGGCCACGATTAGTTACGGCAGGGTGACCGCAAAGAATGTCACAAGCACAGAGACGGTCATTATCACGGCCAAGGCTGCGGATGGCAGCGGCATTACGGCCACCGTGGTAATCACCGTCAAGCCCGCTTGAAATCGTAGCGAGCTTTGCCTTAGCGCAAACTAGAAAATTGCCAGACTTCGTTTATGTCTATAAACTGCAATCAAACTCTGATCCTCCCTGGCATTGTAAGCCAGGTAACAAAAAACGGGCGAGGGTAAACTCGCCCGTTTTGTAATAGTACTGTGTCTTTGCTTTCCTTCGTCTCGTCACAGCTGCAGCCGCCTAGATTGCTGTTGAGCCAGAGCTAATGATCGCAACATAAACTCTTATTTTCTAAAAAAGTCAGATATCAAACCTGCAGCGATGTTTTTGTTCTTAAGCTCAACAGCCTTAAACATGCACAACTCGTGACAGCACATACACTCTATACAGAGGGTATAATCAATCTGTTTGGTTTCCCGGTTAATAGCCTGTACCGGGCAGCTTTCCACGCACATGTTGCATTTTTTACACTTGCTGGGGTTTACCCTTGGTTGCGTATTGAAGAAATCAATCACTTTTACCAAAGCCTTGTTGTTGCGCTTTGCGGCCTTTTTGAAGCGCTTGGGCAGCTTAAAGTTGGTCAGACTGGGGATCGACGCATAGTCGCCCGCCAGCGGGATGCTCTTTAGGTTGCTTTCACCCAAATTGCGTTTTTGAGCAGTTTCAAGTATTGGAATATCCACAACATCCATGCCCAGCATTTTTGCAGCCACAGCGTCTAATGCAAGAGGATCTTCACTGATGAGAATTTTTTCAGCATGATATACGCTGCCTGCGGTCGGGCCTTCTCCCTGCATTGCGATAATCCCGTCCATTATATGAAGCCGAAATTTGGACGCCCTGTGGATATCACAGATAATCTGCCCGAAATCGGCAGGATCGGGAGCCATTTTATGATATTTCGCCTTTCTTAGCCCCGGGATGCAGCCGAACACATTTTTCACAGCGCCGGAATAAATCTGGGCAGAGTGTGTTTTTAACTTCGGCAAGTTAATGACTACATCAGCGTCGAATATGGGTTTGGCAATATACATCGTCTCTTCGCACTGGCTTTCCGGCTGAACAGCCACCACGCCCTCGCGGTCAAAATTCTTTATTTCCGCTCCTTCTTCCTCCGCCACTTTTGCGTACCCGGCCACTTTCAGGCTCTGTGCAGTAGGCGCTACTCCGGCAATGGCCCCGCCCGAACTGTCCCCAATCCATACGGTACAGTCCAGATTTTTGAGTATTCTTACCATTGCTCTTACAAATTCAGCGTGCGTTACCGCGGCCGTATCAGAGCCCATGGGACCAATCAGATTTACTTTGAGAAGAACTTTGTCCTGCGGGCGTACAAATTTGTCCCAGCCACCCAATGTTTCAATCGCTGCATTGATTTTTCTCATGATCAACTCTGTATCATAAATCTTGCAATCCAGTATCACGACTTCGTTCATGGTGTGCCTCCTAAAGTAATCTTTGCCTGATCTTCATATTATCCGCATCAGCGGATTCAAATTATGGTATAACAGGGTCACAATCGGGTTCCATACGGGCTTCGACCGGTTCTGCGTCCGTGTCAGCCATGGATTTTTTCAAAATATCCGAAAGTAGAATAATCGCAAGCACAAGCGTAATTGCATCGGAAAGCGGCTGCGCCCATATGAGCCCCTGGAATTGAAAACTGCTGTTCAGGAGAAATAAAAGCGGAATATAAAACAGCCCCTGTCTTGCTACAGAAAGGATAAGGGATGCCTTTGCTTTCCCGAACGCCTGTATTGAGGTGGTGGCAAGCATCTGTGGCCCGAGTACCAGGAATGAGAACATACTGATACGTAAAACGGTTGTCCCTTGGTTGATCACCTCTGGCAAATCTTTTGCAAATATGCTGATCAGCCCGCTTGCAAATATGGCAAACAGTATGGTTAGAGCAACGCCGATGCCCAACGTCATACCCACTCCGGTTTTGATGATGTTTCGTGCGCGAGAAAAGTTCCTTGCGCCGTAGTTATACCCGATAAGCGGCTGGCAGCCTGCTGCAAAGCCCATAAAGATAAAGGTCCCGATATACATCAGTTTGGCCGACACGCCCATGCCCGCAATTGCATTATCGCCATAAGGTCTTGCCAAATTATTGCACACAATCAACGCTCCACTCATAAGAAATTGGCTGAAAGCGGCGGGAACACCAATGGCGAATGTCTGGCCCCATATATCCTTTGCCCCTGATATCGAACTGATCTTCAGCTTAACAAGCGACTTACCCGATAAATAGTAGAAGATATAATATCCAAGTGCCGCCATATTGCCTAGCACAGTAGCGATTGCCGCTCCTTGGATCCCCATATCAAACCCGAAAATAAACACCGGGTCAAGTATCACGTTGACAACCGTGCCTATCAACATACCGATGATAGAAGGCATTGCTGCGCCCTCGCTGCGTAAAAGCTGACCACCGGCGTAGTTAAGCATAACCGGAACAGCACCGAGTATCATGACAAACGAATACTGATATGCAAATGGATACACTGTATCGGATGCGCCCAGAATGGTGATGAACGGCTTAATGAATATCAAGCCGACTACGGTTACTATCACCCCGATTCCCGTACAGATTGCAACACCTGTTGACAGCGTTTTATCAGCAGTTGCATGATCCTTTTTTCCGAGACTGCGGGAAATATACGAAGCGGCACCCGTGCTGACAATAGTCGCAATCGCCATCAGCAACATAAACAGCGGCGTGGTGATATTGGCTGCGGCAAGCTGATCCTTATCTCCCAGTTGCCCGACAAAAAAAGTATCTACAAGGTTATATAGCACTTGAACCATCATCCCGAACACCACAGGGATTGACATCTTAAGTATTGCGTTTGATACGGGAGCATTGCTCATTAGTTCAACTTGTTTGTTTTTGTTCAACTCGCCCACTTTTTCTATTACTTCCTTGTTCAAATATTAGCATCCGATAGTTGTTTTGCTTTTTTGACCATGCGTCCAAGATAATCTTTAAATGCCTCCTGTTCCTCCCTCGACAGGCATGAGCAAACTTCGTCCGTCCATACGTCGTATACGTCGATCACATCGGCAATCGTCGCACGTCCCGCATCTGTGATAGACAGGACATTCTTTCGACGGTTCTCTGGGTTTTGTTCGCGCCTGATATAACCCTTCACTTCGAGTGAGAGCAATGCCTTTGCAACAGTTGTTTTGTCCAAACACAATGCGGACGCCACCGCGTCCTGCGACATGGCGTAGTGAAAATGCAGGAATGCGCAGATCTGGTACTCTGTATCCGACACTCCGGCATTCCTGATACGATTGTGTCCGTATTCCTTGGCATACCGCCAAAGCAGGTTTAATGAATGAAAGCCCATATAGTCCCCCCGTTGAAACGCCAACTGTTGAATATTCAACTTGTTTAGTATACGCTAAGAATTGCATTTGTCAATAGCCCTGCGTTTCGCGGAGTGACCGATAAAAGAAAGTCAAGCAAAAATGCAGAATGAAAATTAGTGATGTTTTCTTTCATGAACTGCTTTTGATTTAAGTGCATATCAGCAACAAAGGATTCCCAAGACATAAGCCTGGCTTTTGATCCGCCCTTCTTCGCGCCTAATGGGCAGGTGTTATTTCAGGGGCGTTTTTTCTTTTTGCCCATAACTTTAAAACCTCCGTTTGGGTGCTTCTATCTTACACCTTGCCGGAGGTTTACAATAAATTGGGATGGTTGCGTGCTTTATATTTCTTCCAAACCAAGGCTGATCATTGCGGATTCGCCGAGGCTTTCCATATATTTGACTGTAGCCGTGACATTCTCATACAGGCGCTGCATGCTTTGCCTTTGGCCCGTCAGAAGAACTTTATAGCGTTTAACAAGCGCGTCCCTTTCCGCTTGCCATCTCTCCTTCGCCGCTTCTGAATCTTTCACGGCTCTTTCCTTATCGCTTTTAAGCTGAAGGAATTCGTTCTGGAGCAGCCGCTCGTTGAGTTCCAAAGTGGAGCACTTATTTTTGAGTTGCAACAGGACAGCTGTATTTTCGCGGACAGCGGTTTCGGCTTCGTTGGCGCGGACGTATACGGAGGTAAGTTCATCGGATTTTTCCTGAAGTTCCTTTTCCCTTTGGTTTAGCATTTCCTTTAATCTCTGCACCTGTGAAATGACGGTCTCGGACTCCCGCCTTGCGGCGGCCCCACCCTCCAGCTGCTTCAAAAGCCGGGTATTCTCTTCCGTGATCTTTTTTAGTTTGGTTTCAAGCTGTCTGATCGTAAGTTTGGCGTCTTCGTCAAATTGCATCAGCATCTGATATTCCGCGAGAGGGAGTGCCTTAAGCCCATTCCTTTCAAGATCGGCCACGGTCCCGCCTTTCACTTCCTTAACGCTCTTTTCCAGCGCCATTGCTTTGGCCTGATATTCTTCCTTTTCCCGGGTCACGCTAATCAAAAGAGTGCGCATTTCCTCGAATCGTTCATGGTAAGCTGTCTCCATATTGCGCATGTTGAATTGAAGCTTCTCGATGTAGCGGTCGACGTCTTTCGCGACATACATCCCCGCGCGTTTCTTAAGATCATTTTCCTGTGAAATGTCAGCCCATTGTTCAGTCGTCTCATTTACCTTTTTGGCTTGTTCCATAGTATCACTATCCTACCCTTTCGGTGTTTTACCCGCCAAATTTAATCGTTATATCCTCATTAAGGTCATTCCATCCCGGCGAACATCGCCGCAATCTCAAGGACTGCCGGTCCCAGCAAAATCATGAATATCACAGGAAAAATGAACACTACCATCGGCAGGAGCATTTTTACAGGAGCTTTATGAGCTGTCTCCTCCGCTTTCTGGCGGCGTAGAACGCGAAGCTCCTGCGCCTGCGTCCTAAGCACGTTTATCACAGGCGTCCCGTAACGCTCGGACTGGATGACAGCTGTTGCGAATGTCTTAAGCTCATCCACATCGCTTCTTGCGCTCAGGGAAGCCAAAGCTTCCCGCCGCGGGATCCCCATCTGTATCTCCCGATGGACCCTTAAAAGTTCATCCGGCAAGGGTCCCTTGAAATGCTCCGTAACGCTCAGCATCGCGGCATCGAACCCAAGCCCCGCCTCGATGTTTACGCTCATCATGTCCATAACGTTCGGCATCTGATTGCTGATAGACTGCCGGCGTGATTTGATGCGTGAGTTTATATACATCCTAGGGATCAATATGGACAACATCATTAAGAACAAAAGAATCAATAAAAATAAAAATCCTGTGACTTTGGTCAGAAGAGCAACAATAAGGCCGATGATAAGAAAGCCCAGGCTGAGTGCAAGCCTTGCTGTGATAAACACGCCCACAGTCATGCCGATCCCCGCAAGCTGAAGCTCCTTATTCAAGCCCATGAGTTTGCCCGTTTCTTCCTTACGGCTCCTTCTGGAGATTCGATTTATTCGTTTTTTGATTCTATATAAAACGGGATCGACAAAACGCTGGTACAGGCTCTTTTCAAGTTCCTGATCCAGATAGACATCCTCATTTTTTAGCTGCCTGATATATCGATCTTTGATCCTGTGCCGCTTCACAGTATCGGAAAAGCAAAGCAGCGCCAGCGCAAATATGAAAGCCGAGACGGAAACGACCAGAAAACCCATTCGACATCTCCCCTAGTATGTAATTGTTACGACCTTTTTCACGAATAGGAAACCTAATATCTCCATTACCAGTCCGACTGCAAGCATCGCGATGCCCGCTGGTTTTTGCACGAATTTTAAAATGTAAGTGGGATTGATGACCATCAGCATGCAAGCAAGAAATACCGGCAGAAGGCCTATGATGAGCGCGCTGACGCGTCCCTGCGCCGTCATCACCCGGATGTCATTCTTTAGCCGGAGTCTATCCTTGATGGTTGAAGATATGGTCACCAGTATCTCAAGCAGGTTCCCGCCAACCTGACGCTGGATCTTGACAGCGGTAACCGTCATCATAAGGTCCGTGCTCCGCACTCTGTCTACCATGTTATCCAATGCGGTACCCATATCGACGCCCATGTTGATCTCGCGCACCGTCAGCGCGAATTCCTTGCCGATGGGATCCTGCATCTCTTCGCTTATGGCCGACATCGCCTGCAGGAAGGAGAAACCAGCCCGAAGGCTGTTCGCGATGAGCATTAACGCGTCCCCCAGCTGCTTTTCGAATTTCCTGAGCCTTTTTGCTTTGGCGCTTTGCACATACATCGGTGGAAGCACAATCCCCAAAAGGATCATAGCTGTGGCAGACAGAGGATGTGCGCCCAACAGCAGCATGATGGTTGCAGGCATGATCGCAACGATCAACCACAGCCCCAAATACTCCTCGCCCCGCATCCGGATGCCGGCCGCGGCAAGCTCCCTGGAAAATACGCTGGACACTTTGACTTTTCTGTGGTGGACGGTTTCCTTTTTGCTTGCTTTGACTTCAGCGTGCACGCCTGAAAGCTCGCGGATGGTTTTATCGAGCTTAATCCGGTCCCGCATGGACGCCCGAAACAGGATCATGAACACAAAAAATATCAGAAGGGATATGCTGGCTGTCAGCAACCAAATCTCCAAAGTCGCCCCCCCTTTACTGAACGAACCAGTCGTCATATGCCGGAACGCCGTGATAACGAATTTTTCCTAAGCAATATGGAATGATACCCGTCGGTCTGAACCTGCCCATAAACCTTCCCTGACTATCCACTTTCCCAAGCGATTCATAAGAGAATATCTCCTGCATCGTGATGATATCACCCTCCATGCCCGCGATCTCCATGATGCTCGTGACCTTCCTTGTACCGTCACCAAGCCTTGACTGATGCACGACGATGTTGATTGCCGAAGCGATCTGCGTGCGAATCGCATTGAGCGGAAGGTCCATCCCTGCCATCAGCGCCATCGTCTCGATGCGGGCGAGCGCGTCCCTCGGCGAATTGGCGTGAACGGTCGTGATGGAACCGTCATGCCCCGTGTTCATCGCCTGCAGCATATCGAGCGCTTCGCCCGAACGGACTTCGCCCACGACTATCCTGTCGGGCCGCATGCGCAGGGCGTTGCGTACGAGGTCCCGGATCGAAACCTGCCCGGTTCCCTCGATATTGGCGGGGCGGCTCTCCAAAGTGACCACATGCTCCTGTTTGAGCTGGATCTCAGCCGCGTCCTCGATCGTGACGATACGTTCGTTTTGCGGGATGTATCCCGAAAGCACGTTTAAAAACGTTGTCTTTCCGCTACCGGTGCCACCGGATATCACAATGCTGAGCCTGCCCTTTACGCACGCTTCCAGAAAGCTCATCATTTTGGGCGAAACGGAGCCGAACTCGATAAGATCCTTGTCGATATACGGAATCTTGGCAAACTTTCTGATCGTTACAACGGGACCCGTCAAAGAAAGCGGAGGAATAATTATGTTGACGCGGGAACCGTCCTTAAGACGCGCATCCACCATTGGGCTCGATTCGTCCACATGGCGGCCGATCGTGGATACGATGCGGTCGATGATATTATTCAGGTGCTCGTTGTCCCGGAAAGGAGATTCAACCTTATAGATCTTGCCCTTGATCTCCACATACAGCTTATGAGGCCCGTTGACCATTATTTCCGTGACCTCGGGATCCTTAAGAAGAGACTCCAGCGGGCCGTAGCCTATGATGTCATTCATAAGCTCTGCGGCGATGCGCGTGCGCTCCGGCCTCGGCACGTCCTCAGCCTCATATTGAAGAACCTCGTCGAGAGCAGCCCGCACCATTGAGCTGTCCGGGTTCTTTTCCTTGTGAAGCATTTCAATTGCCTGAAAGCGCACCCGCTCTTTGAGCTTTTGCTGCGCGTCTATCACGACCGGCCTCAGGGGAGCCGATACGTTCCGATCCTCTTCAACTTTACCGGATGTGACTGCCCTCTGAATTTCAAGGCGGTCCCGAAGCTTCATTTTGCTGCACCCCCCCGGAGCCTATAAAAATGATCAGAGACGCCTATGATGGCCCTGGCCATAGGGTTGCGCGCCATACCCATCACGATCGGTACACCGCGCTGCATGCTGAGCCCCGCGTTTTTTTTATCCTCCGGTATCGAGAAGGAGACAGGAAGCTCCAGCACTCGCTCAAAGTCCTTGTGCGTCAGAAGCCCCTTTTTGTCCGCGTTTATGACAATTTTGATCTTATCGGTCTGCTGCAGGCTGTTCAGAACATCCACAGCGATTTTTGTGTTCCGAAGACCGGATATGTCGGGCCTTGTGACGATCAGGATATCGTCCGAATTCTCAAGCGCTGCAAGGGTGCATTCGGAAAAATCAGCCGGAAGATCTATCACGATATAGTCATAATACGGCCTCATAAGATTGATGAGCTTTTCCACATGCCGCGGGGAAACGTAATCCGCGGATTCCGGCCTTGCAGGCGAACAGATGGCGTTGATTCCGCTGGCGTGCTGCAACGTGAAGCTTTTGATATCGTCGATCGTGAAATCCGAACGTTCCTGCACCAGCTCCGCAATCGTATCTTTTGTGCTCAGGTCAAGGTATACAGAAGCATCGCCGTAGATAAGGCAGAGATCGATAAAAGCGGTCCTGTTCTTGTTCAGAGCGAACGCCGCCGCTAGATTCACCGCAAGATTTGTTTTACCGGAGCCGCCTTTTGTGCCATACACGCTGATGACCCTGGTCTCTTTCCTGATTTCTCCGCCCCTGCCCTGTTCGAGTATGGCCGCCTGCGTGACGACAGCGGAAAGAGAGGCCAGGTTATCCGTATGAACTACTTTTCTTATCCCTGCGTCCATGGCCTGATCTACGGACTCAAGACTGACCTCATCCGATAGAAGTATCAACGCGCAGCCGGGATAGGTCTGATATATGAGCCGCGCGTATTCCAATATTCCAACCGTATCGCGGCTTTTTACCAAAAGCACCACATGCGGCGCATACCCCGTGATTTTGGTAATCAGAGTGTCATCAGCAGCGGCAAAGCCCACAAGAGCAATGTTGTCGTTCCCCGACAATGCCTTGCGAAGCTCAAACCTCATGTTTTCGTCCGACGCAACCGCGAGCACCTTGAACCTTGACATATCTCTTCCCCTCCCTATGCTCTCGGTTCAGCCGAAGCCGCCGTTTCAGAAATCACGGGAAAATCCTTCGGCTTCGCGAGCGTATCGTCTAGAACCGGCCGCAGGATCAACCTGAGTAAGCCGTTTGACGCCGCGTAGTTTATTTTGAGTGCATCATCCGGAATAACGCTCAGCGTCACAGTCTGATATATGGCTCCCGTTTCCGTTTCATCGACCGTCGCGAGCCCGGTTTTCACTACAAGAACATTTTCCACAAGCATGGTGGAAATTGCGAATGTCGGCTCGCCTTCGGGTTTCGGATATATGATCGACGCGACAACGTCCACATGGTCGCCCGCCTTTATGAACCCCGATATGCCCGTCACTTCGTTGACCGCGACGGAAACCGCCCTGTAACCATTTTCGAGTTCATAAGATAACGAATTCGCTCCCTCGCCTTGAGTACCCAATCTCGCATTCAGCACCTGTTCCCCCGATACGATCGGTTCCACCGCAATGCTGCCGACCACGCTTTCAAGCTTTAAAGCGGCGTCTGAGTGCACGGTTTCTTCCGGCAAAGCCTTAAGCGCGATCATATCGGCCGTAATAAGCGTCTGGGCAGGGATGTCCACCGCCGCGACCACGACGGACGCGGTCGGTATCGCGACAGGCTCAGCGCTTGCTTGAATCTGGGACGCGAACAGATACACGGCAAAACCCGCTAGTACCGCCAGGAGAGCTGCGATCACATATACTTTTTTCATACGCTACTCCACTAAAGTAATTTTATATAGTCCGTAAGCAGGTGCATTTTCTGAGGATTCTCCATCCTGTGTAAACACTTCTCCGATTTGTGTGCAGATAATTTCATCCTTGTTTACCTGCTGTTCCAGTATAAACGGCGCAAAGCCTACAATCTTTACCGTCTTGACATTATTGGGATTCTTGCCCGACACCTCATAAACAACAATAATCACGACCCGAGGACAATCCGTTTCATATCCGCCCGAACTGCATTTAGGTGTGTGAGGGCAACTTCCGTATCTCAACGAAAACGCGCGATAGGTAGGTCCCGCCATATTACCCGGTTCAACCGGTAGTATCATTCCGGTTTCCAAATATCCGCCATAGCCGTATGCCAGCCATTGTTCATAATCTTTCGCTCCGCCTCCCTTAAGCTGATCGAGGTCCAGGGCGCCGTAAAAACCGGTTTCACCGTTTCCGCCGCCTTCTTTAACAACGAAGTTTACAAGTTTTTTGCTTCCGAATTCTTTTTTATCGACTCCCAAGGGAACCATATCGCTGCTCGAAACAGCAGGTTCAATCTGAGCTTTGGCGGCTTTTGTTACATCCGTTTTCACAAATCCCAGAACCCTTGCGAATCCGAAGCCGACCTCGCTTTTAAGCTCGACCCGAACACTGGTGTAATTGTTATCCTTTTCGTCGCCTAACACGATCTTCTCATCCAACACATCTTCGTTAGGTATTCCGTTTTTGACGGCATACTCCCTTGCCAGCGCCTTGACCTTTGTCTGCGCATTGGCATCCGTATCGGAAACGGGCAATAACGTAGCCCCTGCGAGCGCCGCGGCGTCCGCGGCCGTCTGCTCTCTGCTCGACTGTATATGAACAAGGCCAATATCGAGGGCAAGCGCGCCTATGGCAATGACCATAAAAATCGCGATGCCTGCAATAATGGCGCTTTGGCCTTTCTCATTCGCAAAAATCTTTTTAAAAAGCACAAAAACCTCCAATCTCCTATCCGATGCGCATGGTGGTGGTTGAGGCGAGCTTTGCCTGATTGTTATCATAAAACGCGCCGACGATGGGTGTTAGAACCGGGACAGTGTTTTGGACTAGTACCGTAACGTCTGTTTTATCCGCATTTACGGTTACGGTGACTTTAAAATTCGGTTCAGACGTATTGCCGAAATAGATCATTGCTTTTGCTTTGTTAATGACGAGCGTCTGGTATGCCGCGTTGTTCTCCGTAAAGTTCACGATGCCAGCCCTCGCCGCTTCCCTGCTGGAGTTATTAAGCATCAGCTGATTGGTGAACAACCAGCCAAAGTCGATGATACCGCAAAGGATGAGGATGAAGATGGGAAGGGTGAGGGCGGTTTCGACGAGCGATTGGCCGTGCTCATGACTGAACTTTGTTTTTTGTAGGAACGATTTTTTCATAGCAATATCATCCCTTTGCATTTAATGGTTCGCAGCCCGCTGCAGATCAGCGGGCTGCGTTAGCTTACTTCTTAGAATTAAGTACCAGTACCAGTACCAGTGCCAGAAACGGCAAGCTTATCTTTGATTTCATCAAATACCTTATCAAGATTCGTACCAATTGCCGCCACCGCAACAATTACAACAATTGCAATCAAAGCGATAATCAGCCCGTACTCGACCATTGCCTGGCCGTCCTCGTTTTTCCAGATCCTTCTAAACATGCCCTTCTCCTCCATCATGTATTTTTTTATGCGCACCGATATTTCTATCGAATTGCGTTCAAAGAATTTGCGCTAAGGGGAACAGCAGCGTCAAAAACATCCCGAGCGCAAGCGGCGGTCCCATCGCAGCGACGGATTTCAAGCCGCCTTTTTTCTTAATAACAAGAACCAGCGCGTAACTTCCCATTGCGATCCCCATGACCGCAAGCGTCTGCAACAGGCCGACTGCGCCAAGGCAGAAACCCATGGCCGCGATCAGCTTTATATCCCCCATGCCCATACCGATCATTGAAAAGACCGGTATGAAAAACAAAACCGAGCCCAAGGCAAAGCCGATCAGCGAATTTATTGCCCCGTTTGCATCAAAATATACGAGAAGTTGGATAAGCTTTATTCCAATAAGCACCAAAAGCATTTCGTTTGGGATTTTTCTAATATCGAAATCCACAGCAGCGATGCAGAGAAGAACCAGGACCATTGCCATCGCGGCAATTCCGCCGATCTTATCATCCGGCATGAGAAGAGCCGTGACGCTACACAAAAAAACACCCGTAAGGATCCACAAAACAGGAGAGCGTTTTCCGTTTATATATTTGTTTTCCGTGATTTCCCCAGTACGATTCTTTATTAGGCGGACCGTCAGGCGCCGCACGACCTCCGCCAATACGCCGCCTGCTAAGGCAGATAATATCGCATAAACGAGCATCCATTTCCTCCGGTACATCGATGTCCGCAAGGACATTCGAACTTTTCTTTGGCAGAGCAAGCAGAATGGTCCATATGCGCACATTTCATCACAGTGGAAATGCGCTCAGAAAACTTCCATATTATTTGTGAATATGCACAAAAACGATCCAATTATTGTGTTGTTTCAACCCCATTTTAGTCGCTTAAAATGCGCAGTCAACGAAGCATTTTGTATTATTTTCCACATTTATGTCGGTACATTAAAAAGTACTATAAGTAGACGTGAAAACAGCAAATATGCAATGCGCATCCGGTCAATCAAACCATTTTGCGGCCAAAATCAAACCATTTTGTGACCGGAGAGACGACCCAAAAATCAAAAAAAACTGCGGTCTCCCGCAGCCTATCCTATGCTCATATTCTTTTTGGAGCGCAATTTACGTCAACATCTGCGACGACAATCGAAGGTCTGATCAGTGCCTTATATAAAAGTAAGCTCGTCACCCAGCTTAATATCAAATGAAGACGCTGTCCCCTCCGCAGCTTCCAATACGGAAGCCGCAGCTTTTATATACGGCCCGATTTTCCGGGGCAGAATGGTATCTATTCTGACCACCTGCATGCTTTTATCAAGGTAGATCACGTCGATCGTAAAGCGCATGTTGAACGTATGTACCTGATTGCACGCAGTGATCAGCATCGCCTCGTTTTTCGCAAGGCTTTTCCTTCCCATAAGGCCTTTGAACCTTGTATAAAAATTGTTCGCTGTCTCGACGGAATCCCACAGGATTCGTCCCGCGCAAGCTGCTTTTCGCATAGTTCCTCATTAACCGATCTGATCGATCAAGCTGATAATGGTCAGTCCCATCAAAATGATGATTACAACGGGGGATACGAACGCCGTGTGAAGAAGCGCCGTCCATTCCTCTTGCTCAACAGAAAAACACCTTAATGGCATATTACCATATTTATGTCTGTCAGCGCCATCGGAATAGCAAATATTTTCCTGCTGCATGGTGCTAAGTCCCTCCGCCTCAACCAAAAAGGACAAACATTTTGATACCGCGGTTCGTCCTTCCAGATTGCAAAAATACCGCCTGTTTTAGAGCGTTTCTCAGTTTCCGGCAGAAAGCAAACAACCGCTGCGGTTCAACACCACGGCGGTTTCTTACGTTTTCTTCAGCAGGTTGAAGCGCGATGCTTGGCAAAAATCAGTGACATCAATACTTTTCTTGCCTTTTTCAACATTATTAAGTATGATGCAAATACGAAAAAATGTATTCAGAACAGGAAAAGACATGATTAATGCGTTCAGCCGGTTTGATATGAAAGCGCCGCCGATACGCCAGAGAAATTTTTTACGCCCGGTCGTTTGGGCGCTGACATTGCCGGCGGTGCACCTCCAAAAAACCGTGATTACAAAAACAAACTGCGAGGACCTCAAGCCACCATATCTGCTGTTGGCGAATCACAATGCTTTTTACGACTTTAAGGTTGCTACCAAGGCTATCTTTCCAAGCCGCGCGAATTATGTGGTTGCCATTGACGGATTTATCGGCCGGGAGTGGCTGCTTCGTAATGTGGGAGGTATATGCAAGCGCAAATTTACCACAGATGTTCAACTGATCCGTCATATCAAGCGCGTTTTTGATAACGGGGATATCCTGATCCTTTATCCTGAGGCCCGATATTCTCTCTGCGGTACTACAGCAGTGCTCCCGGATTCTCTTGGCAAGCTCTGTAAAATGATGAAGGTTCCCGTAGTGACTTTGATTTGCCATGGGCATCATATCAACTCCCCGTTCTGGAACCTTAAGAAAAGAAAGCTCCCCAGCACTGCTGCTGAGATGAAGCAGCTTTTCACAGCAGAGCAGCTGAAGGAAGCCTCTGTTGAAGAGATCAACGAAGCCATACGCCGCGAATTTGTGTATGACGACTTTGCATGGCAGAAGGAAAACCAGATCATTATCGACGAGCCCTTCCGCGCAGAGGGGCTTCACAAGGTGCTTTATCAATGCCCTGCATGCTCAACTGAGTATCGTATGGACAGTAAGGGCGACACCCTATACTGCAAAGCTTGCGGCAAGCGTTGGCACATGACGGAGCTGGGAGAGCTGAAAGCCGAAAGCGGAGATACTGAGTTTTCACACATCCCGGACTGGTATGAATGGGAGCGGGAACAGGTGCGCAAGGAAGTGCAGGACGCCAGGTATCATATTGAGCTTAAGTGCCACGTAAATTCGATACCCAACGCAAAAAAAATTATTCCTATCGGAAATGGAACGCTTATTCACGATATGTCGGGTTTTAAAGTACAGGGCACCGGCAAATACGGTGATTTTTCAATGGTACGGGAGGCCAATGAATTATATTCATGCCACATTGAGTACAATTATTTGGGAAAACACGGTTACTGCGTTGATCTCAACACCCTGGAGGACACCTATTACATATATCCCGACGGCGGGGATTTCTCTGTGACAAAGATGGCGCTTGCCACAGAGGAGCTGTACTTGTACCACAAGCATAAGGGTGAAAGCAACGTGCTATCCGAGAGCGGAAACGGCACCTAGTCGTTGAGCTTCCACCCCAACAGAAAAGCCCGGAATATCGGGCTTTTTTTCGATATACACTATATGGCCAATATAATTAACTTCTTTATATTCGTATTTTCAAAACCTCTCTATTCTAAATCAGCCTGTCCTTGCGCAAGCTTGCAGTCATAAAACGCCATGCCGCCTTCCGGTTTGTCAGCCAAGCAATGTGGGCGTCGTTTTTGGCGTTTCTGAGTATTCTCGGTATAAAAAATCTTGCGACCGTTTCAGGTTTGTCTGCCAATGTGTTGAACATTTTTTTAAACTTTTCGTCTGAGATGACTTCTGAATGATCTCCGTCAGGTGTTTTTATGATGAAATCAGTCAGCATCATGCCGGGCGATAATCGCCCTGCTATTACGCCGGTACCCTCCAGTTCCTTGGCAAGCCCTTTCATAAAGTACGTTAACGCATGCTTGGTGGTACCGTACAATATTGTTTTGAGCTGTATTATGTTGTTTGACCCGAGGCCCTCCATGCTGTATATTGCGCCATGACCCTGTTTTAGCATTCCCGCTGCCGCAATCTGCGACCCGTATATCATGCCGGTTATATTTGTCTTAATAATGTTTTCGGTATGGGTTTCGTCCGTTTCCCATGAAAACATGCGCAGCGTGTTTTGCCCCGCGTTATTAATCCATATATCAATCCCGCCCCATTGCGCCAAAGAAACGTCCCAGAGGTTTTGATGGCTTGCCTTTTCCTGGACGTTGCATGGGACATAAATATATTTGCCCTCAAAAGGAGACAGTATAGTGCGGGCTGCCTCCGACAACGCTTCACCCCTGCCGGACAGCGTAACATTGCATCCGGCTCGCAAAAACTCCGTTGCCATAGAAAAACCAATACCACGTGTACTGCCGGTTATCACTACATTTTTCATATGCAGCTCCGCTACCTTGCGTTCAGCCATTTGAGTACAGGCTCAAGATTTTCCTCTTTTACGCCGTCAAAACCATTTTCAATATTCGAGATAGCCTCTTTAAGCTCTTCATCTTTGTCCTTGCGGCTTTTAAGCATCTTTAAAAACATGGAAAGCATGAGTTTATCCAAGCCCTTTAACTCTTTTAAAGGCAAGCATCCGCCGCGCAGATAAAAAAAGGGTATGCCTTCGATCTTATTCCTTGCGATAACTACCTCGGCTGATGGTTCAGCGGTTCGCCCGGTACCCGATCCGCAAACCACTTTTACGTTATGTTTGTGCAATTTATCAATACCCTGTATCTTCCCGGCTTTCATCCAGCCGAGAAAAATGATTTCTTCGTCTTGGCTAACCTTTGAAAGTTCTTTTACCCGGAAAACTTTTAGTCTCGTCTTTCTAGCGAGCATATCGGCATATCTCTGGGTAAACCCCGTTTTTGATTCATAAACAATTACCATTATCTTTGATCTCCTTTGCGTCAATATCGGCCCGCTCAGCTTGTTTATGTTCAGTTGTCTACGCATAAAATTGGAAACTCAGTTGACTCAATCATACTCTCCAATAAGGCTTTCCGCAATAAAGCAAATACGTAAAACGGTATTTTAAACTAGCAAGATCTTACTTATAATCAGCAGGAGTGCCCCAGTTTTCAAACCGGTTGTACTTTGGATTTGTTGAATCAAAATGTATCCATATTGGTGCATTGTCCAAATCTGAATGAGCTGCAAAGAATTTTTCATCTCCATACCTGATAGCTTCCAAAGCCAATGGCAGCTCACGCCTAAATATTGCATCACGCATAGCAGAAACTGGATCAAATTGACCATCTACATAAACATATACATATAGAAATGGAAATCCACGATTCGTTCTCCATTCTGCAATTACCTCATCCCTCATGGAATTGACTTTATCATAAGCAAACTGCAGGCCTATGGTAAGAAAAAGGTCTGCAGTGATATCCGAGTGCGTAAGTGTATACTTACGGCCTATTACCGGCTCAGTCGTTGTAACACCCGTTCTGAATTCAACATACAACTTATCTGGATTGAGTCTTTTCAACATATCACCTTCCAAAATATACTGCATATTTCATCTCTTTTTAACTTTATAACTCTTCATAATAATGTATGCGCAGTAGCAATGTTCTTTTCAGGAATAGCCTCTGCAGGAGTTCCGCTCACGCTACTCGCCCCGTTTCGAGCAAGAAAAAGACAACCGGTGCCATTTCATGCACTGGTTGCCGTCAGGGGTAGGTACTCCGATAAGATAATATCATTCCTTCTGCGGGAAAAATCGGGCGTCGGCCAAATGGAGTAAGGGGGATTATGGTGACTTGTAATTAAATTTTTAGTATAAAGTGGGTATAGAGTTGCCCTAATAAAATGATTATGTTGACCTTAATTCTTGCTTGTCGCTTGGCCATGGCCTATACTGGCACTATCAGCAGCAGGAGGAATCACCATGCAAGCGATCACCATTGCTCAGGCGCAAAAGCTCACGTCCCCCAACCCCTTTGCGCTCATCACCAGTATTGACGCCGGGGGTCGCCCCAACGTTATGGTCCTGTCCTGGTGGACCTATGTATCCAACCATCCCACCACAGTGGCCATCTGTCTGAGCCAGAAGGGCTATACAGGCAGCCTCATCGCCGAGACGGGCGAGTTCGGCCTCAACATCGTAGGGCACGCCCTCCAGGAGGCGGCCTTCCAGTGTGGCTGCCATTCCGGCCGGAATATGGATAAGGCCATGGAGTACAGTATCCCACTGACCCCCTCAACCCATATAGCTCCGCCGCTGGTGAAGGGCAGCCGGGTGGCCATGGAGTGCAGGTTGATCCAGACCCTGCCGGTGCAGGACCATACCCTGTTCATCGCCGAGGTGGTCGGCATCTACGGGGACGCCGCAACGCCGGGATTGTATGCCATGAACGGGTACGGCAAGCTGGGGACGGTTTCGGCCGAGTAATATCCTGCTTCCCACGAATACGGGTGCGCAGGTCAACTGATCGAAGCCCTTCGCATAGTAGCAATCTGGTCCGCTGACCCCTTACAACGCTGCATCTCGGTTGCAGTCTTTGGAATAGATATAAGTGAAATTCCGAGTTCCCACGCCGTATGCGCCCTGCGTTACAAAAGCACCGAACCAGATAAAATCATCTTTCTGAATAGGTAGCCAAGTACCATTGATTAGGTATAACCCCTCCCCTTCAAGCACGTAAGCCCCATGTTCTTGTACATGCGTTTCTATAAAAGGGTGACAACCACCGGGCTTAAAGGAAAGAATATGCATGTTTATGTCAAAGGATAAATCCGTAGGGAGCAGATCCATGATGAGAACATTTTCCATATTCTCGTAATTCCTATATTCAATATCATTCACATTCCCGGAGTGGTCAAAGCAAGTATAGCCCGCAAGAGGTGTATACTTCTGCTTATAAAGCAAAATACGAGTCCCTGCGCTTGTGCTTTTAAACTCCAGCCCTTGTCCAGCCGGGCAATAATAGTAACCTCCCTCTGAAAGCGACAGAGTACGTTTCCCTGTTTCTACTGTCAGATTGCCATCGATTACATATAGGAACTTTTCAACATCCTGTGCCTCATAGGGTTGTGTTGTTCCACCTTCTTTTTCTAACGTCATAATATACTGCACAAAACCTGCGCCTAGTTTTGGAGACGCTAAAATGCTTGTACGCACACCTTGTAATCCCGGAATGACGTTGTTCACTCTTCCGCTGGATGGCAGGACGGCATACAGCCCCGGATGCACAACCGCACGTGTAGACAATATCTCATTTGGATAACTCATAAATTTCCACCTCCATTTGGGGTTTGTTTTTATCCTAAAGAGTTAGATTTTAATGATACGTTTCTATTATATCTCAATTTCATACTCTCTGCGTGCTTTAGCTATGCAAGTTGTAACGGATGGCTTTTGCGTTTATTTTAAACACGTCTTATAAAATATTTCTAATCAAATTATCCTTTATTCTAAATAAAGGAGAAAATGCAATTGAAAAGGGTTTATCAGAAGCATTGACCAAATAACGATCCGCAGGTTATGACGAGCAAACGCCTATAATGATGTGGGGACCGTCATAAAATTCAGTTCTTGATTGATAAAATATGGTTTTCAAAACATCTTTATAGAGGTAAAATAGGTTCGTAATTGAACAAAAGCATGTTTGGAAATGCTTTCTATCGGAACATCATCGGGCCCATCCTTTGGGCTGCGTTCCGGGGTCTGCGTTTGGTTGCGCCTTCTTCCATACGCATTCCCTGTAACCTTATTGCAGTCCAACATTTTGCTTCGTGTTCCGTTTGCGCCGCTGTTTATTTTATGTTCTCGCCTAAATACTATCTTTTGGAGGACTATATGATCAATTTTACAAACCTCGTCAAGCGGGTTTTTCCGCTTTTTACGGTCGTTCTAATGATGGCATTTGCAACGGGTTGCGACGCTCCAAAGCTTTCCGACAAGTTCGATGAGGAAGCTGTGAAACAGAAAGCGCAGGATGTGATTGCGTTACTCAATGCGCAGGACTCCAAGGGCATACGGGATATCTCCGTGCAGGCCCTCAAAGACGCGCTCAAGGACGACACATTTGCGCAGATTTACGCCGCGCTCGGGAAGGGCGGCGCATTTATGGAAGTTACGAGCATAATGGCCTACGGTTCCACCGACAAAAACACCGGCGAGGAGTACGCCGTGGCCGTAGCGCAAGCGAAGTACGAAAAGAAAAGTTTCACGTACACCATTTCGTTCGATACTGATATGAACCTCGCGGGGATTTATTATAGATAGGTTCTTGAGGGAACATGGTGCCCTCATGTGGGATTTGCGTGACAGCGTCAATATAGGCTGCCATAGCCGCGACATCGCGGGCTAGCGGCTTAGCTTTCTAACACCGATTTGCCGGAGGAGGAACCCATGAACGAACCCCTCATTCGTTTCCAGGATGTTTCCAAGCGCTACGGATCCGTACTCGCGGTGGACAACATGTCCTTTGTGGTGCAACGCGGTGAGATACTTGGTCTGCTGGGCCCCAACGGCTCGGGCAAAACCACGTCCATACGCCTGATGAATGGCGTTCTGTCGCCGGACAACGGTAGCATTTCGGTATTTGGCATGGACCCGACACGCCAGGGTAACCTGGTTCGGGCGCGATCCGGCGTGCTCACCGAGACGGCAAACCTCTATGAAAACCTGACCGTGTTTGACAACCTGACATTCTTCGCCCGGCTCTACGGTGTTCCCGAGGCCGACATCCCCGGCCGCATCAATACCCTGCTGGAGCAGTTTAATCTCACGGAAAAGCGAAAAGCGAAAGTGGGCGCCCTGAGCACCGGCCTGAAAAAGCGCGCCGCTGTGGCCAAGGCGCTGATACACAATCCTGATCTGCTGTTTCTGGATGAGCCCACCTCCGGGCTGGACCCGGAAGCTGCCCGCGAGATGATCGAGCGCATCCGCAAACTGAACGCTACCGGCGTCACCGTGTTTGTTTGCACCCACAATCTGGCCGAAGCCGAGCAGTTCTGCACGCGCTTCGTATTTCTGGACCGCGGGCGAATCCTGGAGGCCGGCACGCTGGAAGAATTGGAGCGCAAATACGTGGCCGAGATCGTATTACGATTGGAGATGCCCACTTTAGCAATGCCGGAATTCCCTGCCGGCGTGCTGGGTGACGCGGTCCACGGCGGCTTCACGGTGAAGCTGCCGGGCAAGGCATCCATTCCGGCCTTTCTGCGGCAGATTTGTGCCCGGCAGGATATCTATGGCGCCACCATAGAGAACAGCAACCTCGAGGCGCTCTATTTTGAGATCAGGAGGGTCAAGCCATGAACGGCCGGTCGATTACCGCACTCATGCGCAAGGATATCCGCGCCATCACGGCCAGCACGCAGATGTGGGTGCCCATGCTCATCGTGCCGCTGATATTTGTCGTATTACTGCCCGGTGTGTTTTTGATATTGGGACGCACTGTAAATCTGGCGGGTGATCAGGATGACATTCAGTTCGTCCAGCAGTTTCTGGGCGGCATTCCACAGGGAGCGCTTCGCACGCAGATTGAGAGCTTTGGTTCATTGGACGCCCAGCTCGTCTATCTTATGATCAATTATCTCTTTGCTCCGCTGTTTCTCATGGTGCCGGTGATGACATCCAGCATCATGGCGGCAGCTGCATTTGTGGGCGAAAAGGAAAAGCGCACGCTGGAAACGCTGCTCTTTACCCCCTTGAGCGAAATGGAGCTGTTCCTAGGTAAGATGTTGGCAGCCTTTGTACCGGCGTTGCTCGTTTCCTGGGGTGGATTCCTGATTTTCATGGCGGAGTTCATGATCTTAGGGGCGCCGCTGTTCGGGCAGCCGATGCTGCCCGCGCCCCACTGGTTGGCTATCATATTGTGTCTGGTACCGGCGCTGTCGCTTCTTATGGTATTCCTGAACGTACTGGTCAGCGCTAAGGTGAAGGGGTATCAGGAGGCGCAGCAGGTCAGCGTTCTGGTTATATTGCCCATTCTGTTTTTGCTCTACGGCCAGATTGGCGGCATTGTATTCCTGAGCACGCCGCTGCTGTTGCTCTGCGGTATCGGCGTGTTTGTGCTGGACGCGGTGCTCATTCGCTTCGCTGTCAAAAGCTTCAATCGTGACAGGCTGTTCCGCACGCAGGTGTAATAGCATACGTAGTTTTCGCGTGAACCCATGTTTCCCAAGATATGAATGATTGCGCAGAAGGAAAACCAAGACAAAGCGTTTATAAATGATAAGGTTCATTATGAGGCAAATTCAATCGAAATAAATGGGCAGCGCATTCACGCTTCCCACTATGTTTATTTAAGAAGCACAAGATTTGTACGCAAGAGTTTTACAGAAGTCCAAGCGGTTTTTTAGGACCCACCGCCCTATTGAGTGTGGGTCTAAGACTCTCATAGCTGGATTGAGCATCGCTTAAAGCAAAACGGCTGTGACAAAGGCTAAGCTAGGGGCAGGTCTCCTCCCCCTCTGTTCTTTCAAAAAATGTTCGCAACATAATGTCCTGCGCATGATTGCCGAACTTTTTGCCAAACAACGTCAAGCCGCCGACGTTGTTTGCATCTTTAGCTACTTCAAAACGAATACTCCAATACTGGTTTTCGTCTGTCAATATCTGATCCAAAGTTACATCCGAGACCTTTTGATCGTCCATGATAACTCCGCCCCGAGTGATATGCAACGTCTTTAATAACCCATATTGATTGGAGGGCCACCATTCGGGCGTAAGTTTTCCGCGTTTCACACCGTAATCGCCAGGGCTTGTCCATGTAAAAAGCTCTATTCCGTTAAAATAAAACGTAATATCGGATGGCCAATCGTCCGCAAAATCCGGCGCCTCAGATGCAATTTCAAACGACAGCTCAATTTCCACTATCTTTTGTTCGGGTGAAAAATAATTCGGACACCTGTATTCGACATATCCTTGCGTAAACCACAAAAGTTGTGCGTTAATGCGCTCATTTTCCCAAAAAACCCGCGGATCGTCACGGGAGCCGATAACACCCTTCTCTGTTGCCAGACCACATGTTGGTGTACCATCAATTAAACAATAGTACCCAACAGGGATAGAATATGTATGGGTCATCGGCAGCCCGCGTCTGCGATTATCCAACATAAACCTATATTCCGCAAAAACCAGCGTGCAAATTTTGCTCATGGAGCCGTTTCTTTTGACCATCCGAGTAGTCACGAGGCCAGCATCTTCAAGCTTTTTCACATGCTTGATCATAATCGGGCTGCTAATGCCGATTCTTTCGGCAAGTTGCTTGATATTTAACTCTTCTTCCGCCAGTAGATGGATGATTTCAAGGCGCACGTCGCTAGCGAGCGCTTCAAAAAAAGCCACGTTTTCCGGTATCGGGGAAATTAGCATACGGCTCCTCCGTTTCCTATCCTTTTACGCCACCGGCCGTCATCCCGGCAATAAAGTATTTTTGAAATAACAAGAACAATATGACAATAGGAATCACAGAAAACACGGCTCCAGCTATCAAAACATCGTAATTGTTCCCATAAGGCGTAATCAGTGTATTTAAACCAATTGTCAGCGTAAGCTTATCTTTCGAGCTCAAAACAATCATCGGCCATAAAAAATTGTTCCAACTGCTCATACCCACAAAGATACCCATTGCTGCAAATGCAGGTTTCAATAGCGGAAAAATAATTCGTGCGAATATACCATATTCGCTGCAGCCGTCTACTCGCGCAGCATCTAAAAAGTCCTTGGGTATTCCACTTAAATATTGACGGAAGAAAAATATAGGCAGCGGACTTGCCACAAACGGCAAAATAATGCCCCACATGCTGTCGATAAGCCTAAGCTTAATAATCAGTTGGAAGAGCGGCAACATAATGATTTCCATCGGTATCATCATGATAATCAAAACGCAGGTAAATAGCAAGTTTTTAAGCTTAAATTCATACATTGCAAAACCATAGCCAACAAAAGCGCTGGTGATAAGCGTCAATGCAGTTTGTACCGCGGTAATGACTATGCTGTTTTTAAACCAGGTGAAATATGGTGTGTCGTCCGAAAATAAATAGAGATAGTTTCTAAAGGACATAATCGAAGGATCAATATTAAGGCCTATACCTTGCCGCATCATTTCTTTCCCCGGCCTTAGAGAAGCTAAGAATATACTGATAAAAGGCGTGAGTATTGCAATAGCCATGGCAATAAACAGAATAAGCATTATGACTGACTGAGATGTCAATTTTGAACGCCTCTTTGGTTGACCTTTCATATTATTCTCCCTTCTTAAAGAGGCCGGCAAATTTAAGCTGAATTGCATTGATGCCGAGGGTTATCGCCAACATGGTCAACCCGATTGCAGAGCCATATCCAATATTCGCCTGCTCCCAACCAAGGCGATATAGGTAACCGATAATTGTTAGTCCCGCTCCCCCCGGCGATCGATTGCCGTTGAACAGCATATAACTTTCCAAAAACATGGCCATTCCGCCGTATATGCTGATCGTAAGGATATAAACTGTAACCGGTTTTAAAAGCGGAATCGTGATGTGCCTGACCTTTTGCAGACGTCCGGCGCCATCTATGGACGCTGACTCATAGAGTTCATTTGGGATACCTTGCAACCCTGATAAGTAATACATGATATTGACTCCTGTCCACCGCCAGCAGCAAAGCATCAGCAATGCAAAAAATGTGGTCCATTGCGCCGGGCCTCCCAACCATTTGGTGGGTGCAATTCCGAAATCCAACAGAATATCATTCAGTAGCGCAGTAGGCATTTCGCCAAAAATCAGCCGGAACGTGAAGCCCGCTACAACAATCGAAACCAGCGCCGGCATAAAAAACACTGAGCGGAAAAAATTCTTCGCAACCATCTGCTTACTATTCAATAAAACTGCAAGTACCAAAGGAACCGGTATCAGTACCGCAATCGTGATGACTGTATATATAACGCTGTTTGTTACAGCCCTCAAAAAATCGCTGTTAAGGAGATTTTTAAAATTTTCAAGTCCCACAAATGTCGTCTGGCCGGGCACAACCTTTTGAAAACTCATGATAACAGTAGATATGACGGGATAAATAAAAAACAATAAGAACACGATAATAAACGGGGAAATGAAAACATAGGGCGCAAGTTTTTGAGAATATGGCAAAGACTTTACCCTTTTTTTGAAGTTCATTTCTCGCTTACCTCCTTATATCTCAAAGGTGTCACAACGCATTATGAATTGTACTAACCTAAAGCGCCGCAAAGCGGCGCTTTAGTGTTGCCATAACAATTAGCAGGAAATCTAGTATTGGATTTTGCCTTTTTCTTCTGTCAGCATGCTCGGAATATCGACATTATTTTCCGTGTAAGCCCTTGTAAGCACCGAGTTCTTCATCGCGTCTAAAGTGGCGGGCAGCGCATCCGATACATTGACTGCGAGAATCTCGTCTTTAATTGAGTTGAGTACTTCGAACGGATTGGTTATATAATACTCGGTGAATTTGTTGGTCGAGTTCATCATCTCGGGCAAAGACCATACCTCGGTGCGAATGGGGTCGAAGCCCAGCGTGTTCCAGATTTCGACGTTTCCTTCCTTTGAAAGCTTAGCAAACGCCAGGAACTTCTTTACAAGGTCAGGATTTTTGCACTGCTTTGTAATTGACGTGCCCGTGCCTCCCATACCAACGGAGCGCGGCTGACCGGCTTCCCAAACGGGGAGTGGCGCGATCGCAATTTTCTTTGCAAGGTCCGGCATATGGTCGGTAAAGCGGTCCATATACCACATGGGCATCACGATGGAGCCAATCGCGCCACTGTTCATCAGAGCGTAAAATTCTTCCGAGTGATGGAAGTTGCCCGGGGCAATTGTCGCGATTCCCTCGTTAAGCAATTTGCGATTGTATTCAAGCGTTTTTACCATCTGCGGGGAACTGATGTCCGGTTTGCCGTCCTTGGTTAACATGTCGCCGCCCTGTGAGGAAAGCATTGGCCACATATGCCATATATCCCCAGATTCTAACGACTCCCAATACTTATCCGGCAAAGCGGATTTGAGTTTTTTGCCCGCCTCATAGTATTCATCCCACGTCTTGATGTTTTTCCAATCAATGCCCGCTTTATCGCAAAGCTCCGTATTATAGTAGATGACAGCCGCGCCGACATGGAAGCAAATGCCGTAGTAGTTTCCATCCTTGGAGTAGATGTCCACTCTTGCCTTTACAATATTGTTCAGTTCCGGTTCTACGACATCGTTAAGCGGAACCAACTGGATGTCACCCTTGAGGAAGTTGGCGTATTTGCCCAACTCAATGTCTACGAGATCCGGCGCACCCACACCCGATTGTAGTGCGATAAGCAGCTTGTTGTGCATATCGTCGAACGGATATACGGTAGGAATGAGGTTAATCGGCTCATTGGGGTTCTCTTCGTTCCATTTGGCCGCCATCTTTTCATAGAACTGGACATGCAGGTCCTGGAATGTCCAGAATTGAATATCTACCGGCTGAGCTTCCGTTTGCGTATTTGCCGGAGCAGCCGTTGGTGCTTCTGCCGGAGCTGCTGCCGGAGGCGGCGCTTCTGTCGGCGCCGGAGCTCCACATGCCACAAAGAGACCCGCCAACATTACGATTGTTAACACCAAGGATAGCGCTTTTTTTGTTATCATTTTCCAGCAACCTCTCATCTTTATTTATATTAAGCGGAATATTCAATAATCGCCAGTAAAAATATCCCGCTAATATATGCTTAATGCAAACTTTTTTTAAACCGAACCACATTCCACGAGGCTCTCCCAAGCTCAATGGAAAATTCACCGTTC
Source organism: Bacillota bacterium (assembly GCA_023435025.1). Taxonomy (GTDB): domain Bacteria; phylum Bacillota; class Clostridia; order Christensenellales; family CAG-138; genus JAEYLA01. The sequence continues at coordinate 27,298 of JAEYSE010000039.1, forward strand.
CCCAAATTCCGGATGGAATTCCGACAAATATGAGGAGCTACTGTATTCGGATGAGCAATCGTATTGATGGCTTTTAGATCTTCGCTTTCCAAAACGATATGCTCCATCATTGTATAGTTCTCAAAATCTCTGAGATAGCAAGTGACATTCATAGGTTCGTCAAGGCTACGGTTCACGGCGAATAACGCCACTTCCTCGGCTTCCTCATTCAAAACGGCTACAGTCTCAAGGTATGGTACATCGGTATAGTCTTTGGAATCATACTTAGGAGAGACAACTATCGGTATAAGGGCCGTACCCCTACCAAACTTTGATGCGTGCAAGAATGGATAGAATATCGTCTGGCGGCATAAGCCTCCGCCCGGCTGCGTTACAATCGGCGCGATGACGTTGACAAGCTGTGCCATACAAGCCATTTTCAGTCTGTCAGCGTGCTTTAAAAATGTAATAAGCATACAACCGACAACGAGTGCATCCTCAAAAGTATAAACGTCCTCAAGCAGTGTCGGCGAAGTTCGCCAAGGGTTGTCTTTCATTACACCATCGTCGTGCTGTTTTGAATGATACCAAACATTCCATTCGTCGAAGCTTAGCATAATATCTTTCTTGCCGCGCTTTTTGGCTTTCACATAATCGCAGACAGAAATTACGGTTTTGATAAAACGCTCTGTTTCGAGCGACCGAGCAAGAAAGTTCGCGGTGTCGCCGTCTTCATTGCCAAAGTATTGATGAAGCGAAACAAAATCGACCACGTCATAGGTGTGCGTTAATGTCTCGGCTTCCCATTCGGGAAACGTATCCATGAATGTGTTTGAACTTCCGCAGGAAACAAGCTTTATATCCGGGTCAAAAAGCTTCATGGCACGCGCTGTTTCCGTGGCGAGCCGCCCGTATTCCGTTGGTGTTTTGTGTCCCGTCTGCCATGAACCGTCCATTTCATTGCCCAAACACCATAGCTTGATGTCATGCGGCTGATGGTACCCATGTTGAATACGCAGATCGCTCCAATAGGTCCCCGCAGGGTGGTTGCAGTATTCTAAAAGGTCAAGCGCAGCCTCTGTTCCTCTTGTGCCCAGATTAACGGCAAGCATGGGTTCCGTGCCTATTCGCTCACACCATGAGGCAAATTCATTTATCCCCACCTCGTTTGTTTCCAGTGTCCGCCACGCGAGGTCAAGCCGCTTGGGACGGGATTCTATAGGGCCAACGCCGTCTTCCCAACGATAACCTGACACAAAGTTGCCGCCAGGATACCGAATGATAGGAACATCCAACTCTTTAACGAGCTCGGCAACGTCTTTTCGAAAACCATACATGTCAGCTTCCGGATGGGTCGGTTCATAGATCCCATGATAGATGCATCTGCCCAAATGTTCGACAAAAGAACCAAATATTCTCTTATCGACTTCGCCGATCGTGTAAGTTCTTTCAATGGTAATCTTCGCTTTCTGTGCCATAAACCCCATCTTCCCGCTTTGATTTTATTCCGAAAAACTGTATCGTTCAGGAGTTGATTAACTTATGGATATACTGCCTTTGTCTCAACCGCGACATGGTTTACTTGTATGTTAATTTCTCATTAATGTGTCGATATAATGGTATTCTCTGGGTTTACTATATACTCTTCCCATCGCGTGCGTCAATAGAATAATGCGATAAAATCAGCGTTTTTTTGTAAATTTTTGAATTGATGAACACAAACGTTAATCGGTAAATACCTAACGCATATTGGATTAATTCATTTGTTTATACGGTTACGCATTCCTGACTAAAGTACAACAGAATAGCCGTCACGGCCGTATCAGCAGCGGCTATTTGCATTATTGTCTATGTATCCTCCACCTTTCGTTTCCGGTTTTACGTTTCGCGTTTAGTTGTTCCGGCTTCTCTACGACTAAAAGGACTGAGTCCTGTCCAATACAGAACTCAGTCCTTTCGTGTTGGTTGATTGCTGTTACTTCGACGTTATGTTCAATATGGTTTCCTGCGCTGCTTTTATCAATCCTGCAGCCTGTTCCTCAGTCAGTTTCACTCCGACCCAACCATTAACCTGGCCGATAAAGCCATTCAGCACTTCGACCGCTTCTGAAGATTTGTCATTTTCCATCGCCATTAATTTAAGCGCTTGGTCCAGTTTTACCGTCAGGGCATTTTTGCCTCCTTCATTAAGTTCGAGGCTTGCGACCACCGCCTTAAGGGCGGCAACCTGTTCATCCAGCGTTACATCTCTGACGGTTATGGTAACGTCCTTGGTTTCTGACAGATTGTACCAGCTGTCACCATCGCTGGCTATAAATCTGACCGTGTACGTTCCCGCCTGGGTGTAATCGGGAGTCCATGTGAACTCCTTTGTTTCAGCATCAAAGCTTGCCCCTGAGGGTAAATCGCCTACAATCCTGTACGTTAACTCATCCCCGTCAGGGTCTGTTGCTTCAGCGTTAAAGATCAGTGTCCGGTTCTCATCTGCCGAAAATTGGTCCCCGGTAATCCATACCGGGGCGCTGTTCACAAATGCTCTCGGCTGCCACAAATAGTCTCTGGCATACATCGTGAACAACTGGCACCAGGCATTAAAGTCGTGAGCACCGGCCACCACAACATTTTTATAATTGGCCTTTCCGTCCAATGCGACTAATTGGTTCGGGTTTGGCAACCCGAAATCATATCGTCCGCCACCAAAGAGAATATTGCACGACTTCAGATTCGGAGTAGTGTTGCGGACTCCCACGCCGCCGCTCCATACGCCGTAGTACCCAAACTTCGTACAGTCATAGTTTATGATGTTAGCTGTAATCATCCCGCCCATTGAGAGACCAGCAAACGACCGATCAGCCGCTTCCTTCGACACATTATAGTTGCTTTCAACAAACGGGATCACGATATCGAACAAATTGGGGTACGCCGGAGCGTTTCCAAGGTACGTAGAGTCCGTTGCAACGACAATCGCAGGTTCGGTAAGGCCCTCTGCAAGCAGGTTATCCATAATATTGGGTACGCTTCCGATGTTTAACCAGTCAGAGGCATCCTGACCGCCGCCATGTTGCATATAAATCGTTTTGTACGGCTCTTCTCGGTCCGGATCATATCCATACGGCAGATACACGCCCAGATACCGCGTTCTACCACCGATCTGAGTGGGTATCGCCACGTAACCCCACGTACCTTTCTCTCCATCGGTTCTGGGGTTTTCAATCACACGCGCCCCCATGGGTTCATAATTCTGTTTGTCCGGATCATATGGCACATACACCGCGTTAAAGGCACGCCTCGCGGTTCCCGTGAGGCCATCAGGAGCATATATCGGCGAATTCGCGGGATCGGTCACCCATAAGTTGGTGTTGCCGTTCACGTAAAACCAGTATTGGTTGGCGCCGGCTGCAAGCGGTACATCAATGACCCAATAGCCGCCGTCACGCTTTTCCATCGCCGCCGTATATGCGCCACCCCCACGCATAAAACCAGGCTGATACTCAGACGGCTGGTATACTTTCGTATCAGCAGGATTGGCCCAGTTCCTCAACAGTATGTCGCCGACGAACGTCACGCTGGTAGCGGTTGCGTTCTGGTAAGCAAACCGTACGGTGTAGCCGGTCGGCGAATTGGTGTCCCTCATAACAGTCGGCCCCGGGACCAAATTCTCCTCGGCCAGTGCAGTCACGACCGACATGCCCAAGACCATAGCCAAAACCAGTACCACCGCCGAGATTCTGATGAGCTTCTTTAGGCTTGTGTTTTTCATGACCATTCTCCTTCATAAAATTTTCTCTTTTCAAGTGCTTTACAAGTACTACAAAAGACCCATTTGACAAACCATCGGAACCCCCTCCCCTCTGTCATATATCCGGACGTCTTGGTCTGTGCAATCATGCAGCTAAGCATTGGACACATTATTCTTTTAGATACCTTGACGGGTAAATTAACTTTTCTATTCTGCTACCTTTGTCAGAATTGTGTTATGATTAACAATTTTGTTAATGTTTGTATTAATCCCACTTTATGGCTAAAATATATACCCGTTTATCGGAAATATCAATCGAATAGTGTGGAAAAAAACAGCGACAATTGGGCGTATATGTCGCCGATAAATACATCCGTTAATCGTTAGTAGTCATAAGAATAACCGATTAATGAATTTATTATTGTGGTATATCACTTGCCCCGGAATCCAGGTTATAGCCGTACCACAACAACTGTTTGGGATCGTCCGAAAGACCGTACATCGTATAATCACAACCCGTATCATCCAAACTGCACATATGTTTGAAGTGTGAACTATTCCTATACTAAAAGCGCGGCATCCATTAGACGCCGCGCCTTGATGTTGGTTTTCTCTGTTCTTATGCGTTTGTTCTCTATAAACCGCCGCTCCCATACCGGCATACGAGCGCTTAGTATGACACCCTCCCGAATTGTGCTTTTGATAGACAAATAGGTCCCTTTGCTCAACAACCGGCATTACGTAAGAATTAAAACTATTTAATAGCACAAAAAGGGCCTGCTAAGCCTCCGTATTCTAAATAACATACGTTTATATCACGCTGAATTTTTTCATGTTTTGCTTATTGTCCGCATAAAACCCATAAAGCGACAAATACTACTTCTGCATCCAAAAAACACAGGCAAGCAGGAGGTTTTTTTATTTTGAAAGCGACAGGAATTGTAAGACGAATAGATGAACTCGGACGCGTTGTTATCCCAAAAGAAATCCGCAGAACCCTCCGAATCAGGGAGGGAGACCCTTTAGAAATTTTCACCGACCGCGAGGGGGAAGTCATACTCAAGAAATATTCGCCCATCGGCGAGCTGAATGACTTTTCCCGTGAATACGCGGTAGCCATGCACCAAAACCTTGGGCATATCGCTGCGATCTGCGACAAGGACGTTATCATTACCGTCGCGGGAGGCAGCAGGCGCGAGCTTTTGGAGAAGGCCATCCACGAGGACGTGGAGCAGGTGATGCAATCACGCACCAAGGTGATGCGGTCCGCCACTAAGGGTGAGGAGCTTCTTGCCATCACCGAGGGCGATGAAGAAAACCACCCCTATCGGGCACAGGTGATCGTGCCCATACTGGCTGAAGGTGACGCCATAGGTGCCGTGATGCTGCTTTCCCGTGAGCCGGACGTCGTAATGGGGCCAATGGAATTAAAGGTGGCCGAGACAGCAGCAAGCTTTATCGGCAAACAAATGGAACAGTAGGAAAAATCAAACGGGCGGTTTTACCGTCCGTTTTTCTGTGGCCTGAAACGTTCTTAATTAAAGAAGGTGACCAGCATAGCCTTTTGCGTCTTCATTTCTGTAGCAATCCAAACACGTCCACGTATTGACAATTGAGCCGGTCCCGGATATGCCGGAATATAGCTTTTACTTGTTAGCCACAACCATATATGGTATGATCCTTATAATTTCATCCAATCAAAAGTTCATAGCAAATTGAAAGGAAGACACATGGCTGTTACGCAAAAGCAATACGCTGGAGGCTTCGAATTTGCTGCGGAGTTCCACCGCGTATACGATTTTTTAAAGCGCATCAATGAGCCATTCATAACGGAAGAAAACTTTTTATGGGCGCGCTGGGAGTGGATGTTTTCCCTCTGGTGCCTCGATACGAAGTATCTGGACCGAATCGGCATTTGGGAAGACGATGGGAAAATCGTAGGGCTTGCCACCTACGAGCAGAGCATAGGATATGCCTGGTTCTGTATCGATCCCGTTTATCGTTTTTTGCATAAAGAGATGTTATGTTATGCAAATGAGCGGTTGAGCCAGGATGGCGTAGTGCACGCTCTTATTCGGGATACGGACGCGGAGTTTCAGGACGCCGCGGCACGGCTGGGCTTTTACCCCACGCAGGACAAGGAATGCAACGCCGTGCTGCCTTTGGACGCCTTCAGCCTTTCGTACACTTTGCCCGAAGGGTACCGCATCGTAAGCTTGGATGAAGAATACGATCTCAGAAAATACAACAAGGTGCTCCATCACGGGTTTAACCACCCCGGCGAAGCGCCCGAAACCGAGAAGTGGATGAATAACCGCAGGCGTGAATTGTCCGGCCCTCACAACAACCTTCATTTAAAGGTTGCCGTTGCTTCACCTGATGGAGATTTTATCTCCTACTGCGGCACATGGTACCTTCCTGGCACGCAGTACGCGCTCATTGAGCCCGTTGCAACCGTGCCGGAATACCGCCAAAAGGGAATGGGTAGGGCCGCAGTGCTTGAGGCTGCCCGCCGCTGCGCGGAGCTTGGCGCAAAGATGGCATATGTCGGTTCCTCCCAGCAGTTTTACTACAATCTTGGCTTTCGACCATACTCCACCTATACCTGGTGGAAAAAGAACGTATAACAATAAACGGGAGGTTCAAATTGCGCTTCCCGTTTCATATTGGATTGAGTTCTCAAAACAGGTTGGGCTGCGGTCTGACAATGTCTTTCCATTGCATTTGAATGCCTTGAATTTTATAGCCCAGAAGCGTCCTTTTTACCAGAACGATACCTATCGGCGAAGTTGTTTTCTGCATTCCTGTAGCGATGTCGGTGACAGTCACATCAATGGTATACCCAAATTGGTTTGGCGTATGGGGGTCCAATGTGATGGAACCCGCTTGCAGCTTCCAATTCTGGCGCACTGCAAGCTTTCCATACTGATCAAACACCCGATTTGCAATCATTTTTTCAAAGCCGTCTTTCGTACACATGGAACCATATTCCCTGGCATAATGCATATACAAGGGGTCTTCGCTCCCTTCCAATGTAACAACGCCTTGCGCACCACCCTGTTCCATTTTTTGTTGTAGCTCTAATTCTATTTTTTCATATAGCTCGCTGACGAGTGCCGGATCCTCTACCGTATAAAGCTTAGTCAAGAAAGCGGAAACAATAGGTTCCGGCTTTTGGTTGAAAGACAGCAGAAGCAGGGTCGTCGCGACGACCACGATAAACAGCGCAGCTAGAATCCAGATCCGTTTCTTATCCAGCTTCATTACAAACCTCCTTGCCGCGATTTCCAAATCTTTCATTTTCCTGTATTTTACAGCAAAATACATCCCAATGCAAGGATTGTGGCGTCATGGAGGCCATGCGCAGGGCCCGTTAATAATAGCCCAAAGTTCGTTCAGCCGGTATTCGTTTTCATTCCGCCCCGGCATCGTGGCCGAGCACAAGCTGCATGACCGCTACGTCCCCGTCCCGGGCAATTTGTTTAAAGCCAAGCTCACGGTACATGTTGAACGTCCCTCGGTATCTGTTTGCGCCTGTCTGGCTTTCCACCGGCAGGGCCAGGACAGCCTCAAAACCGTCTTTGTGGAAGTCCTCCACCGCCGCCTTTAACAGGCTGCGCGCCACACCCTGGCCGCGATAGGCCGGGTCGATGACATAGCAGACCAGACACCCCGTCTTTTTCCCATGTATATACTGCTCCATATCCGCAAAAAGCCGCGCATACGCCCGGATATCGTTGGCGTTGCACCAGCCGATACACCGTTCACCTTCAAAGGCGAGATATCCCTTCATGCTGCCGCTTTTGATCTCTCCCAGCGCCTCCGCACGGTTCTGTTCACCCGTACGCGCTTCCCACTCCGCACCCGAACAATCCGTATGATAAAACCGGCAGTAACACGTTGCCCAATCGGGAGCGTGGCAGAAATCCACGGAATCAAAATAGGTGACAAATGTTTCCGCAAGCGCGGGAGACAAAGGTTTAACCGTAATCTGCAAAATTCATTCCTCCTTGCCCTTACCGTTTCTGATACAACAGCGTCATGAAGCTCCCCAGCTCTGTTTCATATTCATCTTGAAATATAAGCTCGCAGTCTCTTTCCATGCCGGCAAAATCATCCCGGCGCAGTAGTTCCTGCTCCGTTATTCTGGGGTTGGTCTGGGGCAGGCCGTAAAACCCGTTGATCCAGATCGTTCCCCCTGCGGTTACATGGCCAGGCAATACGGACGCAATATGTGCGGCTATCCGGTAATGATTGATAATGACCGAATCAAAGTTTGTAAGCTCTGAGAATGACTCCAGTAGTGTAAGATCCATTCGCCTTGCTTCCACGGCAAGCCCGCGTTCACTTGCAAACGCGTTCAAGCGGCTCAATCCGTTCTGGCTAAAATCCACCCCCGTCACCCGAAAACCGTTTTGCGCCAGATAGAGCGCATTTCTGCCATCCCCGCAGGCGATATCCAGCACGCTTCCTTTTTTCAAGCGGCCGATATCGCGAACAAGCGCTCCGTCCGGCGGCAGCGAGGCCTGCCTTGCGGCAAACCGGCTGTCCCACCATGCGGCGTCACCGATAAATTGCATTTTGCCCCCCCATCCTTGATTTGATAGGTGCCATTCAACATGCCACGAATATATAAAGAGCCCCGCAAGGTACTTTCGGGGCAAACTCGAGCCAGCGTTTCCATTCGGCTATCGGATGCGCGGCAGCGTCTGCAGCACACTGACGCCCTTTCACGCATCATTCGTTGGCATATTCAATTTTACAGCGGCGAGGGTTCATGGCCTCCGCCTCACGCTTCAAGTAAAATCGTCCGCACCAGCGATGCGATATTGCAAAGTTCGTCTACAGTAGTATATTCCTCTTTCGAGTGGCAGCGGTTCATGGCGGTGGCAAGCACCAGCCCGGTTAATCCGTTTTGGGAAAGATAATTGTTGTCGCTTCCGCCGAACGTCGCTTCCAGGCCCCCGGCAAGCCCCAATGCCTTGCAGGCTTTTTGGTAGCGCGCCGTTACCGGATGATCAAGCGCCGTTTCATATGCCCGGCAGCCCAGACGGTCTTCAAAACGTAGCGTCGCACCAACACTTTGCGCGGCCTGTAAAAACGCCTGTTCTACCGCCTGCAGCGCATCGAGCGCCTTTTCATGCCTATAGCTCCGGATCTCGCCGCGCACCATGCAGCTTTCCGGCACGATATTGGTGACGGTGCCGCCCTCGATAAACCCGATGTTGAGGGTCGTTTCCTCATCGAGCCGCCCCATATTCAGCTGCGATATCGCGCTGGCAGCCGCCTGTATGGCATGTACCCCTTTTTCCGGCTCAAACCCGGCATGCGCGGCCCTGCCCTTAAGCTGCGCCGTGAACAGCAGTATGGTAGGGGCCTTGTAGGCGGCGTTGCCCACCGGGCCAACCAGATCCAGTACATAGACCTCTTTGGAATGGAGTAGAGAATAGTCAATATTTGCGGCTCCACAGGCGTAGACTTCCTCCGCCACGGTAAAAAGCACCTCTATTGGGCGGTGGGAAACGCCGGATTCTGTTATGCTTTCCACCGCCTCCAATATTGCGGCAATTCCGGCGTAATCGTCCGCGCCCAGTATCGTGTCCCCGGCGCTTGTGATTTTACCGTCCTCATGGAATACCGCGCGCTTGTTGTGGCAAGGCCCTACGGTATCCATATGCGCGCACAAAAGCAGCGGCGGGTAAGGCAGGCTGCCCTCCAGGTATCCGTACAGATTTCCGCAGTTTCCGTTGATCTTCTCCCCAGCGTCGTCCTGCTTTACGGTAAAACCCAGCTTTATAAGGCGTTCCGTAAGATAAGCGGCTGTCTCTTTTTCTGAATACGAGGGGCTGTCTATGGCGACAAGCTCGGCAAACGTGCCGAGCAGCCGCTCTCGGTTGATGGTCATGTTACACTCCTGACGAATACTTATAGGATATATATGTTAAAGGAAAAGTGTGCATTGTTCAAGCAATTGCTAAAAATCCAATGAATTCGATTTGTCTGCAAACCATGGCATCGGTGTTCATAAAATCTCCCCATCCGCTCAAACTACTAAAAACCGGAAAGGAGCGCAGCATGACGTCCGAAACTTGGCCCGTCATACCCATGGAACTTACCATACAGGACGTCCCGTATGACAGCCCGGATACGCTGTTCCAGGTGAAGTGGGACGGCGTAAGGTGCTTGGCCTATTCATACCCGGATGGCGTGCGTCTCTACAACCGGCGCCTCAACGCGCGAACAACGCAATATCCGGAGCTGATTTCGTGTTTATCCGCCCTGCCTCCAGGCACGGTGCTCGATGGAGAGATCGTCGCTCTGGGGCCGGATGGCAAGCCGAGTTTCCCCCGCGTTCTGCGGAGGGATCTGGCGCGCTCCGTCTCCAAAATAAATGTGCTAAAGAACAGCGTGCCTATCCACTATATGGTGTTCGATATTCTCTGGCATGCCGGTGAGCCCGTATACTCTCTGCCACTCGGAAAGCGGCTTGACCTGTTAGGGCGCATTCCTCTCCCCCCACCCGCCTTCCTTGTGGACAGCATGCCGGGACATGGGAGCGCGCTGTTTGAGGCAGTCAAAGCCGAAGGGCTGGAGGGCATCGTCGCCAAAAAAGCCGATAGCCTCTACCGGATCGGGGAACGTTCTGCAGATTGGCAGAAAATCAAATGCACGCGTGAAATGGACGGGTTTATCGGCGGCTATATCAAAAAGCCGGACGGCATGCGCTGCTTGCTGGTGGGCGTTTTGGAGGAGGACAGGCTGCTCTATATCGGGAAAGCGTCCTCGGGGCCGACGCACAAAGACTGGAGCAAGCTTCATGCCCGCCTCCAAAGCATCCCCGGCCCGTGCCCGTTTGATAATCCTCCCGCCACGGAAAAGGACGCCGTATGGGTGGAACCCCTGCTGCCCATACGAGTACGTTTTATGGAATATACCAAGGAGGGCGTCATGCGCGCCCCCGCCATTATTAAAATGCCCGAGGTGTAACATGGCAGCCGCAAAAGAACATTTTACATTAGAAGGCCGGGAACTTGGACTGACTCACCTTGATAAGGTCTATTTCCCGGCCATAAATGCCACTAAGGCGGAACTGATTGAATACTACCTCAATATGGCCCCCTACATCCTGCCATATTTGAAAAACCGCCCGTTTTCTATGCTGCACTACCCGCACGGCGTGGAGGGGGAGACTTTTTTTCAAAAGCAGCGTCCGGATGACGCGCCGGATTGGTTAGAGGGCGTCAGCATCCCATCGAAAGAAAAAGTTGTGGATTGGTGTCTGGTCAACGATGCGCCAAGCTTACTCTACATGGTCAACCGCTCGTGTCTGGAAACCCATGCGTGGTTTTCCCGCGTGCCGCGCTTGGATGAGCCGGATGTCGCGATATTTGATATCGACCCATCCGGCAATACGGGTTTTTCACATGCCGTGGAAGGTGCGCTTCTTGTAAAGTCCGCCCTGGAGGCGTACGGCCTTTTTTCCATACCCAAGACCTCGGGCAAGACGGGTGTGCATGTGGTGGTGCCCATACAACCCACGTCGTTTGAGAAGGCGAGAAAGTTTCTGACCGTGATCTGCAAAGCCATTGAAAAAGCAAGGCCGGACTTGTTCACCACCGAGCGCACCATTAAAAAACGGGGCGACCGGGTGTACCTGGATGCCGTGCAAAACGCGCGCGGGAAGACACTCCCCTCCCCCTACAGCGTCAGGTCCACCCCCAACGCCAGCGTTTCTACTCCGCTGACCTGGGCGGAACTTAGCCGCGGCATGACGCCGGAGCAATTCCATATCCGCAACATCGCGCAGCGCATACAAGACGTGGGCGATCTGTTCGCGCCCGCTTATACAAAGCAACAGATACTCCCAGAGTTATAAAACCCTTTTTCCAAAGCACAAATGGGTTTTTCGGAGACGGGGTCTTAGGGCAGGCCCTAAACGGGTGTTTGAGGGCAGCGCCCCCAATACCCATTTATTCCCCGCTTACCGCCTTGCGTTTCCTTGGCTTCTTTTCTTTTGAAACGGGCGGTTCGTTCTTGGCTTTTGTGGCTTCCACGCTCTGGCGCAAGCGTTCCATCAAATCCACGACATTGCCCGTGGGTGCTTCCACGGCTTCGGGCTCCACCACCTGCTTTCCTTCCACCTTGGCACGGATGAGTTTTAAAAGCTCCTCCCGGTATGCATCGTGATATTTTTCGGGTTTGAACTCCGCCGTAAGGTTCTGTACAAGCTGTATGGCCATATTCATTTCCTCGGGCCGAACGGCTATGCTTTCCGATAGCTGCGCGATGCCGAGCTCCGCCGTATCGCGTATTTCATCCTGAAAATACATCATGGCGACGGAAATGGTATCCCCAATCAGGCGTATGAGACACAGGTGTTCTTTTTCCCGCAGCGTTACCTTGGCCACGGCCACCCGTCCTGTCTGGCGCATGGCCTCCCGCAGAATAAGATAGGCCTTTTCGCCGCCCTTTTCCGGCCAGAGGTAGTAGGTCTTGTCAAAGTAGACCGGATCGACTTCCTCTATATGGATAAAATCTACGATATCCATGTACTTCGCGCTTTTGATAGGCAGCGCGTCTAGCTCATCGCTGGTAATCAGCACGAATTTGCCCGGCTCATACTCAAAACCCTTTACAATATCCTCATACGCCACTTCCTTGTTGCATTTGCTGCAGAACCGCTTTTGGTTGATGGGCGTATTGCATGCCTTGTGCAGCTGCCGGAAGCTGATGTTCTCCTTCTGCGTGGCGGAACCCATCTTGACCGGGACATTCAATAGCCCAAAGCTGATGGCGCCTTTCCATACCGTTTGCATCGCAACCCCTCCTTTTCCTTTTAGTTTGCCGAAGCCGGCAGGAAACATGCGTTACGATTTACCTGTGCAATATCGGGTAATTCCTCTTTCTTTACAGGCCATGTATAAATACGGTATAGTAAGGGGGTCAAGCAACAAAGCTTTGACGCCATTTTCGCAGGGCGTTGGCAAGGATAAGGAGTGTCTATGGATTTTTCCCCGTTCGGCGGCATGAGCCTCATGTCTTCCATCATTCCCGTGATTGTTGTGATCGGGTTCATATTTGTATTTGGCATCATCATCGCCAGTGGCATTAAGGGCGCGGTCCAATGGAAACGGAACAACGACTCACCTGTTTTGTCCGTTATGGCAACAGTCATAACCAAGCGTGCGGATGTCAGTTACCATCATCACCATAATCACGATATGAATGCAATGAGCCATACCACATCCTCCACTACGTATTACGTAACCTTTCAGGTGGAAAGCGGGGATCGCATGGAATTTTCCGTGCGCGATACGGAGTATGGGTTGCTCGTGGAAGGAGACGCCGGAAAACTGACCTTTCAGGGGACACGGTACCTGGGGTTTGAGCGTCAACGGTAGAAGCGAAATACCTGTTACAATACTATTAACACATACAAAGGGAGCCGTTTGAAGCAACGGCTCCCCTTACTTTGCTCGTCATAATGCTCATTTGGCGCGCTTTGCTACTACTATTAAACGCCAGCTTTTTTCATTGTAGTCACTCATATCATAATTACCGTAAATTTGTATGTTTTCAAAACCCGCCTGTGAAAGTAATCTTTTGTAATCATCATCAAGAATAATTCTATAGACAATGTCATATTGATTGCTTTCTACACGGCTTTCGGAGTGAAATAAATCCAAAACATGGATGTTTTGAAATTTGTCATCATGTTCTTTTATGAATATTCGCGAAAAATCCTTTCTATTTATGACGACTTCAATAGAAGGCAACGACAATGTAAAATGTGTAGTCCCTTGCGTTAAAATCAGCAGACCATTTTCATTTAACCTATTTTTCATTGATTTTAGGGCGATAATTAAATCCTCGTCGGTATGCAGATGCGGTAAAGCGGTTGTAAGGCAAATAATAGCGTCAAATGTGTCCGTATGTTTTTGTTCCAAATATCTGAAATCACATTGACATAGAGGTACCGCTTTTCCGTGTTTTTTTAAATTCTTTTCCGCAACTTCAAGCATTGCTTCCGAATAGTCAGAACCGCTGACGCAAAGCCCCATTTGTGAAAGCATATATAAATGCTGCCCTGTACCGCAGGCACAGTCCAAAACGCTATTTACATGGTGCATTTTAAACAAGGTTTCAAAAAATAATTTTTCATCTCCAAGATATTCTTCAATTGCGCCAAACTCATCATAATCATATGCAAATTTTTCATATAAGTCTTTCATGAACCACACCACCTAACACAAATAATATTACTAACATTTTGTCAAACACGATATCAGGTATCTGTGCCAAAACCTATAACAAGGAAACGACAAACACAAAAAGCCACTAAACTTCTCTATGACGTCAAGTCCGACAAACGAGCGTTTTTTGTTATCTCAGAAACGTGCGAATCATATGCTCTCTCTTTTTGGTGTAGGGGTGGTATCGCATGGGCAAATCCATCCAGGTGGATTTTTTGACGATGCTCTTATAATGCGTAAAGGTATCAAAGCTCTGTTTGCCGTGGTAGCTGCCCATACCGCTTTCCCCCACGCCGCCGAATCCCATATGCGAGGTCGCAACGTGAATCACGGTATCATTGATGCAGCCGCCTCCAAAGCGGATTTCATTGAGCATGCGGCGCTCCGTTTGTTCCCGCTCGGTAAAGAGGTACAGCGCAAGCGGGGAGGGGCGTTCGTTTACAAAGCGAATGGCTTCATCCAGCGTACGGTACGTGAGGACGGGAAGGATAGGGCCGAATATTTCTTCCTGCATCACGGCGTCGTCGGGCGTAACCCCATCGAGTATGGTCAGGGACATGCGGCGCTTTTCCCGGTCCATCCGGCCGCCATAGTATATTTTGCCGCTGTTTAGAAGCCCTGCCAGCCGGTCAAAATGCTTGTGGTTGACGATAGCGGGGAGATCGCTTTCGTCGCCATTGGGGAAGCTTGCTTCCATCGAAGCCTTGAGCGCCTTTAGAAGCGGCTCGCGCACACCTTCCTGCACCAGCACATAATCCGGCGCAACACAGGTCTGCCCGGCGTTGATCGTTTTTCCGAATGCGATACGCTTTGCGGCCATCGAGATGTTTGCGCTTTCGTCCACAATCACAGGGCTTTTCCCGCCCAGCTCAAGGCTGACGGGCGTTAAGGTTTTCGCGGCGCTTTCCATGACGAGCTTGCCCACCTCAACGCTCCCCGTAAAGAAGATATAATCAAACTTCTCCCGCAACAGTGCCTGATTCTGTTCACGCCCACCCTCTATGACAGCGATATAGGAAGGATCAAAGCAACCTTTTATTAGCTCGGCGATTGCACGGCTGGTGGCGGGGGCGTAGGCGGAGGGCTTCAATATGGTGCAGTTGCCCGCCGCGATCGCACCAATAAGGGGCGCTATGCAAAGCTGGAACGGATAGTTCCACGGGGAAAGAATCAGCGTAAGGCCGTACGGTTCGGGTACGACAAAGCTTTTGGCGTGGAACTGGGCGAGAGGTGTTGGCGCTTTTTTCGTCTTAGCCCATTTTGGAAGATGTTTTAACGTATAGCGCAGTTCTTCAAGCACAATGCCGATTTCCGTCATGTACGCTTCCATAGGCGCTTTGTTCAGGTCGGTCTTCAGCGCTCTGCATAGCACGCCTTCGCTTTTGCGGATGGCGGCTTGCAGCTTTTCCAAGGCCGCAATTCGGATGCCCAGCGGCCTGGTCGCGCCTGTATCAAAGTAAGCCCTTTGGCGGGCGATGAGTTCAGTAATCAAGCTCTCTTTCCTCCTATATCAACAAGCCGGGCCCCACGGGCAGCGTAGAAACGCTCAATTATGCCCTTAGTATACCTTAATACACCGGGCTAAGGAAATCCAGCATCGAATATTAGTTGCAAGGGAAACCATATTGTCTTATACTTCAATTAGTTTCACAAGAAACTAATTAGGAGGAATCTGCATGGAAAGTATCGGCAAGCTCAACGCCGCCATATATCGGAACCTGCAAAGCATACTCAACGCCAAACTAAAGGAGCTTCCCATCCGGAGCAGCCAGCACGATTTTCTGTATGTCATCAGCCTTTATGAAGGCATTACACAAAAGGAATTGAGCGCATACCTGCATGTAGGAAAAGCGACAACGGCAAAGGCCTGCAAAAGCCTGGCGGGGCACGGCTACATCCGCATGGAAAAGGATGAAAAGGACAGACGTTTTGAGCGGCTGTATCTGACCGAGCATGGGCGAGCGGTGGCCCCACTCATACATGAAACGTTTCGGGAGCTTGTTAACCTCACCACCAGGGATCTTTCTCCCGAAGAGGCGGAAACGGCGGTACGCCTGCTGAGAAAAATACTCGCGACGCTTACAAAAGAAAAGCAGTCCACCGGCGGGCCAGATTAATGCATGATATTCAAAGAAAGGCGTCTTCCATGGAAAAACAACCACTCTGGACAAAAGCATTTATTTTGATGACGGGAATTAACCTGCTTCTGTTCTGCGGCTTCCAGATGTTGCTGCCCACCCTGCCGCTGTACGCTAAAAGTTTGGGAGGTGCCGATGCTATCCTCGGCTGGGTTACGGGCGCGGTAACGGTCTCCTCCCTGCTCATCCGCCCGGTTTCCGGAATGATGCTGGATAAGCTGGGCCGGAAAGGGGTTTTGCTTGCGGGTGTCGGCCTGATGGCGCTGATCCCTCTGGCCTTTTTGTGGGCACAAAGCGTATGGGCGCTTATTCTGGTGCGGTTCCTGCACGGCCTTGGGTGGGGCATTGCAAGCACTGCTGCCAGCACAATCGCCACCGATATCATCCCAAAACAACGTCTTGGCGAGGGAATGGGGTATTTCAGCCTTTCAAGCAGCATCGCTATGGCGCTCTCCCCCGGCATCGGCCTTACGCTGTACGGAAAGAGCGGTATTGCAAGTGCTCTACTTTGTGCGTCCGCTTTAGGGGCTGCATCGCTATGCGTTTCCTTTTTTATTCGTACGGGGAAACCGGAGGCGCCGCCAGAGTCGGCGCCCCCTTCCCCTTCCTCCCGTCCTGCTCGTCCGTCGCCCCTTCCGCTGTCATGTTTTTTGTCAGCGCCACATACGGCTCCATTACCGGCTTTCTATCGCTTTACGCCGCTGATAGAGGAATACTCAATATCGGCGTGTTCTTCACCGTATATGCCGTTTCCCTGTTGCTTTTCCGCCCGGTGTCCGGCAAGCTGACGGATCGCTTCGGCTTTTCACGGGTGATTTACCCCGGACTTGCCGTCTTAATGGCAGCGCTTATTGTGCTTTCTTTTGCAGACACGCTGGTGTATTTTCTCCTTTGCGCTGTTCTTTACGGCATAGGCTTTAGCGCGGTGCAGTCCAGCCTACAAACCATGGCGGTCATCCGTGCGCCAAAGGAACGCAGGGGCGCCGCCAACGCGACGTTCTTTACCGGGTTTGACGGAGGCATTGGCTTTGGAGCGGTGATTGCCGGAGTACTCGTCTCCATAGCGGGGTACGCAAACATGTACCTGCTGTTCTCTCTGCTCCTTGTGATTGCAGCGCTGCTCTTTCTTTTGATATCAAGAAAGCCCTCCGCTTCCATCGGAGAGAATACGGAATAAGACATGCGATCAAAAGCGCTCCGAGTATCGGAGCGCTTGGTACATACCATTGGATTTCACTTATACAGTAAACGCCCACCGCCACCACCCTTTCGATATTAAGCAATAATAGCCTCCTATATTTTTGCGCTCATGTTGCGTAAAAGGTTATACCAGCAGAAAGCATTTGTTTCGATGCTAAAACCTGTTTATAATAATATTAATACACATTCACATGGCATAATTCCAACACATCGGAGGGCAAAGGATGTACAATCTCTTAATCGGAGGAGCGGCCGGGCAGGGTATTGACACCGCGGCGGCCGTGCTGGAAAAGGCGCTCAAACGCTCTGGGTACCATGTGTTTACCATGCGGGATTTTATGTCCCGCGTACGCGGCGGGCACAATTTCACCACCGTGCGCTTTGGGCCGGAGCCGATCTATGGGCACAGCGGCAAACTCACAGGACTCATTGCGTTCAATGAGGAAACGGCGGCGCTGCACAGGGACGAACTCGATGCGAACGGCTTCATACTCTGCGATGCGGCGCTTAACGTGGACGATCCCCGTGCCGTCAAAATCGGCATGGCGGAAATCGCCCGCTCGCTCGGGGCCGCGAACGCGGCGGGCAGCGTCGCGATCGGCGCGGCGCTGAGGCTGTTCGGCTTGGAATTAGACGGCGTCGAAGAGGTTTTGGGCGAATTCATTAAGGAAAAATACCTTGCCGTCAACCTGCAATCGGTGCAAAAAGGATATGAGCTTGTACAGGCGCGTTATCCACACATGGGCGGCCACTGCAACGACTGCCTGCTGATTACAGGCAGCAGGGCGCTTTCTTTGGGTGCTCTTGCGGCGGGCTTAAAATTCTATTCCGCGTACCCGATGTCCCCTTCCACCACCATCATGGAATACCTGGCCGCAAAGGGCGTAAAGGCCGGTGTTGTTGTGGAGCAGGCGGAGGATGAGATCGCCGCCATCAATATGGCGATCGGCGCTTCCTTTGCGGGCGCGCGCGCGATGACGGGCACCTCCGGCGGCGGCTTTTCGCTGATGGTAGAGGCGCTTGGCCTTTCCGGCATGGCGGAAATCCCGTTGGTGGTAGTGGACGTTCAGCGGCCAGGCCCTGTGACGGGCTTGCCCACGCGCACGGAGCAAAGCGACCTCAAATTTGTAATTTCCGCATCCCAAGGCGAGTTCCCGCGCATGGTGATTGCACTCAGGAACCACACCGATTCGTTCTACCAGACCATACGCGCCTTCAACCTGGCGGAAAAATACCAGATTCCCGTCATTCTGTTGAGCGATCAGTTCTTAGGTGACGCTTCCGCCACCATAGCGCCGTATGACTTAAACGGCATCGAAGTACTCCCTTGCGGCGTTTCGGACGCAGGGCAGGAAGCATACCTTCGCTACCGCTACACGGAGGACGGCATTTCCCCGCGTCTGCTGCCGGGCAAAAGCGAGCACCTTGTCACCGCAGACAGCGACGAGCACGACGAATACGGCCATATCACCGAATCCGCGGAAGTGCGCGTGAAAATGGCAGATAAGCGCTTCAAGAAGATCGAAAAGCTGGTAGAGGAGCTGCAGGAGCCGGAATTCATAGGCGATGAGGAATTCACTACGCTGCTTCTCGGCTGGGGTTCCACCTGGGGCCCGCTGAAGGAGGCAGTATCGCTGCTCAACGCGAATGGCGGCGGCTACGCCGCGCTCGTGTTCGGGGATGTGTTCCCGCTGCCGCAGAAGCTCCTGAAAGAGAAGAGCGCAAAGGCAAAGGCCATCATCAACGTAGAACAGAACGCAACCGGACAGCTTGCGGGGTTAATCCGTGAATTTACCGGCATTGCATGCACAGGCAGCGTTTTAAAGTACGACGGGCGGCAAATCAGCGCACAGGAGATCGTAGAACGGGTATTGCAGGAGGGAAAGCAATGAGTACAAGCGTATTTCAAACCTGTGAAACGGCATGGTGCCCCGGCTGCGGGAACTTTGCGATATTGGACTGCCTGAAAACGGCCCTTACCGAACTGGGCAAATCCCCCCATGAGGTCCTGATGGCGGCAGGCATCGGCCAAGCGGCAAAAACGCCTCAGTACATCAGCGCCAACGCATTCTGCGGGCTGCACGGGCGCTCGCTTCCCGCCGCGATCGCAGCGAAAATCGCCAATGAAGGCCTGACTGTTGTCGTGGATACCGGGGACGGCGATTCCTATGGCGAGGGTGGCAACCACTTCCTGCACAACATCCGTCGTAACGTGGACATCACCCATTTCGTGCACGACAACCAGATCTACGGCCTCACCAAGGGGCAGGCCTCCCCCACCACGCTGGAAGGGCAGGTAACGCCTGTTCAGCCGGAAGGCTCCGCCAATACTGCGTTCAACCCTGCGCTTGTGGCCATTGCGGCTGGTGCAACCTTTGTAGCGCGGGCGTTCAGCGGCCGCAAGGAGCATCTTGTTTCCATCATGAAGCAGGCCATCTCCCATAAGGGCTATGCGCTGGTGGATATTCTTCAGCCCTGCGTGAGCTTCAACAAGGTCAACACTTACGCATGGTACAACCAGCGCATTTACGAGCTCGGCGAAGGGTATGATCCATCCAACAGGCTTGCGGCCTTGGAAAAGGCCATGGAGTTCGGGGATAAAATTCCGCTTGGCGTGCTGTACCGCCAATCCGGGCAGGACTTCCATGCAAAGAATGCCATATTAAAGGATGGCACGCCGCTTGTGGACCGCCCAACCGATCGCAATGTGATCCTGGATCTGATGAAGGAATTTGTATAACCGGCTTCAAAGGCGTATAAAAAAGAACCCGCAGGTCAACAGTTTCCTGCGGGTTCTTTTTACGGGCTGGTCGACATCAGCCAATCACATCGTAACCCTGGTCCTCAATCTCCAATCGAATCTGCTCCAGCGTAGTTTTTACGGGGTCATGGTCCACCGTTGCCGTCTTGGCGATTAAGTCCACGGCTACGCGGAGACACCGGGGAGCATTCCCACTGCGGATTTTATCGCCTTTACGCAATGCTCGCAGGACATCCCGTCCACTTTTATAACTGCTTTTCCCATAGCTGCCTCCTGTTACTTTAAATCAAAGGGTTTGAGCAACTTATCCACTTCAACTTCCTTGCCGTTGTCCTCCACAAGGACCTTTGCGAATACCCAGCCATCTACCGCGTTGGGGTCAACGCCCGCCGCGATGAATGGTTCGGGATTTAACACGAACACGATGTCTTTGTCGTTCTTGCTCATATCCTTCGCCCATTCGAACATGTTGCCGTTGCCAAGCTTGACGCCATAATGATCGAGCGCGGTGTGATAGCCGATGCTGTCACGGTAATGGTTTACGATCTGCTCGTAAGCCGCAAGCGGAGTCACTTCGCCGCTGTACTTGAGTTCATTGCTGCCGAGCTTTGTTCCCGCCATCAGCATATCCTCATAGTACCGGATGTTTTCCGGGAGTTTGCTGATATCCAGTCCCGCGCCAATAAAGGGCTTCGCGTCAAGTTCGAGCATGACGTCGTGTAGCGGGCTCTTGCTGTAATCTTCGCTCCAGATGAACCGTACGGTATCGTCCGGGGCAGAAAGGGACCATCCATAGTTCATCTCGTCGGGCTGTACCTTATCGGGTATGGCCTTTAAAACCGCATCAAACGAGGTGACGGATTCTTTTCCCACCACGTCAAGCTGTTTGCAGCCAAGCGCAAGCACGGCGATTGCTGCGGCACAAAGCAGCAGGATTGCTTTTCTAAACTTTCTCATTGCTATTTCCTTTCAGCGCACCGCTTTGAAATTTTTTAACCGCAACGCGTTGGTCAGCACCGATACCGAGCTTAGGCTCATAGCCGCCGCCGCGAATATGGGGTTTAATAAGGGGCCGCCGAACAGATGCAGTAGACCTGCCGCAATGGGGATGCCAATGACATTGTATCCGAATGCCCAGAACAAATTCTGCTTGATGTTGCGGATGGTCTTTTTGCTCAGCTGTATGGCGGTCGGCACATCCATCAAATCTGAGCGCATCAGCACGATATCGGCACTTTCCATCGCCACATCCGTGCCGGAACCAATCGCAATGCCGATATCGGCCTGTGCGAGCGCTGGCGCGTCGTTGATGCCGTCGCCCACCATGGCGACCTTCTGGCCTTCGTTTTGCAGCTTTTTCACTTCATTGGATTTGTCCTGCGGCAGCACCTCGGCCAGTACCCGGTCGATACCCACCTGGCGCGCGATAGCCGCGGCCGTCTTTTTGTTGTCCCCCGTGATCATAGCAACCTGGATGCCCATTTTGTGTAGGCTTTCGATTGCCGCGCGGCTAGATTGCTTCACAACGTCCGCCACGGCTATGATGCCGGCAATTTTACCGTCCAGCGCCACATACATTGGAGTCTTGCCTTCTTCAGCAAGCCGGTCGGACGCGGCTTCCAGTTCGGACAGGGAGATGCCGCGCTCATCCATCAGCTTCCGGTTGCCCGCGAGCACTGCCCGGCCACTGATGCGAGCCTCAATGCCGCGCCCGGTGAGCGCCTCAAACCCGTCCACCGTAAGAAACTGTAGTCCCTTTTCCTGCGCGCCCTGCACAATTGCAGTACCCAGCGGATGCTCGGAACCTTTTTCGGCCGAAGCCGCCAGTTGGTATAGGTCGTCCGCCTGTATGCCATCTGCGGGCAGTACATCCGTTACGGTCGGTTTGCCCTCTGTAATTGTGCCGGTCTTGTCAAACACGATTGTGTTGATCTTATGTGCGGTTTCAAGCGCCTCGCCACCCTTGATGAGTATGCCGTTCTCCGCACCCTTGCCGGTGCCAACCATGATTGCCGTTGGAGTCGCAAGCCCCAGCGCGCAGGGGCAGGCAATGACCAGCACCGAAATGAATATGGTCAGCGCAAATTCCAGATCCCGTACGCCCAGGTACCAGGCAAGCCCCGCAACGACCGCTATCGCGCATACGATGGGTACGAAGTACCCGGATACGATATCCGCCATCTGGGCAATGGGCGCTTTGGACCCTTGGGCGTCCTCCACCAGCTTGATAATCTGAGCAAGCGCGGTATCGCTGCCCACTTTCTCCGCCCGGAATTGAATCGCCCCGTTGGTATTGAGCGAGGCGGCATACACACTGTCCCCCGACTTTTTATCCACCGGCATACTTTCGCCGGTCAGCATGCTTTCGTCGATTGCCGTATGCCCTTCCAGCACTGTACCGTCCACAGGAATTTTCGCGCCGGGCTTTACAACGATAATATCGCCGACCTCGACTTCGTCGATGGGGATTTCTTTTTCCTCCCCGTTGTGAATGATGATCGCCGTCTTTGGCGTAAGACCCATCAGCTTCTTGATGGCCTCGCTTGTGCGGCCCTTTGAAACGGCCTCAAGGGATTTCCCGAGCAATATCAGCGTGATGATCACGCCAGCCGTCTCAAAATAAAGCGCCTCCACCGCGGCAAAGTTGCCGCTTGCGATCTGCCACACGTTGTACACGCTATATACGAATGCGGCAGTCGTACCTATGGCGATGAGCGAGTCCATGTTGGGGCTGCGCTGTATAAGAGCCTTAAACCCCACGGTATAGAACCTGTAGCCCACGCCAATCACGGGTAGCACCAATAATAGTTCCACCAGTGCATAGATCAGCGGATAGTTCATCATATCAAGCGCCGCGGGGAAAGGCAGCCGCACGAATGTGATCATGGGCGCCATCGCGATGTAGAGGAGCGGCAGGGAGAATACGGCGGAAACAATGAATTTTGTCCACAGCGTTCGGATCTCTTTCTGCTTGCGCGCGCGGTCCTCATCCGAGGCCGCGGTCTTTTTCATTTCAAGCGCCTTGTAACCCGCCTTTTCAATGGCTTCGCGTATGGCGGAAAGGCGTAACTGCTGCGGGTCGTAGGAAACGGTCGCCTTTTCAGTGGCAAAGTTCACCGAAACGCTCTCCACCCCGTCCAGTTTGCGAATGGCCTTTTCCACGCGCTGCGCACAGGCCGCGCAGGTCATATCGCCAATGGGTATGGCAACGTCCGTATGCTGCTTCTTTTCCTCCACCTCGTATCCGATTTTTGTTACGGCTTCCTTTATGGTGGAAAGCGAAAGTGCGCCTGCATCATATTCCACAAACAACTTTTCGCTGGCGAGATTGACATTTGCCTGCCCAACGCCGGGTAGTTTCCGAACAGTCTTTTCGATGCGCTGCGCGCAGGCCGCGCAGGTCATGCCCCGAATGCTCAGTATTTTACTTTCCATATTACGGATCACCTCTCCTTGCTGGCCGCTTCGTCCTTGACGGCTCATTCAGCTTATGCTATTATTCTAGCTGTAATAGAAATAAAAACAAGTACGCACTATATTGTGTTATACTACCCAAAATGATAGTATGGAAGGGAACACCCATGAGCTGCAACCACAACGATCTTCACTGCCCCGTTGACGCAACGCTGCGCCTGATTGGCGGCAAATACAAATCCCTCATTCTATGGCACCTCATCAACGGCACATTGCGCCATGGGGAGCTGCAAAAGCTTATTCCGCAGGCTACCCCCAAAATGCTCACCCAGCAGCTGCGCGAGCTGGAAAGCGACAATTTGCTCCAGCGCACGGTCTACCCTGTAGTGCCGCCCAAGGTGGAGTACTCCCTTACGGAGTTTGGCAAGAGCTTAAAGCCCATACTCGCCGCCATGTACGAATGGGGCGCGGGGTATATGCGCGATAACGGCCTGAAGGCAAGTTGCTCCATGACCGTTCACGCCAGCGAAGGCTAACATTACACTCGGCCCGCAATATCAAAATAACCGCTCCCGGCCGTTTCACACTATTATTGTGAAGCAGCCGGGAGTTTTTATTTCATATCAGGTCTAGTCGAATTAATGGCAGCTCGGGGCCGTACTGTCCTCTTCAGAATAGGAAGGCGGCCAGATCATGGTCTCATAGTTTGCCGCTTCTTCCTTGATGGCTTCTAAATCGATGTCCCCGATGTCCTCCACCACTTTCACATACCCGTAAAACGCGTTGTCCCGGGTGGAAAAATCGAAGCTTTCCGTGGGGTACAGGTAGAGCGTGGTTTCGCCCTGCGGTATGGGGAGTTGCGTATAGTAGGCGGGAAACAGCAGCGCGGTATTTCCAGAACGGGAGGATTTATTGATGAGTTTCCATTCCGTATCCGCATTCGCCTGCATGACGATAACGGCAGGCTGCAAGCCTTCGTCTGTCAGCTCAATTTCTACCGTCTGAATGCCATCCTTTATCAGCGCCACCGCAACAGCGTCGGTGGAAATCTTCACGCCGGCCGGGACGGGCTCGGTTTGCGTGTCAGCCTGAGCGGGCGCGGTTGCGGGTTCTTCAGTAGCGGGCGTTTGTGCCCCTGCTCCCACCACGGTGATGGAACTTCGAATCATGCCCATCCAGCAGCTGTACGGGAATTTGCCCGTCTTATCGGGCGTAAACTCAATCACGTTTTCGCCTGGCTGGAACTGGTATTCGATATTATACTCCGGAATAAATATCCGGTTGTTGCAGCCGTTGATATCTTTTTTCGCAGCGTTGATCGTCCATTTAACGGGCGTGCCAGCCTGTACGGTAATGGCCGGATATTTTCCTGATGCAAGTGTGGACGTCACGATCTGCACGCCATTATCAACTGTAACTCCCGCATTACCGCCCTGCGGATCTTTCTGCACTGGGTTCTGTGTACTCTGCTGTGCGCTTTGAGGCGCCAATTCCGGCAGGGAGAGCCCGGACAGGCTCCAGCCCTGCGTGAACATGGACATGCCAAGCACCACCACCAGCACCGCGCCCACCGTCATGACTTTGCGGGTGAATTTCTTGCTTAAAATTGAACTGAGCGCGCCAAGACCGAACATCAAGGGAACCGTACCCAGACTAAAAAGCATCATGGACAGCGCACCTGTTAATGGACTTGCGGTGGAAAGTGCGTAAAGCTGCATGGCCTGCAGCGGGCCGCACGGCATCAGTCCATTTAAGAGCCCCACATACAGCGGGCTGTTGCTGCCCGCCTTCTGTTTGTTAATTTTGAGTGCAAACGCCTTGGGCATTCTCGGGGTAAGCTTCCTCAAGAACGGAAATACACCCAACATATTAAGGCCCATAATCACCATGAACACGCCCGCAAGCAACTGTACCACGCCCTTGAACGCGCCGGTCAGGCTGATGACCGAGCCCAATGCGCCTACGATTGCGCCAACGACGGTATAGGAAATGACGCGCCCCAGGTTATATAAAAAGCTGGGTCGAAGCGCGGCAAGTTTACCGGGCTCCTCCGCGGCAGCCTGCGGGATACACTGGGAAAGATTGATACCGCCGCACATGGCCACGCAGTGTACGGATGTTACCAAGCCGATGACGAACAGCATCCCGTACCCCATGCCCTCTTCGGCCAGCGGAAACGCGTTGAATATCTGCGTAAATCCAAACTGCTGGAGCAGCACAAAGGCGGCTACCACAATGATCAGTATGCCAACCAAGCGGGTCTTGTTGGAGTTTTGCCGATCCCCGGCGAGCACCTCATAATCGAGCTTCTCTATGACCCCCGCAATCTCCTTTAAAGAAATCATATCCGCATCGTAGGCCACCTCGGCAGTTCCCGCGCTGTAGCTGACTACGGCGCTCTGTATGCCCGCAGTGCCAGCTAGCTTCCTCTCGATTTTGTTCTGGCAGCTTACGCAGGTCATGCCACCGATGCGCAGTTTCTGGGTCTTTACGCGACGCTCCATTATATCTACCTCCGCTCCGTATGAACCAACGATATCAGGAAGATTTGTAGAAGTTATGTAGATGGGATACTTTTGAAATACGGTTACCATACTGGGGATAACGAGTGTTGCGGCAACAAAAAAGCCATTTAAAATGGCTTTTTTCATACTGCCTCAGAACGATGCGCGGTTAAACCCCCATCGCGCCACTAACAGACTTCACGATCAATCCGGTAAGCTTTATTTTATCCTTGTCATTGATCCGGTAAGTGCTCGTATCCTTCTCGGTCGGTTTTGGATTGCATGGCAGAAGGTCAACGATATGGAGATCCATGAATGCATCGGGCTTCTTCCCGGCCCATTTTTCCAAATCGTCCTTCAGATTGGGGTTGTTGTTGAGCGCGCCGCCGCTGATGGAGGCAAACGCGTACGGACGCGGGTTCTCCCTGAGATAGCGAAAATAGGCGCGGAGCGGGGATGCAACCTTACCCATCCAAACCGGAGCGATAAATACAACCCGATCATATTGTCGCAATACCGCAGGAAGAGTCCGCGTCCGTGGCATTCGGTTAAACATCATATCCAGCATGATCGCGCCCATCTTCCGTGGTTTTTCAACTAAAACTTTTATGTGGTCCGCCGTAAGCGCTTTGGCTACGGCGGCCGCCAAAGCTTCATTGTTGCCGGTAAGGGAATATGAAACAACTGCAACATTCATAAAGGGTCTCCTTATGCCTTTCCAGCAATTTGTTTTGCACAGTCCGCAACGGTTTTTACATCCGCCGAGTTGGGATGGCCAAGTTTCATAAACAGAAAGTTTCCCGGGCAAGTGATTTCCTCTAGGACCTCAATACCCTTCCCCTCCAGCAGCCCACGGATATCCGCCTGTTTTCTGAGGCTTGTGGACACGCTGGATGTCACGAGCACCGCTTTCTTCACCTGGCTGCCTTCTAGCTTCTCCACATATTGCAAAAGCTCCGTTAGGCTCTTGCCGCCATAAATTCCCCCAACGATAAATAATAGATCCGCCGCATGGGGTGTGGGATCTACCGCCACATTCACTGCCTCCACATGCAGCGCCTGCCCGATCGCTTCGGCAAGCCTTTGGGAGTGCTTGGTCATTGTGGCATCATGCAATGCCTATTTGGCCCATTGGTGACTTCTCCTCTCTATGTACAGTTAAAACATTTGGCGCTTCGGCCATATAGCCTCGCGCCTTCAATCACTAAAACTTCACCAGCACTTTGCGCGCATATTCCCTATACGCGTCACCGTACCGGGATTCGAGGTACTTGTTTTCCTCCTGCACAAACAACTTTACGGCCACAATCCCAACAAGCACAGTGGAAAGCACTAACCATGAGTTAAAGAGAAGGGGAATGCCGGGGATTGTGACGAATACCTGGAAAAAGTACATGGGATGCAGGAAAGCCCCGTACAGGCCTTTGATGGCCAGTTCATCCCGCTTGTGCGCTTTTAGCATTTCCACTGACGCAAGCAGATTCAGCGAAAACCCCACAACCGCAAGAACAATGCCCACAACGATCAGCACGCTTGGCTGCTCTGTAATTCGGAACAAAGGAAACAGCACATAGTGTAAAAGAACCGTCAACGCCAGATACCCGCCAACAATCAAGCCTGCTTTGGGGCCAACACCCATAACAGACATCTTCTTTTCCATAAACACTCCTCCGCTGCCATCACTTTGACGCCTTCTCAAGCGCGTTCTCTACCGCTTTGAGATGCGCGTTTGAGGTTAACGTCGCCCCGCTGATCACATCCACCTGCAGAGACTGGGATTTTACCACCCTGTCGAACAGGTTCCCGATGGTAAGGCCCTTCCCGATATCGGCCGTCTGCTTTTCATTGGCCAGCGCGCCCTGCGTTACCTTGATATCTTTGACAGCCCCCGACGCTACGGTCACTTCGACCCCGGCATCCCGAAAGCTATCCTTTGTCCCGTGGTACGTGCCCGTATAGACGCCGTCGCGCAGGCTGCCAAAATTCACCGCCTTGATCTTCATGTTCTGGAGTTCAGCTCTCCCCGGTCCGGTGAAGACAATTACACCTCCCATCCCCAACGCAATCAGCCCGATAATAGACAATACAATCCACATCCCGATGCGCCCCTTTCTCCTTCTTATAGTTTTCATATAATATCTTTCCTTTCTAGATATACCTTGTTTTTACTTCTGCGGAAGGCTGAAAAGACTGCCGCAAGCCCCGTGTCGCATGCACCTGCAGACCGGTATCCACCAGAACTGCCTCCACTTGATAATGATTGAGAATGGGAAGTCCTTTCTCAATACCAGCGACAAACACGGCGGTGGAAACCGCATCAGCGATCATTGCGCTGTCCGCCACAACGGTCACGCTCAAAAGCCCTGAATTTGCCGGGTAACCTGTCATCGAGTTCAGAATATGATGGAACCGCCTGCCTTCGCTGTCGATAAAATACCGCTCGTAGTCTCCGGATGTCACCACCGCCTGCCCTGTTACCGTAACCGCGCCTACAAGGCCTTCCTGCCGGGGATGGCGTATGCCCACGCGCCATGGCGAACCGCCCGGCTTGCTGCCCAGCGTGGATACGTTCCCCCCGATATTGGACCAAGCGGACACGACGCCGTGAGCTTTCAATATCTCCATAAACCTATCGCTCGCGAAACCCTTTCCGACCCCACCCAAATCGAGCACCTGCCCGACTTTTTGTAACCCTGCCGTTTTCTTCGCGGAACAGAGCTCCAAATCGCGATAGTTTATCAGGGGAAGTACCGCCGCTATTTCTTCTTCTTTGGGGGCTGCCGACGCATGCCGATAATCCCATACGTCTATGAGCGGGCCGATCGTAACATCAAACAACCCGGCCGATGCAGCGGAGCATTCCGTTGCGCACGAAAGAACGCTGTAAGTTTCGGCACTGACCTGCTCGGGCTTCACGCCCGCCGAATGGTTGATACGACTGACGTCGCTTTCAGACAGGAAGCGGCTAAGCAAGCGCTCGAGCCTTTGCGCTTCGCAACGAACGGCACCAAGCGCCTGCGCCGCGCTTTTGCCAAACGCCTGATGCGCCATCTGCGTCCCCATGCCGAAGTATGTATCTTTTACCGCTGCGGCGTTGCCCACGGACCATTCCCCCTTCAAAGAAACCGGAACGCCCTATCGTGCATGCTCCTGGTGGGGCCAGTCGGTTAGCCCTTTTAAAACAAAGTCCGTCATATGGTCCTGCAGTTCAGGGAAATACTGTAGCCCGATCTCTTCCTTGTGGTAGCCGACCCGGATGATGGCGCCGAACATGGCCATAATCATCTCGCTGCTGATATCCGGCCGCATCTTGCCTTCCGCCTGCCACTTTTCTACCAGGCCGATGAAGTACGGATACAGGAAATCCATGCCCGATAGCGCGTCCCCCTCCCGGAAGAGTCGCTCTATTTTCCCGTAGACATCCGGATTATACCATTGACGTAGGATCGGGTTCGTGAGCATGCCCTGCATATTCAGCAGCAAGATCTGTTTGATTGCTCTTACAGGGTGGTCATCCGGATTCACGGATTCCATGATGCCTTTCATCAAATCAGACGTTTCCTGTTCCATGATCTCCACAAAAAGCTTATCCTTGGAGGGGTAATAATTATAAAACGTCCCCACGCTGAACCCTGCCCGCTTGGTAATGTCGGCAATCCCAGTATCCTTGAAGCCTTTTGTAGTAAACAGTTCCTTCGCGCAATCGTACAATACCGTCTTTTTATCGTCCATCCCAAACCTCATTTATATTTTTCAATATGCCGCTCCGTACATGAATGAATGAATTTATAATTCATTCATTCAGAATTTAACATGCCAAATACTTCCTGTCAAGCGTTTTTAAAAATATTTTTACATTTTATTACCATCCATGGTTTTATATAAACGCGGACGACGGCTTTGCCTTCGTCCGCTTACAGCAGTAAGGTGATTATACTCTTTTTTGCCGTCCGAGTGTGGCAGCAGCCATACAGGCTGCTGCCAACCCAAGCATAGCAAGACCGATTGGCGCTGAAGAACCGCCTGTTTTCGGAGGGTCGGTCACCTCGAAAGTCGGAACGTTAACCCCTGTATTGAGCACTAAGAAAGGAGAAAGGCTGCTTACGCGAATAGTCGCCACCCCGTTCTCCACTACGGCGGTATGGGTCTCCATTCGTCCGTTGATAAAATGTAGAATGGTTACTGTCCGCCCGTTATATGCCGCCCCTACGGGGAAGGAGATCGTGATCTCGCCGCGGAAACCGCCACTTAGCCGGATATCGTAGCCGGCGATGAGTTGACCTTTTGCGATCGCATCCCGTATACGGGCAGAGACCGCGTCGTTGCCTGTTGCGTTCAGGTCGAGCGGGGATACCGCAAGCTTTGTACTTTCAGGTATGCCGCCAGATACTTTAACGCCTGTCTGAGTGTCGGTCAAACTACGTTTGGCGTACGAAGTGCCGCCCCCTGAGCCACCGCTGCCGCCGCGCGGAATAATTGTGAAAGCTGATGTGTTGTTGCTCGCATCGGGGTCGGGTATCCAGCCTTCGATTTCTGCTTCGCAGGTTTTGATGCCGGGTGTTATGACCCTGAGTCGAACAGTTACAGTTCTTGTTTCGCTCGGTGCCATATCACCAATGCTCCAGTCTGCCTCATCGTCATCAAAATAAATGTCCTCTGTATTTGGCGTATGCGACACATACTCCAGCCCTGCCGGGATGTCCATTGACGTCCGAGCACACGTCTCGATGGGGCCATTGTTTGTCGCCGTCAGTGTGATGTCAACATAACCGCCCACATCGGGCTCCGCCGGTGCAGCGCTTGCCGTTATGGAAACGTCACTCTTGTCGGTGATGGTAAGGGTGGCAGAATTATTGGATGGATTCGTATCCGTCTGGTCCATTCCCGAAACTGTGGCGGTCACGGTTTTTGGATTGCTATCCGTAACGGTCGCCTTAAGCAGCAGCCCCTCGTTGCCATAATTCGTCAGTGTGCCAACCGACCAGACTCCCGTATCGGCGTTATAGCTTCCCTGCGTCGCTTCGACGACGGTGAAGACAACGCCGTCTAGCTTAGGTATCGATACCGTAACGTTGGTGGCGTTACCGGAGCTTCTCAAACTAGCCTCGGTATAAAAGGTAATTTCGTTGGGCTTGTTTCCCGTCTGGTCGTCAAAACCCAAGGCTATCTCAACATCGGCGTTGCTTGAGTTGCCGTAGGTATCGGTATCCGTCGCTGTGTTGTTGGAGGGGTTATCGTCAGGCACGTCGCCTGGCTCCGTTACTACGGTTACCGCTGTAACAAGACTGCCCGCCGCGGTTGCAGGGGTATACAAGGTAAACCAAAACTCGTAGTAAGCGCCCTTTGCCAAATAAAGCGTAGAGTTCAGCGCACCTGTGCCGTTGCTTGGGCTCGCAGAAGCGTAGCTAAAATAACCGGTTGGTCCCCAGCTTGCTTCGCCCACTCCCGCCGGCAGCGGGCAGTATACGGTTACACCCGAAACAGTGCTGGGCCCATTGTTGGACACCCTGATTTTATATGGCGCCGCCTCGCCCGGGACGAGACTGGTCTTCCCGTCGTCTATACTCACTGTCAGGTCGGCCTTCTTGGTGAGCGTGTTGGTGTCTGCCACCGTTGCGGTATCTGAGTCCGGGTAGAAGGCCTCCGCATTCACAGATATGGTAAAGTTCCCTGACGCATTCGGCAGGGTGTTGATGGAAAGAGCGAATGTGACGCTAGAACCCACGGGCAGTGAAAGCATCGTCATCCCCCATGCGCCAGCCGGAATCTGAGTCCTGAGTTCTCCCGAGGATCCATATTCGCCCGTGACGTCGGCGCCGCCCGTCTTCCCGGTAATCTCCCATGTTGACGCGGGACTGTTCGACGCCTGCTCGGGCAGGGTGCACTTCACCCAAACCTGAGCGAGGCCTGTATCCCCGCTGTTGCTCACCACCATCGTATAAGGATGTGCGGCTCCCGCAACCATGGTGTCCACACCATCGCTTAAGCTAATGGTAAGCCCTCCGTCTCCCGCGGCTCCACCGAGCAGCGCACCCAAAGAGAGCTTCAGCGCTTCCGTTGGCGTCGAAGCAGCGCCTATGCAAAGCGATAGATCCGCGTCTGCCGTGCCGCAGACTGGGCAGTTGGGGTCTATCACAGCATCCACACCATTTTCGGTATCAGCAGGGCTGCATTTTTCGGTGCAGGTACACTCCTTCGCAGGCTCAGCATAGAAAGGACACTCTGCCAAATGCGTAATTGCCCCCGTGGTTGGGCAAGCGCATTTGTCCAAATCACCATTGCCGGTGCTGCCTTCTGCTCCGCCGGGCGTTGTCTGCGCAAAAGCGGGGACCGACGCAAACATCAACACTACCGCCAGCAGCATTGCCAACATTTTCATGGTGTTTTTCTCTGACCTCATCTTAATTCCTCCTAGCAATACCAAATAGAGCAGTTCTATATTGCTTTTATCCTAAATAAGCCGCATAAGCGCGTGAAGCTTCGTCTCGTTTACAGGTTTCAAAAGACTGCCCGACGCCGTCCTATCCCCAAGCTTTGCAAGCTCCTTTGCGTAAGCGGTGACGAACACAATCTTCAGGGCGGGGTTATTTGCATGCATACGCGATGCAAGTTCCGCGCCGTTTAAGCGCGGCATCAAAAGGTCAATAAAAGCCACATCCGGGTTTAAATCCGTCAATACTTCCAATGCCTTTACCGGGTTTGTAAACGCACCCACGATTTCCATGCCTTCCTGCTTTTCGAGCAGATAGACAAGCTCGTCAAGGCAGGGTTTTTCGTCGTCCACCACAAATACGCGCAAAGAATCTCCTTCTTTCCCCACTATATCCTCATCCTAACAGAGGGCGATCACAAAATCTCACAATGCGTTTCGCGCCTGGCAGGCACAAACAGCCGCCTTGAAAGGAGAACATTCCATTCCAAAGCGGCTATTCAAGAAATTCATTTACTTTTTAAATGCTTGCATGGTAGTATGCTAGCGCTTTTAGACTTTTCTTCGTTTCATCGCAGCCACAGCCCCGCAAAGTGCTGCTAGAGCAAGCACCGCAAAGCCTGCCGATGTTCTCTCGTCACCCGTCTTGGGTGGATTGGCTATTACTGTATCAGGGACCGTTATACCGGATTGAAATATCGCGAAGGACGAAAGGCTGGTTACAGTAAACATGGCTTCCCCATCCGTCACCGTGGTGGTGTAGGTTTTCAAGACGCCATTTGCACAATGTAAGATCGTCACCGTTTCCCCGTTGTAGCCGATTGGCAGGGGGATGGTGATGGTGAGCGAGCCAGTGAAGCCACGGGAAAGGGAAATGTCCTGTCCAACCAGCAGCACAAGGCCGCCGCCGTCCATGCGCGTGCGGATGGCTTCACAGGCGGGGTCATCCCCTAGCGTCATATCCCGTACCGCAAGGGTCGCACGCCTGTGGATTCTCCCGGATACACGAATTCCTGTTGCACTATCGTGAAGCGTACGGAGAATGTACGCCGGGTCCGGATCGCCGGTGTCGTAAGACGTGACCGTCAGCGTAAAGTCCAGCTTGGCGTCGGGGCTTGTGCCGTTGCCGGCGGTAAGTGTAACCACATAGCTTCCTCCCGCGAGACCGTCTGGAATATTGAGCTTTTGGTTCACAGTATCCCATATAAACCGTGAGTCGGATGGCCTTACCATTATGGGGGTTGTGCCCGTTAGCGTGTATACGTCGGTTGAAGCCGCAGCGTAGCCCTCAGCCAGCGTCATGCTTGTGGGGCCTGTGATCGTGGGGGCTGACGGTTCCTGTACATTCAGTGTAAAGTACATGGGCTGACTAGCCTCGTTGGAGTTCTTCTCGTTATCCTTCTGTGCCCAGACATATAGGGTGTAACTGCCGCCCTGCGTAAGTTTTGCACTGGCAACGCTCACATTGGTTGCATTACCTGCACAGTAACCTACAATTCCGCCGCCAGATCTATCCACAATTTTATATGCCAGCTTTTCCGCACCGCCGCTAATCGTACCGGTTAGTGCAAGGGTGCCCATAGGGGCTATCGTCAGAGTTTCACCGCTGCCGGTCAATGGTGCGCCCCCCGGCGCATTCAGACTGTCTAGTTTTATGCTATCGTTCAAGATCGTCAATTTATAGTTTTTGGCGCCGTCGCCTGCGGCGGTGTAATTGGGATCAGCGGCTATCGTTCCCATACCGTCGCCACCTGAAGATACGATTTCAGACGCGAATATAACAGATGACGGATTTAATTTGAAAACTGGGCGAACACCAAAAGCAGAGACCACGTTGCTTCCATCGATATTACCAGAGAAGTCAACGATGAGTGCAGAATTCGCTCCATACATATCAGCCCTGGAGTCAGCTGAGCGCAGCCGCCAGGATACGCCAGTGCCGTTCTTCAGTGTGGCGGTGTTATCCGACATTCCCCCCCCGCTTATGTCGTTACCGGCCGTCCAATGGACCTTCCCGTCATAATGACGCCCCCAAGGCAGATATACCTTATCGTTTGTTGTAAGGGGGAATGGATCAATCTGATAAGAGAGCGCTCCTGTAAGTTCCGCTCCAGTATTAAAATCATACATCCCCGTTACAACCTGCGTAGTGGCCATCGCGGCCTGTTCCCCCACCGTAAAGCTGTTCATAAATTCACCAGTAAGGAAGTTGTGTATGATGGATCGGTTGTATGCGTTAGCGCCAGAATACCCTGTGCTAAAATAGAATTGTCTGGTGTCCAGTACATACTTACTAAGCAACGCTACATTACCGTCTGCTCCTTCCTCTCCCATCGCGTTCCACAGAATGGGGGCAGCACGGCCTTCTCTGCCCGTCACCAAGTCACCCTTATTGTCGTTGTTATTTTGAACGCTTGTGGCGTGGTCGTATGTGCCGTAGTAAATACCATTGCCCGTAAGCGCATCAAAGTCTATACCGTCGTTAGTAGCACCCGGTGTACCTGCCGCATACGCCGATGTGACCTGCAGCGCACCTCCCAGCCCTGTAGTTGCCAGTACTGCCGCCAATAACAGGGACAGAATTTTTTTGCAAGCTCTCTCTATCATTGATTGGTTTCCTCCCCGCTCGATTTTCAGAATGGTTACGATATTACTCTGATCCTTAGTTTTAAGACGCCGGCATCCATGGCTGTGATTATTCTTCGTAGTCAGTACAACTGCTTCCGTCCACGAGCTTATCCAAGATGTATTTATTTCGTAAACTGCTATCTTGCGGTAGCTGGCGAGGGCAGATTTCTCCTTGTAGAAATTTTAATTCCTACGCTCTCAGCCGGGGCCGTAACGAATTGAGCTTAAAGCCCACATATGCGCAAGCATTTTTTCCGCAAGCTCCGAACCGTTAAATGCGGCATAGAAAGATCAAAAAGGGCCGCGCCCGGTTTCAAATCGGCCAATTCTTCCAGCGCTTTCAACGGGCTTGTAATTTCGCCCACAATTCCATGCCTTCCTGTTTTTTAAGTAGATCGTACAGGCTGTCAAGGCGAGGTTTCTCATCATCTACCTTCATGATGCGAAAAAAAACAGCCTGCTTTGCCACTTTGCAACCATCCTAGCACAGGATAATCACAAAATCTCACAAGGATCATCCGTGTTTTTCGCCTTGCAGGCATAAAAAAACCGCCTTGGAAAGGCGTATTCCATTCCCAAAGCGGCTTTTCTCGTTGCATTTTAGCGTTTTAATCGCTCATAGTGTTCGCGGTAATGGGCTGCAGGCTTCAGGTGCAGTTCCGTTTTCAGAATGCGGACATATTGCTCATATCGCATCAGATAAATTGCGCGGTCGCCGGATTGCATGGCCAGATCAAGCAAAAGGGTATGCCCCTCCCCACACAGCGCGTTGCGCCGCACCAATTCCGTAAGAACGCGTTCCGCTTCCTCAAGGCGGCCCGCCGCAATCAAAACGTTGCCAAGTCCCAGCGCAATGCGCTCGTATTCCGTCTCCACTTCATCGGTATTTTCGCAGATCCAGTCAAAACTTTCCTTCTCAAGATATGGCCTCCGGCAGAGGGCAAGCATACGTTCCGCTTCCGAAGCGTTCCATTCGGTAATAACGGCATTTTCCCGGACAAAGCGCATAAAGTCGGCAAAATCGCATACGCCCGGCACCATGATGAGCGCATTGTCCTCCGTCAGCCGGATAAATTTGCGCTCCGGGTCGAGCGTATCCAAAAGGCTTTTGAGCCGGTAAACCGTCATATACAGGTTGTGGACGGTATTTTTGTCATCCTTTCCACCAAACAGCGCGCAAAGAAGGTCCTCCCTGGAAGCGGGGGAACCGTTCCGCCCGATCAGGTAAAGCAACAGTTCCCGAACCCTGCGGGTGCCCCATTTAATCTCTATATCGCAGGCGATTTCAAATGTACCGAAACAGCGGAGGGTAAGCGCACATTTCGCATGTCCTTCCGGGTGCAGCAATACGTACAGCCTGCGTAAATGGGCGATACAATCATCCAGCTTTGCCTGCCGAACGGGCTTTAATAAAAAATCCAACGGGTGCGCCTTATAAGCGTCCAACGCATATTGGGCATGTGCCGTAACAAATATGATTATGACGCCTGGGCATCGCTGCTGGATAGAAAGCGCCAGCTCCAACCCGTCGAGCTTGGGCATGTCGATATCCAGAAACACCACGTCGGGCGGCCGCTGCGCGATGAGGCCAAGCGCATTTAGAGGGTCGGTATCCGTGCCCGCAATCTCCACATCGGAATACTGTTTGAGCAGCCAGGCCAGTTCCAGAAGGCAGGGCTGCTCATCGTCAACCAGCCACGCCTTCATACTTTACCTGAACCTCCTTACAGGGAATTTCAAAATACACCTCGCAGCCGCCGCCCTCCGGTACAGTAAAGACCAGGGATGTGCGGTAAAGCCGCGAAAGACGGCGGTTAATATTTTCAATGCCTACGCCCCTGCGGGTTGAGGATGACTTTTCCGAAAAGCCGACGCCATCGTCCTTAACGCCGATCCGCACCCTTCCGCTTTTCAACCGCCGGGAATAGACAGTGATCGTACCGCCCTCCTCCTTTTCACGCAACCCATGGACAAAAGCGTTTTCCACCAGTGGCTGAATCAAAAAAGAAGGAAGCAAAAAATCCCCGGCTTCCATTCGGTATTCCACGCGAAATTTTTCCCCGAACCGTGCCTGCTCCAACGCAGTATAAGCACGCACCAGTTCCAGCTCCTGCGCAAGTGGAACCAGTTCGTCCCGCTCATAATCATAAAAACCCCTCAGATAGCTGCTGAAATCCACCAGCAGTTCTCTAGCCCGGTCAGGTTCCCTGCGGGAGATGGAAATGATGGAGGTCAGTGAATTGTGGATGAAGTGAGGACGGATCTGACCTTTCAGATGGGCGATTTCCAGCTCGTGCGCGCGGCGGTAACGCATGGCGACCACGGCCATCTGTGCGACCACGAATATCATATATTGAAAAGCCGAGGTGTCCAGCAAATAATAGCCCGTTGAATTGTCCGGCAAAAAGATCCCGTAGAAAATGAGAGACGATGTGAGCGCCATAGCGAACAGCAGCAGCGGCGCGCCCTGGCGGCCCTGCCACGCCGCCCGAACCAGATGAACCGTTACAAGGACCATTGCCAGCAGCAGGATGTAGTTCATCGTTCGGTGAACAAATGTTGTGATATCGGGCGGGAAGAGAAGGATAAACAGCGTCGTCGCTGTAGTATAGGCAAACAAGATACCAACCTGCCACCTTGGGACCAATCGCCCGTAGGCAAGATAGAGGAAATACAGCAGCAGAAACTCTGCCCAGGGCGTGCATAAAAGATAGACGCGGAGCAGCCATACCGCCGATATATTGGGAAACATGGTAAACAGTACGTCTCCAATGATGGACAGACGGAGCAGGATAGCGGCGGCAAGTATGGACAAAACCAAAGCTTCTTTTTCTCTGCGCTGCGCAAGAAAGAAGAGGAGGAAGAACAGGCAGGAAATCGTCTGCACTGTCATGGCATAGGTAACCACGTTGGAAAGCTGCCGATCAAAGGCTAAAACCTGCGCATAGGTCCCAAGCATGACAGGCTCCAGCATGCCGCCGGTTCCGTATAAGCTGTTGCTTACCTGCATCACCAAATCAAAGCTGTTTGCCGTAGGGGTAAAGAAGGCAAGCTGAGGCCGATAAGCTGAGGCCGGAGCGGACGAGTCGTCGCCAAAACTTCCATTTTGCGCGATGAGAGTGCCGTCAATGTACAGCCGATAGACGTTTCTCATATCCTTGATACGCACGCCATACATCTGGCCAGACTTAGCGCCCGTTACGCGGAGGCGATAGGTTGCCTTTCCTTTCTCGGGCAGTTTCATATCGTCTACTTTATATTGGCTCCATTTGCCGGGTGCATTGACGAGAATGGGTGTCCGGCCGCCCTCCTTGATCTGCGCATCGCTCAGCAGACTGTCCCAATAAAACTCCCACTGACCTCTTACAGCAAACGCCTGCGTCTTGTTCCAGCCCTCCAGATGAAGCATGCCGTTTTGAGCCTGGGGCATCCGGCTGCCCGCAAGCCG
This sequence comes from Bacillota bacterium, assembly GCA_023435025.1. Taxonomy (GTDB): domain Bacteria; phylum Bacillota; class Clostridia; order Christensenellales; family CAG-138; genus JAEYLA01. Next base: position 65,792 of record JAEYSE010000039.1, read on the forward strand.
CGCGGGGATGAAAAGCCCCGCAATAACAAGCAGGGCAATCAGCACGGGCAGGGCCGTTCTTAAAAATCTTTTTAAAACCATGCCAAATTTCCCCCTACATGTATCCGAAAGCAAATGTGTTGTCATCCAGATGGAAGTTTAAACCAACATCAGTATATATGGTTCAAACAGTTGATGCAACCGACGTGTCAAATCTGACGCAACGCAAAAAAGCCCGGTTGGGCTTCTTGTGCGACGATTAACGATATTTCTTCAAGTACTTTTCCAAACCGTATGCTTTGATCAGCGCCTCAATGGTTCCCGGGCCAGCAACGCCGTCCGCCTCCATTTTATAATCGTTCTGGAACTCAACGAGGGCCTCTTTGGTCGTGATGCCGAAGTATCCGTCGGCTTTTACGTCGTACCCAAGCTGGTTGAGCATAAACTGCACGCGGGATACCCTTTTTTCAGGCTTGCAGCCGTATTGCGGCCATTTGAACGTACGCTCGAACAGCGCGGGCGGGATTTCCCCGTTGCGGTTGCGCCCGCTATAGCTTTCCCGGTAGAAACAGTGCCCCTCAATCTTTTTATAAAAGCTGTGCCCGCCCCAGTCTTCCCCTTCCGGCCGTTCGGAGTTGAAGAAGTAGACATCCTGCGGGATGACCCAGACCTGATCCTGCAGCACCCGCCTCGCAGCCGATTTGCACGACGAATTCGGCCGAATGGAGGATGAGTACCCGGTAAATTGACCCGGCGCTTTGATGACTTCCTCTATGGTCTCTCCGGGATATCCCCGGGAAAGCACGCGGTTCATTACAACGTTGCCGACAGCGATTTTCCCTTTTGTCGATTCGCCGCGCGCTTCCCCGTATATGAGCTGCGCCAGCAGGTAAAGATCGTTTTCGGTGTATTCATAGTAGTTGGAAGAATACCCCATATCGTTATAGTATGTGTCCGCTTCGACCATATAAAAGTCCACCAATTCGTCCCAATCGACCGGCGGAGGGGTAGGTTCGGGCGTGAGCGTGGGCGTGGGCGCGGGCGTTAGTTCCGGCGTAGGGTTGGGGGTAGGCTCCGGGGTGGGCGACCCCAATTCCAGCACAGCCGGCTCCTCCGTAGTGCCGGGGCTGAGCGCAACTGCTGGCGTGGGAGACGGACTAAGTGCATCCGCTGGCAAAAGGGGCGATCCGCTGTCCACATCGGGCTTCCCCTGAAAAACCGGCTGACTCCCCTTCCATGCTACGATCCTGTTCTGAGCAATAACGCTTGATACCGTCTGCTGGCCGCCTCCGACAACATCAGCAGTTTCGGGCGCTTTTCGAAATACCCCGGTAAGAGAAAGCGTAATGGCAACCAGTACGCAGCCAGCGCCCGCCCATAATGCGATGCGCCGCGCCTTTCTGCGCCGCCTTGTTTTCCCCAGAAGCTTTGCGGATGTTCCCATGGGCTTCATGAATATATTGAACCGTTTCTTTTCCATGCAGTCTCCTTGCTGCCTATAATCCTTCACAAAAAGAGGGTGAAACATACATCATTTTCCGGATTATATGGCCTATCGCCTAGACTTTTTCGCATCCGGTTGTCCAATTATACCATGGGCAAGCAAGGAATGGTTTGAATTTTATTTGAACTGGCCCGGAAAGTATTCCCACGGGGCAATTGCGGCCGGAAAAGCCGATGCTGTATTCAATTTCTCAATCAATACATAGCACGGAGCATTGGGACGCAAAATAATTACCAGAAAAGGAGTGATCGTATGAAAGACCAGAACCAGAATAATCAAAATACAAAAAATCAGAATACTAACGCCCAGAACCGCCCCAAGCCCGATGACCGGTCAGACAACGTCGCAAGAATACAGAAAAATATCGACATGACAATTCATAACATTGAAGCCGCGGAAGATATGATGGCAAAGACTCCCGACGATAAAATGAAAAAGACGCTTTCGGAGAAAAACGAGAGGCGCAGGGACGCCCTGGACGGCATGCGTAGCGAGATACGTGATGAAGCGAAAGCCCAGGAAAAACGGAACGAATAACCGACCAAAAAATTTGACCAATCCAAAACTTCAACGTAAATAACGTACCAAAAGCCCCGTAACTCCGGGGCTTATTTTTTTGGTTTGATTCAATGTGGTTGCCTATTTTCCGCATGTTGGATGATCAAAACCATAAACCGGCAAATGGAAACAATATATGCTTTTTTTAATAATATAGTATATACCCGTCATAAGGAGGTGAATAGAATGTCTATCTTTGGATTTGGACGTAGGCGTTGCTGTTGTTGCTGTTGCTGCCGCCGGCGCCGGCGCAGGCGCAGGCGCACCACCACCACCACTACCACCACTACTACAACCACATAATGCATGCGGCATGCGCCACGAAAACCGTGATAAAACCAATGCGCAAGAAAATAGGACGATAAATGGCAGGACAGCGCATTGTAAAATACACCGAACAAGCTTAATGGACAACAGTGCATCAGGGCGCCCCGGAATTTCGGGGCGCTTTTCTTAAAAGTATTCAGCAAAAATAGATTCATGTTGCTTTACCCGAATGGTTATAGCCCCTTTTACCTGCATGACAGCATAACAGAAAACAATATATGCGTTTTTTAATAGTATAGTATATACCTGTCGTAAGGAGGTGATTCGTGTGCCAAGAGTTTTCTTCGGATTTGGCTTTGGCCGCCCCCTCAGGCGCCACAGATGCAGACATTGCCGGCGCAGATTTTTCACCAGGTAAAACATACGATAGATCGTACCCAGTTTGGATTCAGAGGCCGGATAAAAAATTCGGCCTCTTTGATTTTTCATCCCAACGGAATATATCCCGCCTGCGCAATGCACTTTTGCCCTTCCTCCGATAACATCCACTCAAGAAAGCGACCGCCCGTGTTTTGTTTATCTGTTCCGCGAATGACGCCATAGTAGCGGGTTGAAAACTGATAGGCATCATTTCTTAGGTTCTCTGGCGAGGAAGATACGCCGTTGATACGTAGCACCTTAATACTATCATTTTTATAAAGCGTATCGATATAGTATTGATAGGTATACCCCAGGCTCGATCTGGAGTTTTCATATTCGGCGACCGCGTCGATAAGCATGCCCATGCCTTCCACTACCTGGATCATGGCTGGGGGAAGCATGGGGATACCTTTCATCACAAGGTTTTCCATGGCGGTCTGGCTACCCGAATTTTTTTCACGCTGGTAGGAAACGATATCTGTGTCCTCTCCGCCGACCTCTTTCCAATTTGTGATCTCACCCGAATAGATTTTCTGAATTTCCTCCACCGTAAGGCTATCCACCGGATTATCTTTATGCGTAATAAAAACGAACGCGTCATAGCAGACAGGCTCTATGATCAGCTCCACATGGTTCTCTTTGGCAAGCGCAAGCTCTTCATCCGAGGGTTCCGTTGCGATAATAAGATCCACCGGATGAAGTTCTTCCAAAAAAGTATCGGTTGAACGGATCATTCCCCCGTTGTTTGGCCGGGCATAGATCAGGTTTTCGTACGCGGTATGTGTCGTATTGAAATATACAAAGTCCCTGGCATCCTCATCTGAAAGCCCCAAATGCTGCCGCGCAAACTCGGCGCCCATGGGCACGGCCACCGTTGAACCATCCAGACTCGGGTATGTACCGTACTTTACCTCATAGTAGTCCTGTTTGCCGGATGGGACGTTCCAACTTCCTTTTACCGTACGCTCTCCCAATTGAAACTCGCTGTCTGTTACGATCTTTTCCCAAGCGGCATCCCGTTCGACCACCTGATTGATCTGTCCCCACGAGCCTGTTTTGTCCGGCTCGGCTTTTTTGGCGTCGCACGCGGAAAACAATAGCACCCCGAAAATCGGCAGTATCAAGCATGGCATTAGATTTCGTATTTTCATATGAGCACCTCCTATCCAGATCAAATCTATTGTAACAGAGTTGGATGCGCAAACAGTACCAAAAACAGCAAATGCAGTGTTGTCTATCTGCGGCGCAGGACTGAATTGGCGGCAAATAAAGCGCCCGCCGAAGCGGGCGCAATTGATGTTCTTGATTGGCTTTGCTAAAAATTGCTCTACTTAAGCTCTACCGCTACGCGTTCCAGCTCAAGGCCTTTCTGATATCTCTTTAAGAAGCTGTCAAAGCCCGCAACCGCCTCATGGTCGGGCGAAGCCGTAACGCTCCTGCTGTTTGCAAATACCCGTTCATTTAGGTACTCCGGAAGCGTTTCTTTGGGTTGCTTCTGCATCATATACGCCACAAGAAGCGCCATGCCCCACGGCCCACCTTCCCCTGCGGTCTCCATGATGGTGACCGGCGTGTTAAGCGCGGCGGCAAGCATGCGCTGCCCGACGCCCTGCACCTTAAAGACACCGCCATGCCCCGTCATGTTATCAAGCTTCGCGTGTTCTTGCGTAAGCAGGATGTTCATGCCGGTCTTTAATGTGGCGAACATGCTGTAAAGATGCGTCCTCATGAAATTGGCAAGGTTGAAACTGCCGCTCGGTGTGCGGACAAACAGCGGCCTTCCTTCGGTGAACTTTGTAATATGCTCTCCGGACAGATAATTGTATGCCATTAAGCCGCCGCAATCCTCTTCGCCTCTGAGTGCGGATTGAAACAGCGTATCATACAGCTTATCCTCATCAACTTTCATGCCATATGCCTGCGTAAATTCGCGGAACAGGCCGACCCACCCGTCCAGGTCGCTGGTTCCGTTGTTGCAATGCACCATCGCAACCAAGTCCCCCGCCGGAGTGGTGACAAGATCGATCTCCGGATACACTTTGGACAGCGCCTTCTCCAGTACAACCATGGCAAAAATGCTTGTTCCGGCGCTTACGTTTCCGGTACGCTTTGCGACGCTGTTGGTTGCGGTCATTCCGGTACCGGCGTCGCCTTCAGGCGGGCAGACGGGAATTCCCGGGAGCAGCACGCCGCTCGGGTCTAAAAGCTTTGCGCCTTCTTCTGTCAATACGCCCGCAATTTCACCAACAGCTACGACACGCGGCAGTATGTCCGCTATTTTCCAGGGATAACGCTGTTCGGCAACAAGCCCGTCAAACGCCTCAAGCATTCCGGTATCAAATTGTTTTGTGTTCAAATCAATCGGGAACATGCCGCTTGCGTCACCAACGCCAAGCGTTTTCTGCCCGGTCAGCTTCCAGTGAATATAGCCCGCAAGCGTAGTCAAATAGTCTATTTTGTATACATGCTCTTCCTTGTTCAGTATGCTCTGATACAGGTGGGCGATGCTCCAGCGCTGCGGTATATTCTGCTGAAACAGCTCGGTAAGACGTTCTGAGGCGGCTCCGGTCATGGTGTTTCGCCATGTGCGGAACGGCGATAGCAGATCCCCACGTTTGTCAAACGCCATATAGCCATGCATCATGGCGGAAAAGCCAAGGCCACCGACGCGTGTCAAGGCAACGCCGTACTTTTGCCGGATGTTGCTTACAAGATCGGCATAGCAAGCCTGTAGGCCGCTCCAGATATCATCAATACTGTATGTCCAGATTTGATCGACCAGGCGGTTTTCCCATGCATGGCTGCCCGATGCCACGGGCGCGTGCGTTTGCGTTTCGTCGACCAACACGGCTTTAATACGGGTGGAGCCAAACTCGATGCCCAGATACGTTTTGCCGCCCTCAATCGCAGACCTTACTTGTTCGATCGTATACTCCATATGGCCTCCTTGTAATGTCTTCTAAAAGACTTTTCAGATTATATTGCTCTGGTTAACGGATGTTCATCTGCATTATACCCGTATTGTGGCAATGCTGACAAGCGATAGCGTGCGCTTTCATACAAGTATGGGCAATATTAGTACAAGTTTGCCAACGCAAAAAAGCGCAAGTACCGCTGGCTATACCAATCAGCTGCATTCTCTTGCGCAATGCGCTATGTCATCGTTTCTTTTGTCTTTTGATTTCCTGCCGCCCACTAGAGGCGCCGGATATCCGCCTTGATCAGGCTTTTCTTTTCCTGATACCCGCAGCAATCCAGTTCGGAGCGTAAGCGGAAGTACAGCCTTTTGATACTTTCAGATCCCGGTATACGCCCAACGTTTCACCAAGGGCAACGCACCGCTGCGTAAATTCCGGATAACGTATCCCTATTTCACACAAGGCATGATTCATGGCCCATTGTTTCGCTGCAGGCGCAGTCTTTAATTCGTCTTCAATCGTTGTAAGAATTCCTTCAAGTTCATCATTCGCAAATTTGCCATCGGATATTTTATGAACGATCAGATTCCAGCCCGCCCGCCCCAAGTTGTCTTTATCCGAAGCCTTCCACTCTTCCGCAAGGATATCCGCATACTTGCAATTGCACACCACTTCGTTAACAAACTTATCAATCAGATCAGGGTACGTTAATCGGGAAACCATACTACGTGCTTCATCCAGTGCGAGCTGATCCGCGTCGAACAGCATACATGCAAGCCACCGCGCGTCCGTATTCACGCTGTGCCAGAGCTCCATCGCCAATTCATGATTTTTGCCCAACTGGTTTGCCAGTTTCCGTAGTTCACCCAGCAAGACACCGTAAGTGTTTTCACCTGCGCCGTTCTTTATGTACATCTGTTTTCGTTTTTCGTTACCCAAACCATGAAGCATTCCGAGCATCTCGTTTGCTGTCATTTTGCCACGCTCCCGAATAGTGTTTTTATTATTGTAAACGAATCTCCACTCAAATCAATCGCACACGCTATTTTTCTGCAACAAAATGCCAACTTGAATAACTCCAAGAAGAAACAGCCCTCAAGAGGGCTGTTTCTTATTAACTGATAACCCAAGCTGATTGATACAATTTAGCGGCTCTCGTTGGATACACCTTAGTTATGTGTTGCTCGCCGCAAAGTAGCTCGCTGAGATATACGCTGTCTTGCCGTTAAAATCCACTTCGTACCATGCGCCGGATTTTCCGGTTATCGTGTACGCTGCGCCCTTGGGAGCGGAACCAAGTATGGAGTAATTCGTTCCCGGCCCGCTGCGCACGTTGACGCTGTTATTGCAGTTGACAATCGTACCCTGCCCGGATTCGAGCGCGGGGCCAGCCGGTTGTGGAGCCGGCATGGAGGATGCCGAGAAGTAATCCGCTGAAATATATCCCGTCTTGCCGCTAAACGCTATGATGTACCACGAGCCGGATTGCCCGGTGATCGTATATGTTGCCCCCTTGGACGCAGAACCGATGACAGAATGATTTGTCCCCGGCCCGCTGCGCACATTCACGCTATTATTGCAGTTAACGATCGTACCCTGCCCGGATTCCGGGGTGGGGGCGGCCGGTTGCGGAACCTGCACCATGGGGGGTATCGAGAAGTAAGCCGCTGAAATATACCCCACCTTACCGTCGAAACTGATCCTGTACCATGCGCCGGATTGCCCTGTCAACAGATATGTTGTGCCTCTGGGCGCGAACCCTACTAACGGGTAATTCGTACCCGGCCCGCTACGCACATTGACACCGCTGGTGCAGTTTACAATAGTTCCCCTGGGGGTGGGCGTTGTCTCAGGAGGTGTTTTCCATACCGCGAACAACGTTACCGTCGCGCCATCCTCCGACGCGAGGTTGCTGACAGAATGCATGTCTTTATAAACCCACGCGCCGTCCGCACTGGTTGCCCAGCCCGCGAAGATGTAGCCTGTCCGCGTAAACCCGTTGGCTGTGAGGGTTTTCGAAACGTCGTAGGTATGGCTGCTTGGTTCTGTGCTGCCCGCGCCGCCGTTGGCATCATAGTTGACCGTGTAGGTGTGGGGCGTCCACTTGGCGTATAACGTTACCATCCCGCCATCCTCCGCGGTCAGGTTTGAAACGCTCTGCCCGTTTGTATAGGCAGCCGCACCCCCTACGCTGGTTGCCCAGCCCGCGAATGTATAGCCCGTCCGCGTAAAACCGTTGGCTGTGAGCGCCTTCGCCTCATCATAGGTGTGGCTGCTTGAAGCGGTGCTGCCCGAGCCGCCATTGGCATCGTAACTCACCGTGTAGGGGTTGGCCGCCCATACAGCATACAGCGTCACGGTCCCGCCGACCTCCGCAGTGAGGTTTGCTACACTTTCTCCGTCGGAATAGATAACTGTGCCGCCCGCGCTGGTTGACCAGCCCGCGAATGTGTAGCCTGTCCGCGTAAAACCATTGGCTGTGAGCGCTTTTGCCGCGTCATAGGTATGGCTGCTCGTTTCGGTGCTGCCCGAGCCGCCGTTGGCATTGTATTCTACCGTATACGTGTTGACCGTCCATACGGCATACAGTGTAACCGTGCCGTCTGCCTCCGCCGTGAGGTTTGAAACGCTCTGCTTATCGCTATAGACAATCGCGCCGTCCGCGCTCGTTGCCCAGCCTGCGAATGTGTAGCCTGTTCGCATAAAGCGATTGACCGTAAGTGCTTTCGCCGCGTCATAGGTATGACTGCTGGGATCGGTACTGCCCGAGCCACCGTTGGCATGGTAGCTGACCGTATATGTATTGGGCATCCATTTGGCGTATAACGTCACCGTCGCGCCATCCTCCGCTGTGAGGCGCGAAACGCTTTGCCCATTGCTATAGACAGCCGCGCCCCCCGCGCTGGTTGCCCACCCCCCAAAAGTATAGCCCGTTTTCGCAAATCCGTTGTCCGTAAGCGCCGTCGCAACGTCATAGGTGTGGTCGCTGGAAGCGGTCCTGCCCAATCCGCCGTTTGCGTCGTAGTTGACCGTGTAGGTATGGGGCGTCCAGTTGGCATACAGCGTCACCGTGCCGCCATCCTCCGCCGTTAGGTTTGAAACGGTCTGCCCATCGGTATAGGCGACCGGGCCTCCCGGGCTGATTGCCCACCCCTCAAATGTGTAGCCTGTGCGCGTAAAGCCGTTGGCCGTGAGCGCTTTATCGGCATCATAGGTGTGGCTGCTGGAAGCGGTGGTTCCAGTGCCGCCATTTGCGTTGTAATTCACCGTATAGGTACGCGGCGTCCACACTGCGTACAGCGTCGCATTGTCGTTAAACGTGAATGTACTGCCTGCGGCAAAGTTCGTGCCGCTACTGTCCGCCGCCGTGTTCCAGCTGGATAATGTATAGCCTGTGCGGCTGAGCGCACCGCCTCCGGCCACAGACACCTTGGTGCCGATGTGCTGCGTGACCTGTGCAGGTGCCGTGCCGTTGCCGCCGTTCGATTGGTAGGAAAGCGTATATGGACGCAGATATGCGCCAAAACTGCCGCTCCAGTGCACCGGAACGCCATAGACGGGTGCATTGGCTGTATGGCCAGTGAACGTTTGGTTTGCGTGGGTGGTCGTTGTGATAGCATAGGTTCTGTTATTTTTGAGAAACAGCGCCGCAGTATCCGATATCTCCAGCGAGAATGGCAATGATGACTCTGGTCTTTTACCCACGCCGACATCGTGTGCGCCCGTTTCTCCCGCCTGCGCGAACACCACGCCGCCCGTGAAAACGACGTTGCCGCCGCTGCCATAGGCACCGCAGCCGATGCCGGGGCTCTGGCGAAGAGAATCATAGGAACCACCAGTGGCCATAACCGTGCCGCCGCTGATTTTAATAGTACCGGCGCTGCCACTACCGCTTCCGCCGATGCCGGGTCCGCACGTGTAACCCGTGGCAATAACCGTGCCGCCGCTGATTGTGATGTCGCCCCCGTTTCCATCCCATCCGCCGCCGATGCCCGCACCGCTCCAGACCTCCGCATCGCTCTTGGCCGTCACCGTACCGCCGCTGATTGCAATTTTGCCTCCGCTGCAAAGTCTGCCGCCGCCGATGCCCGCTGCAGAAAAGCCACCCGTGGCCGCGATCGTGCCACCGCTAATAGTAATGTCGCCGTTGCTTCCCTCGCCATGATAGTAATCGCTTTGGTTACCGCTGCCGATTCCCGCACCCATGTAGCCACCTGTCGCCGTTACCATTCCGCCGCGGATTGTAATATGGCCGCCGCTGCTATAGCCGCCCCCGCCGATACCTGCACCATAATCGCCGCCCGTAGCATTGATTGTACCGCCGTTGATTGTGATGCTGCCGCTAATCGCCCTGTGACCACTGCCGATACCTGCACCGCGATTGCCGCCCGTGGCATTGATCGTACCGCCATTGATAGTTATATTGCAGCCAACTCCTTCAAATCCGTTGCCGATACCAGCACCATATTCGCCGCCCTGTGCGATAATTGTACCGCTGTTGATCGTCACCGTTCCACAGGCGCCTGATTGACCTGCGCCGATACCGGCGCTATCCATCCCACCGGTAGCACGAAGCTCGCCTGTTCCCTCCGACTGTCCGTATATCGTCAGGCTCTTTCCCGACGGTACGATCATTCCTGCAGTCCCATCGGTATCTGTACTGCGGCCCACGACCGACAGCGCAAATCCATCCATGAGAATCAAATGCGCATCCCCCGTTACCGTGATGGGTAAAGTCCGGTCCACGTTACTGTCTACCACATACCAGCCTCCTGTCAATGTGCTGGTGGCTGCCGTAATGGGGGTAACGGTTAATGCTCCCGTTGTTTTCGTATTTCCGTTTTCATCAATGTACTCTATCTCACCCACCGCAAGAGGCGCCATGGGCATAAGGCTGCTCAATGTGCTACCAGCCTCCGTGGCGGGGGCGACCATTTGCTCTTCTTCCGTTTTTGTAACACCTTTTTCATCAACATAGATATCATCACCCTCCGCCAAAGCCATGAGCGGCGCGAGCAAAGAAAAAAGGGAAAAGAGGATGATACAAAAAAACAGCGTGAACTTGTTTCTCATGGCTACCTCCATTGTGGAAAAGAATAATTACCGGCCCGCTTTAAAGCGGCATCATTGAACCATGTTATATCCGAAATTTCGTATAGGTATATGGGTCCACATAATATTATTGGGTTTCTTCATTAAAATCACAATGGACGAAAGTACAGTCTTGAAACGAAAAACCGACAAAAAGCATGTTCTTGCCGTTTGTGATCTCGTGATATGACTATGTTATCGTTCAGTTGTCATGGATAATCCCTATCTTAGCGGCATGCGCGATCACCTGTGAGCGGTTTTCCAAATGCAGAATTTCAACGATATTGCCCATATGGTATTTGATCGTCCGCTCCGTCAGCCCCAGCGCTTCCCCAACGTCTTTGTAGGAAACGCCCTGCGCGACCAGCTGCAATATTTCAAGCTGCCGGGGAGTTAGTTGCGCAACTGTGTCCGCGTTCTCGTCACTTTCGTGATTTTCCAGTTCGCCCAGCAGATGTGCAGCGAATGACGGAGAAAGAGAAGTCTCTCCCCGTTCAATATCCTGCAGCGTTTCTACCAACTCGCATGCGCCCGTACTCTTTAAAAGGTAACCATCCGCACCGAATTTGATGGCCTGAAAAATATCCTTATCCTCTTCCGAAGCGGTCAGCATGACAACCTTCATGCCAGGATACCGCGCTTTTAATAGCTTCAGCGTATCAAAACCGCTGAGATCCGGCATTCGGACATCCATTAAAACCGCTTCGGGTTGATGAATGTCAGCCTGCAAAAGCGCTTCCTTGCCAGATCCGGCAACGCATACCACCTCAAACCCGTAAGTTTTGAGCAGGTAACTTAGCCCCTCCATAAACAATGCGTGGTCATCTACGAGCATCAGCCTCATGTTCTTTCACCTCCGGAGACAGGCATGGATAGCCGCACCCGGCAGCCTTTCTGTGGTGCGGACTCAATACAAAGCGCAGCACCGATTTCCGCCGCGCGTTCCTTCATGATGCTTAGCCCAAACGCATCCCCGCTTTTCTGATACGCAGGGTCAAAGCCCTGTCCGTTATCTTCGATACATAAACATAGTTGGTTGTTTTCAGACGAAACAGCCAGAATGACTTGGGAGGCCCCCGCGTGCTTCTGGACGTTGTTGAGCGCTTCCTTTGCAATGCTTAATAGGTGAAGTTGTTCGTGCGTGCTGATCCCCTCAATTTCGGGAGCGATTTCGAGCGCCGTTGGTATACCTGAACGTTCTTCAAACCGCAGGATGTCGGCACGCAAGGTTTCAACCAGGTTATTGTTAGAATCCGAAACGTTTCTGGCATTTTTAATATAGGACCGAAGCTGCTCATGCGCCGCCTGTGTGACATCCACAAGGCGGTTCAGCCGGTCATTGACCATATCGACACCGCTGATCGAAAGCTCCCTTTGGACGCCCTGAGCCTGTAAATTGATAAAGCCCAAAATCTGCCCAAGATTGTCGTGCAGATCCCTTGCCATCTGCTCTTTTTCCCGTGCAGCCGCCAGCTTTCGCTGCTGCACCAAATACCGTTGTTGAGCCTTTTTCTTTTCTGTCACCTCGTAAACCATGGCGAGCCGCCCCAAAAGCGCGCCTTTGCTATCGGTAAGAGGTGAGAAGAAGACCTCATACACTCTGGCTTGGTGTTCTAAGTCATCCATTTTAAACTCGGTATGCGTTACGTTTCTGTTCAGGCAGGCACTTGAAAATTTAGGAATACTGTCAAACACATCCGCTGCGTTCCGTCCGTTCGCATGTTCCGGGGAGATGCCCGTAATTCTTTCCAATGCGGGATTGATGTCTAAAATACGGTCCTGCAAATCCAACACCAACACACCGGCGTCCATGCTTTCAATGACTGTCGCACGCGCGAGAGGGACCAGGTCAAACATTCTATATCGGAATATCGCAAAAGCCATGAAGAGGCCGGCCGGCCCAAAGAAAACGGGTGTCAGGTCAACGCCTCTGACGGGGCTCAAACCGGATATATAGAGGATGTTCGGCACAACGATGAGACTGGCTCCGATGAGAAGAATCGCAGTTTGCTTACGGTAAACGGTTTTTCGGTAAATCACTGCTCTTAATAACATCACGAGCGCAGCAATGTTCATACTATGCTGATAAAGTGCGTGGACAAAGAAAGCCGGGCCATACTGTTTGGCGATGACGGGGAAAGATCCGCTGGTATCAATGCGAAAATCGTGGCGCACCAGGCCGTGATAGCCGTCTGTCCACACCAGAAAAATGATGATAACAGGCAGCGCCAGCAACCACCAAAATACCTTTCTTTGCAACCATTTGTCGTAACCGGTGAAGCGCATACACAATGCAAACAGCGCCAGCGGCGAAAAACAATACGCAAAATATTGAAAGTTGGCCCAAAACAGCTTTGTGGCAAGGTCGATCCCGGACATTTCCAGCGCGTTGCCGCCTGACCAAACCGTCACGAGGAGCATGCTCGTAATAAAACTGGCGGCGCACTTTGAATGCTGCTGTTTTATAAACGCGTAGACACCAAGGGAGAGCGTAACAGCGGCGGAGATCATGAGCGGCCACACATATGGGATGTACTGAAATCGCACCTTCGTGTTCCTTTCAATGCAGCTTCATTGGTATAAAGGCCCAGCATTCTTCTTCCGATGCCTCCATTTTATCATAGATAAGCTGAAAGAAACATAAATCCGAGCCCTAACCCGGTCAGGGAAAGGTTCGGACTGTTATTTGGTGAAGGGTAAATTCTCTTTATTTAATCAAGGCCGCATACATGTCATTCCGCCCGCCCGGGAACGGGTCATGAATGCCCAATTATAAGAAAATCCTGGGCAAAATACGGTGTTTTGTATTGACATGTTTCGATTTGATTCATATAATGCTCATATCGACTTTTTTAGATTTGAGGTACCGGTATGGAAAAGTATCTGAAACATACAAAAGTGTTCAAGGCGCTGGGCGACCCCAAACGAGCGATGATTGTGGATATGCTCTCCTGCGGGGAGCTTTGCGCCTGTATGATTTTGGAGAAATTCGATATGTCCCAATCCACACTGTCCCACCATATGAAGCTTCTGTGCGAATGTGGGCTGGTTAAGGGAAGAAATGAGGGGAAATGGACCTACTACTCATTGGATGATGATACCATCGGTAAAACAAAGCAGTTTTTCTGCACCATTACATCAGATAAGGAAAATTGTATTTGCAGAGAAAACAGAAATTGCTGTGAGGAGTGTGTTGAAAATGAGTAAATGCTGTTGTTCCTCTGAGAATTGCTGTGGGCAGGTACAGCCGAAAAAGCCGATCAACATTGATTTTTTGTATCTGGACACGACGATTTGCGGCAGGTGCCAGGATACAGAAAAGTCTCTGGATGAAGCGGTTTCCAGCGTTTCCGTGGTGCTTAATTCAGCGGGATATGAGGTCAAGGTAAACAAGGCGAACATTACAACGAGGGAGTTGGCCATACAGTACCGGTTTATCAGCTCGCCTACCATTCGCGTGAACGGAAACGACATAGCCGTGCAGCTCCGGGAATCGGTTTGCGAGGACTGTGGAGATCTCTGCGGCGATACCGTGAATTGCCGCGTGTGGGTGTATAACGGTATCGAATATACAGCGCCGCCAAAGGAACTTATCGTGGACGCCATCCTGCGGGAAGTATATAACGCCAAACAGAAAACACAGGAGCAGGACCCCTATCAGCTTCCCAAAAATCTAGAAACGTATTTTTCTTCGAAGGCTCGTAAGGACGAAACGGGTGATACGAAATGAGCGGACAAAAAAAGCAAGGTATCGGTTTTTTTGAAAAATATCTGTCGGTTTGGGTACTGCTGTGTATGGCGGCAGGTATCCTGATTGGGAAATTCCTGCCCGGTATCCCGGCAGTTTTGGAAAAGCTCCAATACGTAGGGCAGAACCTCCCCATTGCAGTTCTCATTTGGGTGATGATCTATCCCATGATGATGAAGATTGATTTTCAATCCATCAAGAATGTAAGGAAAAATTCTTCAGGCATCCTCATCTCCAGCGGCAGCAGTTGGCTGATTAAACCCTTCCTCATGTTCGGGTTGGCGACCCTATTTTTTAAGGTCATCTTTCAAGTCTTCATCCCGGCGGACTTGGCGCAGGATTTCGTAACAGGTGCTGTATTGCTGGGTGTAGCGCCCTGCACCGCAATGGTATTTGTTTGGAGTCATCTAACCAAGGGTGATCCCGCACATACGCTCGTACAGGTTGCGGTCAACGACCTTTTGATCCTTGTGCTGTTTGTGCCGCTGGTGCAATTATTGCTGGGGGTAAACGGCGTTCATATTCCGTGGGATACCCTTGTCTTTTCCATCATTCTGTTTGTCGTGGTGCCTCTTACAGGCGGCGCGCTCACCCGCGTCCTTATAATTCGGAAGAAGGGCGAGCAGTATTTTAATAAAAAGTTTGTTCCCAGGTTTGACGGTATCACGACCTTGGGGCTGCTTCTCACCTTGGTCATCATCTTTTCTTTCCAAGGAGATATTATTTTAGAACAGCCTCTGTACGTTTTGCTGATCGCGGTGCCGTTGATTCTGCAAAATGTGATTTCCGCCAATTTCACCTATCTGCTGTGCAAATGGACGAAGCAGCCGCACAACATAGCTGCCCCTGCCTCCCTGATCGCAGCCTCGGACTTTTTTGAGTTGTCGGTGGCGGTGGCAATCGCCCTGTTCGGCCCCGATTCCCCGGTGGTACTTGCATGCACGGTGGGCGTACTGACCGAAGTTCCGGTCATGCTTCTGCTTGTGAGGTTTATAAATCGAACAGGAAGTTGGTTTGACAAAAATGCCATATCAAATTAGAGAGATGCAAAAAGAAGACTGGGAACTGGTCAGGGAAATCTATCAACAGGGAATGGATACAAACCTTGCAACCTTCCAAACGGAGTGCCCTACTTATGATGAATTTGACCAATCGCATATGAAACAATGTCGTTTTGTGATAATAGACGGCAATACCATTGTGGGTTGGGCAGCCCTAACACCTGTATCCAGCCGCTGTGTGTATCGTGGCGTAGCGGAAGTCAGCATCTATATTCATAGCTCCTATAGAGGTAAGATGGCAGGAACTCAGTTATTAAGTTTTCTATCAGAGCAGTCTGAAAAAGATGGCATTTGGACACTGCAATCCGGAATTATGGCGGACAACACTGCAAGTATTCGTTTACATGAGAAGTGTGGGTTTCGTCAGGTGGGATTCCGTGAACGCATTGGGAAAGACCGCTTTGGACAGTGGCGTAATACTGTCCTCATGGAACGAAGAAGCAATCTGATTTAGTATGGAGGAGAAACTTGTATGAAGAAAATGAAGATCTTTGAACCCGCCATGTGCTGCTCCACCGGAATTTGCGGCGTAGGCGTAGACCCCGAACTGCTGCGTATCTCCACGGTGCTGGAAACATTGAAAAAGCACGGTATACCCGTTGACCGCTTTAACCTCAACAGCGCACCGGCGGAATTTATCACGGACCAGACCATCAGCGCCTATATTAACGAGAAAGGGCCGGAGGGCTTACCCGCCGTGATGGTCGATGGCGTGATTGTAATCACAGGCCGGTATCCTACCAATGAAGAATTTACAAGTCTGCTCGACCTGTCCGAAGAAGTGCTGGGTAAGCAGAATAAGTCTGCATCCGGCGGCTGCGGCTGTAAGGGAGGCTGCTGTTAAAAATGGATGTATTCGATCCCCGTAACATCAAGCTGACAAAATTTCTCTTCTATACCGGCAAGGGCGGCGTTGGCAAAACCAGCGTCGCCTGTGCCACAGCCGTATCCCTTGCTGACAGTGGCAAGCGTGTGTTGCTTATCAGCACCGACCCGGCTTCCAACCTGCAGGACGTATTCTCGATGGTGCTTACCAACAGGGGAACGCCCATCCCCGGCATTCCGAATTTGGATGTAGCCAACCTCGACCCCATACAGGCTGCCGCAGAATATCGGGAGAGCGTGATCGCGCCTTATCGTGGTAAGCTGCCCGCATCTGTCATTAAAAACATGGAGGAACAGCTTTCCGGCTCCTGCACCATAGAAATCGCGGCGTTCAACGAGTTTTCCGGCTTCATCACGGATGGTGAGGTGCAGCAGGAATACGACCATATTATTTTTGATACTGCGCCCACCGGACACACCCTGCGTATGCTTCAACTCCCGTCTGCGTGGAGCAATTTCATCAGCGAAAGCACCCACGGCGCATCCTGCTTGGGTCAGCTCTCCGGCTTGGAAAGCAAGAAAACCATTTACAAGCAGGCGGTTGAAACACTGGCAGACGGAAGCCTGACCACGCTGATTCTCGTCACCCGCCCCGAAACCGCGCCGTTCAAGGAAGCAGAGCGGGCTTCCGGCGAGCTTTCTGCATTAGGCGTCAACAATCAAACGTTGGTCGTCAATGGCGTATTGATGGAACACAGCGACGCGTTATCCACCAGCTTATACGAAAAGCAGCAGTCCGCACTTGCCGGGATGCCGGAAAGCCTTCGAACGCTCCCGCTCCATGTGGTTCCTCTGAGGGCCTATAACGTCACAGGCCTGGAAAATGTACGTGCCTTGCTCAATACAGACCATGTGACCGCATGCACTGAAACGCTGAATGCCACCCATATCCCCACGCTGAACGATGTGATAGACGAACTGGCGGTAGAGGGCAAGCGCGTCATCTTCACCATGGGCAAAGGCGGCGTAGGAAAGACAACCGTTGCCGCTGCTGTCGCGTTGGGGTTTGCAAAGCGTGGAGAAAAAGTTCATCTTACCACCACCGACCCTGCCGCACATCTGAAATTTGTGTTGGACGAAAGTTACGGCGTTTCTATGAGCCATATCGACGAAGCCGAAGAACTGGGAAAATACCAGTCCGAGGTGCTTTCTAAAGCCCGTGCGTCCGGCATGAGCGACGAGGATATTGCCTATGTGGAGGAAGATCTGCGTTCTCCCTGCACACAGGAGATTGCCGTGTTCCGCGCCTTTGCGGAGATCGTGGAGAAAGCCGACGATCAGGTGGTGGTGATTGATACCGCGCCTACCGGCCACACCCTACTATTGCTGGAATCCACGCAAAGTTACAATCACGAAATCCAGCGAACAAAAGGCGAAATCCCTGAATCAGTGAGGAGGCTCCTCCCGCGGCTGAAATCCGACGAAACTGAGGTTCTTATTGTGACCCTGCCCGAAGCAACCCCTGTTTACGAGGCCTTACGTTTGGAGGACGATTTGAAGCGGGCAGGCATAGCTGCACAGTGGTGGATTGTCAATCAATCCTTGTATGGCACGAACACCACCAATCCCATGTTGGCGGCAAAGGCGGCAAATGAGATTGAATGGCTTAACCGTATTGATGAACATGCGGACGGTAGATTTGCGATGATCGCGTGGAGTGCAGAGGAAATCAAAGGCGACCGCCTTTACATGCTATGAGGAGGAAACTATGGTAAAGGTCGCATTTATTTGTGTCCACAACTCCTGCCGTTCGCAGATCGCGGAGGCGTTGGGCAAACATCTTGCAAGTGATGTGTTTGAAAGCTATTCGGCAGGAACGGAGACAAAGCCGCAGATCAATCAGGACGCCGTCCGTCTGATGAAGCAGCTTTACGGTATCGACATGGAAAAAACGCAGCGTTCCAAACTGCTTTCGGAGATCCCCCCGGTTGATATTGTTATTACGATGGGCTGTAACGTCGAGTGTCCTTATCTGCCCTGCAAGCACAGGGAGGATTGGGGGCTAGATGACCCGACTGGCAAAAGCGATGACGAATTTATAGCAGTCATACGTGAGATCGAGAGCAAAATCAAGCTGCTTGCAAATCGGATCAGGTTTAATAACTTGCAGGGATAGAAAGCCTGCGGTGGATGGTATCCTACAGCCAGTAAAGCTATGCGGTTGTATTGTAGCTGCTTGGTATGCCAACGCCTTTGGAAACAACGCGAAGAATAAGGAAATGCACCAAAGGCCCGGCCTTTGGTGCTTACCGGTCGTCTATAAAATATGCTCCTTGCAGGCAGCCCGAAATATCGGAATTCGTCTATTTCTCCAAATATACGAATCCATTATTCTCCGTCTTTGTTTCTTTAAACCGCGTAAAGCCTAGCTTTTCATACAATCTGATGTTTTGCGGGCAGCGAATACTCGCATTGATTTCATATCTTGGTGCCGAATTGATCTCTTCTAGCTTTTTAATCATTGCGGTTCCAATACCCTGTCCCTGATAATCCGGATGCACCAACGTTTTTCCGATATAGGATGTGCCACCTTTAACATATCCTCTAATCGAGCCAATAATCTGCCCATTTTCATTTACCGCTTTCAGGTATGTAAATGTCCTAAATTCTTCCTCCAACTCCTCTATTGTCTGGGTCATGGGCTCTATATTAAAATCATTAAATTCTTCTGCCTCTCTGCGAAATGCCTTATGCTGCACTTCAAGTATTATAGGTAAATCCTCTTTATTTGCTTTTGCTATTTCAATATTCATGATTATGCTCCCCCCAGGAAATTCCAGCTTGCTAAGCATATTCTTTTTCAACGACACCCAATTAATCATTATACAGATAACATCTATCGCAAACAAACAGAAAACCACCTTTGTCACGTCAGACAAAGGTGGTTTCTACGTGGTGGGGCTACTGACTGATATTGTCAACATCATGTTCAATAGTAATGTTCAACTTCGCAACATTGCGCATATCCGAGGCGGGGAATACTGCCTTATTCTTTATTGAATCTCATCGCCCAGACTTGACCATTTGCTGAATTTGTCTAAGACTTTTTTTACAGTGTTTATGCGCGCGTCAAGCGATCCTGTCAAAGTGATAAATGGTATATTTCTCTGCAACAGGTCAGATTTGATCTTTTGTTGGAAGATACGGCGGTTTGTATCTCCGCTTCTGTCCCATGTGTCATCATAGGGGATATCGTCTGCACACAAGAACACCAAATCATAGCGCCGTTCGGCCGACTTTGCAAGCGCAATTAGTCTTTCTTCTGCAAATCCGTGATACTCCATAGCGAACATATAAGTTGTGATGGCATTGGTATCGGTAAATAAATACTGATTCGCCTCAAAGAGTTTTTCCTGCTCACACAGCAAATGCCCTTGAGCAATTTCCGTCAGCTGCCAAGGCTCTAATCTTCTTCCTACTTGATGTTTTTCCCAATAATCTCTGCCATATTCCGGCATCCAGGCCGTATCATATTCAGATGAAAGTTTTTGCACAATCGTCGTCTTTCCTGTTGACGGTGCTCCAACAAATGTAACATTGGTTATCAAATCGGCATACACCAGAGGATCTATGTATTCTCTGTACCTGTACGGATTTTCTCGAATGACTGAAGCCGCAATAGGAAATGTCTTTCGATCAATATCAACGTTTCTGTTGGCACAGCTTAACGCTTCGCTGACGTGTTCCCCGTACGGCTCACTTGAATAGAAGTGCGTGATGCCCTTACCTGCCGTCATTTTAATAATATACTCGTTTTGAAGTTCCTTGATCCCATCGGAATACCCTGTATCTTCAGGCCCGCACCAACCCTTTATTACTTCAATGGGCGAATTTAGATATAACTTCTCAATCCACGCCGCGCGAACGTCCAATGGAATCTTTGTGGAGCTCGGTGCGTCATAAATAAGTACAATCAGTCTATCCATTTCCCTTAAAGCAGTGTCTATCACAAACTGATGTCCAGAATGAAAAATGGTAAATTTGCCAAGAAACAGGCCGACCTTCTCTGCTTTGTTATTCATGATCCGTGCCCCTTTTCCATATGCGCCATCCGTAAACGCTGTTCACCAAATACGCAACCCACATGATCAAAGTCGGTAGCGCCCAACTTACGCTCGATGGGTCTGCAATCATAACAACAGCCCACATAATGATCGTAATGACATTGGTAATCATCCAGAATATCCATTGTTCGGCGAAAGCCAATACCATAAATAATTGCGCGAGTATTTGGGTGACTTCGGTGGAGGAATCTAAAAACGCGCCAACGATGGCAGATTTTGCACCCAATACCTTTCCAAAGTAGCCGTAAATAGAAATATTACGCTTCATGACAGTAATAAACCAATGATCAATAAAATGAAGACACAGCCCTAATCCGGCGGCAAAGACTAAGCTAGCAATCATAACGCAAACGGTCTGCTTTACCGTCAGCCTACGCATTTTGACATCTGCTTTGCTCTGGTTTTTTAGCCTTGTTTTCCAGAACAGTACCCCGACGAACTGTGTTGGCAGAACATATGCTATATTGATGATCGCATCACCATAGTAACCAGAGCGATACGCAAGATACCCATACAAGATACTGTTTACAATCCCGTACGTCCAATTTGAAATCTTCCCCTTTGCCGCAAGCACAACACAGAATATGCCGCTGATTGCGCTCAGAGGTGAAACCACCCAGTTAAGAAGTGTGCTTTCCGTATTGCTATAATCGGTTCCTGTGAGCGAAAAATAAATTGTTGCCGAAACAATGATTAGAAGAAAAGCGATAAGCCAGATTTGTTCAAATCGGCTCCAATATTTGAAGTCAATACTGAAAGTTGTTAAACGGCTAAGTTTCCTCCCAGGTTGATCGCACATCAGATATTCCTCTTTGCGATACATTGGTGGAGTACTATAACAAAGACGAACTCTAAGAGTTCGTCTTTGCGCATATTGGTGGAGGCGGGGAGAGTCGAACTCCCGTCCGAAAACCCGTCCACAGGACCTTCTACGAGCGTAGTTGGTGTTTTAAAATTCCCTCTACGCAGCCCCCACCAACAGGGTCAGCGCTTTGGTAGCTTCATAAATCCCACCTGCCGCAAAGCTTAGGCAGGCTCGTTCCCCACGATGATGACGCCCGGGTACCGGCCGTGGGCCTCCGGAGCCGAACGGTCACTGCTTAAGCAGCGACGGGAACGTAATTATCGTTCTCTGTTATTGTTTAAAGTCCAGTTATTACGCAGCCCGGCCTGCGGCTCGCTTATCCCATTTCCGCGATCCCCGTCGAAACCAGTTTCGCCCCCATGGACCCGCATTGCGGGAAAAAGAGGCGGGTATATCCCGCCTCCTATAGTATACGCTATTTTCAATATTCAGTCAAATAGATGCAGGATGTCAAGCGTGGCAAAATAATCCTTAGGCGTTTCCGCACGACGGATGAGCTCCGTTGACCCATCCTCTTTTAAAAGCACCTCGGCGGAGCGCAGCTTGCCGTTGTAGTTGTACCCCATTGCGAAGCCGTGCGCGCCGGTATCGTGCAGTACAACGAGGTCGCCGATATCGATCTTGGGCAGCGGCCTGTCCACCGCGAATTTGTCGTTGTTTTCGCAAAGCGAGCCGGTTACGTCATATACGTGGTCAAGCGGCGCGTTTTCCTTGCCCATTACGGTGATGTGGTGGTAGGCGCCGTACATGGCAGGGCGCATCAGGTTCGCGGCGCAGGCGTCGAGCCCGATGTACTGCTTGTGCGTATCTTTCCTATGGACGGCCGTGGTCACAAGGTAGCCGTAGGGCCCCGTGATATAACGGCCTAACTCCGTGAATATGGAAAGCTCCATGCCAGCAGGAACGACTACCTCGTCATATACCCGCTGCACCTCTCGGCCAATCCATTCGATATCCACTTCCTCATCGTCCGGTAGGTACGGAATGCCGATGCCGCCCGAAAGGTTCACAAATGAAACCTCCGCTCCCGTTTCGTTGCGCAGCTCCACCGCCGTTTCAAACAGCGTGCGCGCAAGCGCGGGGTAATAGTTTGGATCGGTGGTGTTGCTGGCTAAAAACGCGTGCAAGCCGAAGCGCTTCACGCCCAGAGCCTTGAGTTTTAGAAAACCCTCGGTGAGCTGTTCCCGCGTAAAACCATATTTTGCGTCACCCGGATTGCCCATTATGGTGTTGCCCGCCCGGAACTCCCCGCCGGGATTGTAGCGACAGCAGATGGTCTCGGGAATTCCACCGTGATTATTCAGAAAATCGATATGCGTGATATCGTCCAGGTTGATGATCGCGTCCAGATTTCTCGCCAGCTCAAACTCCTCGGGCGGGGTATCGTTGGAAGAGAACATGATGTTCTCTCCGGTAATGTTAAGCGCTTCGCAAAGCATTAACTCCGTCAGCGAAGAGCAGTCCATACCGCATCCCGTCTCATACAGCAGCTTCAATATAACCGGGTTGGGCTCCGCCTTTACGGCGTAATATTCGCGAAAGCCTTTGTTCCAGGAGAAAGCTTTTTGCAAACGCCTCAGGTTTTGCTTCATCGCGGCTTCGTCATAGATATGGAACGGCGTAGGGTACTTCTCTACAATGGCTTCAAGCTGCTCTTTGGAAAAGGGCAATGTCTTCATGGGACTCCTCCTGTAAAATATGCAAACCCGCTGCTACAGCGGTTTGTGTTGCCGATTTTGCTTCTTGCTTTACCATAGCGCCTTGTGAAAGCAGGACGTTAAAATAATCGCCGGAAAATACCGGCTTATGTTATACATAACAACCTGGTGGTGTGTTCAACCATAAGAGCGGGGACGCGCTAAAAGAAACCTGAGAAGGGGTATCCTTAGTCCCTGTCCCTCATCTCTTTAAAGCTGCGCTCCATCTCGCGCTTGCTGTCCCGGTCCGCCATATCGCTACGCTTATCGTATAATTTTTTCCCCTTGGCCACGGCAATCTCCAATTTCGCGCGGCCTTCCTTAAAGTAGATCTGCAAAGGAATCAGGCTCATCCCCTGCGCCTGCTGCAGGCCGTGCAGTCTATTGATTTCCCGCCGGTGCAGCAGCAGCTTGCGATCCCGGAACGGGTCCTTGTTGTAAATGTTCCCCTGCTCATAGGGGCTGATATGCATGCCGTGGATAAATATCTCACCGCTTCTTACAATACAGTAGCTGTCCTTTAAATTGACTCTCCCTGCGCGCAGAGATTTGACCTCGGTGCCAAAAAGCACGAGGCCGCATTCATAGGTATCCTCTATAAAATATTCATGCCGCGCTTTGCGGTTCTGCGCGATGACCTTTACGCCCTTTTGCATGGACGCCTCCCGGATAAAATCTATCTCCTGCCGCGGTACGCATAGGTGACGCGACGGGCCTTCCTGCGCCGCACATGCCTGCGGTTTTTGAGATAGGCAACTAAGCCCGCCACAAACAGCATAAGCAATACGACCAAAATAATGAACGGCCACGGGCCGTGCGTACTGCTGCCCGAAACGGGGTCGTCTATCAGCTTGACGTCCGGCGTTTCCACAACGCCTCCGCCCATTTGCGCCACATCACGGCTTGCATAGGCATCCGCTGTAAACAGCGTACGGCCTTCAAACTTGTAGGAAACGGTCGCCAGCAAGTCCCCCGCCTTGACGGGAGCGGTAATCTCCCCTACCGTCGCAACGGAGGTAGTGATCGCGGATACACTGTTCTTGATGCGGTCCATTTCATCGGCCAGGCAGGAGATCTGCTTGCCATCAATGTCCACATTGAGCTTTAACAGCCCACCCGTTTCATCATCAAAGCTGCAGTTTTTTACCGAAACCTCCACCTGGGTAGGAAGACCCAGCGTGGAAGCGTCCAGTGTCTGGTAGCTGGTAAAGGCCCAGTCAAACAGCTCCTGCGAAAGCGAAAAGCGATAGTCTTTATCGGACGACGCGTTGAACTGCACGCAAACGAATGTCACGCCGTCCTTTTCAGCAGCGGAAACCAGACAATACCCGGCCTCGTTGGTTTCCCCCGTCTTGACACCGATGGCATAACGATATTCCACGTTCTTATCCGTGCTATCCGCCTTGGTATAGACCAGACGGTTGGTGTTTTCCAGGTGATACCCGTCGCTATCCTTGTTGGTGGCGGGTACATCATGCACTTGCTTTTTGACAACCGCCCGGAAATCCTCGTTTTGCAACGCATAGCTTGTAAGCTTGAGCATATCTGCGGCAGTGGTATAATGCTCTTCCTCATGCCTGCCGTGCGGGTTGACAAAATGGGTGTTGGTCATATTGAGCTCGGCGGCTTTCTGATTCATCATATCCGCAAAGCCGGAAATCGAGCCGCCAAGATGCACGGCAATCGCCGCGGCGGCGTCGTTGCCCGAAACAAGCATCATGCCGTAAATCAGGTCACGTAGGGTAAGCGTCTCGCCGGGTGTGATTCTCATGAGCGAGCTTCTGGAGCCAAATGCGGCCACTTCTTCACCCACCGTCACGGTGTCGTCAAGGTTGCCGTTTTCAAGCGCGAGGATCAAAGTCATAATCTTGGTAGTGCTGGCCGGGAACGCCCGCTCGTTTGCGTTCTTTTCCACCAGCAGCGTACCTGAGCCCGCCTCTGCAAACGCAACATACTTCGTCTTAATTTCATCCCCCGGGCTATAAGCCAGCGCGGATGACGATATGAGTAACAACAGGAACGCCGTCAGCGCACAAAGAATTCTCTTCAAAACGTTTCATCCTTTTTTGCTTTCTAGGCGGAAAAGAGAAGCAAATCAGCCTTCCATAGAACGGAATTCTTTCGTAATACTGCCTGAACCGCCCAAAATCTCATATAAGTATAGCAAACTTACATCGGTATTGTATAGTGAATTCTCCTTCATTCACAATCAGTTTCCATTTTATGCGGGAATTTGCCGCACAAAATAATGGAATTGTGGTATACTTAAAATAACTTTCGACCCATTCATTCTATCATAGACTTTGGTGTAACGTAAGAATAAACCTCTGCACGGGGGAGGAGCAGCGTATGGCGGTCAGAATATTATTGGTAGACGACGAGCCTTTGATACTCAAAGGACTCCGCTTTTCTCTGCAGCAGGAGGGGTACGAAATCGACTCCGCGGCGGACGGCGAGGAAGCGCTTCAAAAAATCTTCAGCAACAAGTATGATCTCATTTTACTTGACGTCATGCTGCCCAAGCTTTCGGGCGTGGAAGTCTGCCAGCGCGTGCGGGAGACTTCGGACGTGCCCATCATCATGCTGACCGCCAAAGGCGAGGATATGGACAAGATTTTGGGTCTTGAATATGGCGCGGACGATTATATGGTGAAGCCCTTTAATATTCTCGAAGTCAAAGCCCGCATCAAGACCATACTGCGCCGCGCCTCCGGGCGGCGCGAAGAAAAAAAGCCACAGCTTGCGGGGGGCGGTCTAACACTTGATTCCGTAACGCGCTCGGTGGAAGCGGACGGAAAACCCATCAACCTAACAGTCAAGGAATTTGACCTTTTACAATTGTTCATGTCCAACCCCGGGCGGGTGTTCAGCCGCGAAGAGCTCTTGGAAACCATCTGGGGGAACGACTATTTTGGAGATTTTCGTACGGTGGACGTGCATATCCGCCGCCTGCGCGAAAAAATAGAAGCCGATCCGGCGAAGCCTTTACATATCCTCACCAAATGGGGCATTGGCTATTACTTCGGCCATGCGTAGGTTTTTGGGTTCCATACGGTTTCGCATACTGGCGATATACCTCATACTAATGATGCTCACGTTCGTCGCGGTAAGCACCATTGTTTCCGTGCTGATTGAAAATTTCCTGGTTTCACAGCGCACGCAGGAACAGCAGCGCCAGACCGAGCGCCTGGCGCTTGAATTGGCGCCGCTTGTCGCCACCGAAGATATTCGCGAAATGTACGCACTTACCTCTACTTGGGCACAGGAAACCGGAGGAAGGGTGCTGTTTGTAGACACGGACGCCGTGGTACAGATGGACACCGCCTCCCAATACAATGGCTTTAGGCTGCCCTACAGGGAGGTACGTGACGTACTGATGACGGATGCCCAATCCTCCTACGGGTTTCACAAGCTCAACAAATACGATAATCTGGATACATTTACGTTCATTACCTCCACGGATTGGGTGGTCTATTACACCGCGGCCGTTACGGTTGACGGCGCAATCCAGGGGGTTCTTCTTTATTCTGTTTCCATACAGGACGCCATTACGCATGTTAACGACATTACCAAACAAATCGGCCTTGTTTTTGTGGCGTTCGCTGTGGCTGTCGCCATAGTGAGCCTTATGGTTTCAGGCTGGCTCACCAAGCCCATCGTCATACTGACCAATGCGATCCGCCGCGTGGGTGCGCAGGGGTATGGAGACCGCGTCCCCGTAAAGGGCAAAGACGAACTTTCGGAGCTTTCCGAAGCCTTCAACATTATGAGCGAAAAGTTGGAAAGCCATGACAGGTTAAGAAACGAGTTCGTTTCCAATGCCTCTCATGAATTAAAGACTCCGCTTTCCACTATGAAGCTTCTGGCGGAATCCATGCTGTATGAGGAGCAGCCCGATCCCAGAGTATCGAGAGAGTTCTTTTCGGATATCAACCACGAGGTGGACCGCCTGACGCATATCGTAAACGACCTTCTCCGTTTGGTCAATGAAGAGAACTCCGGCAAGATGCTCTGCCTGACCACAGTGGATTTGGAAGAGCTGGTTTCCCAGGTCCTTCGCCGACTGATGCCGCTTGCCAAAGACAAGGGAATCCGTTTGGAGCGCAAGCTGGTTTCTGTGAAGATCGAGTGCGACGAGACCCGCATCGAGCAGGTTATCACAAACCTTGTGGATAATGCCCTCAAATATACGGACAAGGGCAGTGTTTCCGTTACGTTAAAGCCGGACGGCGCTTATGCCGTGCTGACCATACACGATACCGGAATTGGCATACCGAAGGAAGCAATCCCCAGGCTGTTTGAGCGTTTCTACCGGGTGGATAAGGCGAGAAGCCGCGATACGGGCGGCACCGGCCTTGGGCTTTCCATTGTGGAGCGCATCGTCTCCATGCACGGGGGATATATTCAGGTGGAAAGCGTGCTCGGACGCGGTTCCACATTTACCGTGCGGCTGCCTGTGCACCCCCCGCAGCAAAAGGGAGGGGAAGTACTATGAAAACAGCTTTGCGGCTTGTCGCTTTGTGTCTGACGTTGCTTTTGGCCGTACCCGGCTGCGGCATGCAGACCACCATACAGGAGGACGCCATCAGAGAAGCGCTGCCCGGCATCGATCCGGCCGCAGGCATTGGACGGGACGTAGATATTACGCTGTATTTCCGCTTGACGGATGAACCCGCCCTGGTTCCCGTGCAACGCACCGTAGCCGTACGGGCCAACGAATATGTGGGTGGTGCGGTTGTGCGGCAGCTTCTGAACGGCCCCACCGCGCTCTTTGGGGATTTGGAGCGTGTATTGCCCAAAGGCACCCGCCTTGTGGACATTTACCCGGACGGCGGCATACTCTACGCGGTGCTATCCAAAGAAATCCTGGAGTACGAGGACGATTCGTCCACCCGGGAAGAGATCGAACTGACAAAACGTCTGGGCGTGTACGCCATCGTCAATTCCCTGTGCGCTTTGGGGGAAGCGACGCGCGTGCAGATTTTGGTGGATATGGACGGAACGGGCAAGGGCTCGCGGGTCTCCCCCTTCCTTTTGGGATTTACGTCGGAATACACCTCCTCTCAATGGCTGGACCCTATGGGCGTTGAGGCAGACGTGGTGATTAACCCCAACCTGATGGTCAACCTTGCCCTGCAGCGGCTGAAAGAGGAAAATTACGCCCAAAGCTACAAGTTCTTTGCCGAAAGCGAGACAGGCGGCATGCAAAAACCGGACTTTGCGGCGTTTGAAACGGAACTGCTTTCTTTGGGCACGATTGACGACTTTACCGTAAAAAGCGCAGATACCGGAAAGGATACATTAAACGGCAAAGCCACGGTGGATATCATCTGGACAGCCCGGGAAGACGGCAAGACGCGTACGGCGAAAAACGCCGTGCTGGCATTGCTGCCCGAAGGCGGGCTCTATAAAATCGGCTTCTACTCGCTGATGGAAGCGCTGGAACAGTCAAGATAGAGGTAAGTATGGCAAATAACGTTTGCATGGCCCATCAAAATAATCGGCAAGTCGGGCTTCGACAAGTAATAAGATGCTTCTGTCTTGTGCTGGCGTTGCTTTTTTCCGCGTCCTTTATTGGCTGCTCCTCCGCCAGAGAATATCCCGCCCCCCTGCCCGAAAGCACCGCGACCCCGCCGCCAATTACGGCCGGGAACGATACGAGCATAGAGCTTGAACTCTACTTCCCCACGCAGGACAACCACACGCTGAGCAGCGAAAAGCGACAGCTTGCGCGCCCGGAAAACGTCAGCCGCGCGCGCTCCGCGATAGAGGCGCTGTGCGAAGGGCCCGACAGCCCCACGCTTGAACCGGCGGTGCCCGAAGGCTGGGCCTTTTCCGGAATGGAGCTTTCCGGCGACGTGTGCAACATCTATTTTACCGGCAATCCCGTGGCGGATGACGAGCTTCTGGTGTTGCGCGCGGCGGCGGCAGCCACGGTGTATGCGAGCGAGGGCATTCAATACACGGACATCTACCTCAACGGCATGCAACCGGGGTACGGCGGCAATCCGCTCGGCGTGCTATCCCCCATCGATATACCGCTCGATTCCTACCTTAGTGCCATCGAGCGGGACAACACCGATTCCGGCATCGGGCAAACCAGCGAGGCCAACGTTTTAAAAACCCGCAAGGCGCAGCTTTATTTTGCGGATATCACGGGCAGCCTGTTGCTGTGCGACGTGCGGGAGCTTTCCTATAAGGAGCAGGAACATGCCAACATCGTAATTGCGGCGCTCCTGGGCGAGCTTGCAAAAGGCTCCTTAGGTAGCGAGGGCCGGGAACCTGTGCTGCCCAGCGACATGCGGCTAATAAAATGCGTAATGCCCGAACCAGAAGTTGCTTCTCCTTCCTCTGAGGAACCGGATATTCCGCTTGCGGCTTCTGTAAGGGGAGAGGTAGTGGACCTCTACTTTACGAACCCGGCGGAAGACATCCCCCCCATCGCATACGCTTCCATCGTATATACGGTAACAGGCTTCTGGCCCTGGACCGAAGGCGTGCGCATTTATTTGGATGACGCGCCCGTCACACTGGGCAGCGTGCTCAAAAACGACGATAACGATACCATATTCTCCCGTGCCGACTTTTCCGGCATGTTGGGGCATACCGTAACGCTGCTATTCCCGGATCAGGACGGGCTTGGGCTCTACCCGGTATTACGGTGCCTGCCGCAAAGTACCGCATACGACCCGCTCGCCAGATTGACGGCGCTTTTTACAGGCCCTGCCGACCCCGGCCTGCCGCTTTCCATGCTTGAGGAAGCGGACGTATTGGACGTTTCCATACAGGGCAATATCGCCGTTATAAATCTGAAGCAAGGGTTCTATGAGAAGCTCTCGGCTTTTGTGGAAAGCGGCGTATCGCGCCTGCCGCAAAACACACGCGCGCAGATGACGGTGTTTGCCATGGTCAACACGCTTGCAAGTATACCAGGCGTAAACAAGGTGTGGTTGCTTGAAAACGGCGAACGCATCAATAAGAGCATCAACATGCTTTACCTGGGCAATCCGCTCTTTTATAACCCCGGCCTTCTGCTTATTCAGGAAAACGGGGAATAAATTAATAGATTATTCATATACGAAATATGCCCAATCACTAAGCCTTGCGCTATAATAAGTCGTTGGGAAAAATACGAAGCGGCCGCATCCAAAAAGTATGCGGCTTTGCCATAGGAGCCGATATGATAAACGACGATAATTCGCGTAAAATCAGACATGTGGGTGGCAAGCCGCACCCGCCGCAGCAGCAAGCGCAAAATGCCACCACTGCGGCACAGGCGGCACTGGGAAATACCAGTTCCGCAGTCCAGAAACGTCAATCCGAAGCGCTGTTACAGCCACGCAAGGGTCAGAGGCGGCATAAGCCCCGGAAGAGTATGACAAAAGCCGGAAAGATCGTGCTTTTTTCTTTGATTGCGCTGCTCGTCGTAGGCGTAGGCCTTGGTCTGAAATTCTACTTTGACGTGATGAACCCCGCAGCGCTGTTCCAGGAGGACCCACAGCCCTCCGCAACGCCTGCGCCCACCCCGGAAGGGACATTGGCCCCGGATGCTTCGCCCACGCCTTCCCCCACGCCCGACCCGCATGCCCAGCTGCTGAGCCAGGCGGACCTGGAGTTTATGAAAAACCGCGTGAACATTCTGGTGCTCGGCATTGACGAGAGTGCGGAGCGCTCCAACTGGGGCTCCTTCCGCACGGATACAATGATACTCGTGACGATCGACTTCGCCACAAACGACGTGCATATGATTTCCGTCCCGCGTGACAGCTATGTAAAGATCGCCAAAGAGAACGGCGAGCTCAAGCTTAAGGACGGGCTGCCGCAGTTCGGGAAAATCAACAGCGCCTTCTCCACCGGTGGCGGCGCACAGAAGAGCGGCTACGGATACGCCATAGGAACGGTCAGCTATCTGTTCGGCGGTATCCCGGTGCACTATTACCTTGGCTTCAACATGAACGTCGTCAAGGAAGTGGTCAACGCCATGGGTGGCGTTGACTACAACGTGGACATCGAAGTCAACATGAACGGGCGGCAGCTCCACCCCGGCATGCAGCATATGGACGGCCAGGCGGTGCTTGACTATGCGCGCCAGAGGAAGGGCTCTTCCGATATCGCCCGCGTGGATCGGCAGCAGCGCATTATCATGGCGATATTCCAGCAGCTGAAGAGTACGGGCCAGATACAGAACCTGCCCGACATTTACAAAGCGGTGGAGCAGAACATTCAGACGAATTTGAGCTTCAAGCAGATCACCTCGCTTGCGCTGCTTGCGCTGCAGATGGACCAATCCCAGCTTTACAAGCATACGGTGGACGGCGAGTTCCTCAACATGTACACGGTAAGCTACTGGGGCGTGAACACATCAAAGCTCAGCAAGCTGATTAAAGAGGTGTTCGGCGTCAACGTATCCGCCGACGCGGAAATCAACGTGAGTAACATCAAGGCGCAGATAGAGGCAAACCGTGCACTCATCGCTGCTGAGCTTCAGGCAGCGAAAGAGGCTATCGGCTTGGCGGACGGCATCCTCGCCCAGTACGGCGCGTGGCTGTCTGAGGACACGAAAGCCCAACTAAAGAGCGCGAAGAGCCAGCTCGAGGACGCGGTGGATATGGAGGACAAAGCGCAGCTGGATTATTACACCCCTCCGCTTGTGCAGCTGTGCAATGAAATTCTCGCGGCGCTTCAAAACGCAGGAGCTATGCCCGGATCAGCGCCCGTTGTACCCGAACCCACGCCGGATACTGCCGAAATACCCGAGATACCGGAAATTCAGGAGACGCCCGCCGGGTAATTCCATAAAAAATACAAGTTATTGCATGACAGAGCAGGGTGCGACAGTCCGCACCCTGCTTTTTGTCCATGGCAGCTCTGCATGATGTGCGACGGCGATTTCCGGACATTTTTGCTATGAGTGGCCACTCATACCCCGCCTTATGAGCTTTTCTTACAAATGCTCCTGTTTTCTCATGGTATCTCGCGCAATCCCGCCTGTTTTGTTTGCCGCACCCAATGGAATCTGCTATAATGGTCGGGAGTTATACGGACTTATTTTTTTATTTTTTGTAAGTTGGGGGGAAACAAAATGGTAACGGTCCGTGAGATCACCGAAAAAAAGGACATTAAGACGTTTATCGCCTTCGCCAACAACCTGTATAAAGACAATCCCTACTATGTACCGGATATGTTCGACTCGCAGGTAAATGATTTTGACAGGGAGAAAAATCCGGCCTACGAATACTGCGATTCCAAATGTTTTCTGGCGTATCGGGACGGCAAGGTGGTAGGTCGCATCGCCGCCATTTATAACACCCATGCGAACCAGAAATACAATCTCAACCAGATGCGCTTTTCCCATGCGGATTATTTCAACGACGCCGAAGTGGTGGACGCGCTTTTTGCGGCCGTAGAACGTTGGGCGCGGGCAAAGGGTTGCACCGCCGTCCATGGCCCGCTCGGTTTTTCAGATATGGACCGGGAAGGTCTGCTTATAAAGGGCTTTGACAAGCTAAGCCAGTTCTTTGTGTACTACAACCATCCTTATTACATGGAACAGATGGAGCGCATGGGCTACCAGAAGGACATTGATTGGATTGAATATCGCGTCACGTTGCCGGATAAGCCGGATGACCGGCTGGACCGGCTGGCCAGCGCCGTCGAACGGCGCATGAAGCTGAAGGCGGCGCCGCTCGCCAACCGCAACTCCATCAAGCCCTATGTCGAGGGCGTATTCAAGCTTTACAACGAGGCTTATCTTGCGCTTTACGGCATGGTAGCGCTCACGCCGCGCCAGGTGGAAAAATACGTAGGGGAGTTTTTGCCGCTCATCAATGAACGTACCACCGCCATATTGCTCAACGAGAAGGATGAAGTGGTAGGCTTTGGCGTGGGCGCGCCCTCGCTTTCCTTTGCGCAGCAAAAATGCAGGGGGCGGCTGTTCCCCTTCGGCTGGTATCATGTTTTAAAGGCGCTCAACGGCAAAAATGATACGCTGGATATGTTTTTGATTGCCGTCAAGCCTGAACTTCAGGGAACGGGTATCAACGCTGTCATCATGAATCGGCTGCTGAAATTCGCTATAGAGGATGGCCGGAAGTACGCAGAGACCGGCCCGGAGTTGGAGACCAACTCCAATGTCATGAGCCAGTGGCGCTATTTTGAAACGGAGCAGCACAAGGTGCGCCGGTGCTATATTAGAGAGCTTTAACCCCCCTAAAATACAGCAACAATAAACTCCCTCCGGAAAATCCGGAGGGATTTATTGTTGTTCATAAAATATTTATTGATTTCCGATAAATTTATATTGAAAACCGATATTTCACCGCATATACTCTACTATAGAACAAAAAGGGGAACATAAGCATGAAAAAATTGACGTTTCTCAATACGGTCACGCTTACGCTGGTGTACATTACCATGGCGCTGGGGATTTTGTTTATAATACTGCTGCCGAGGCTGCTGCCGTATATTCTCTTTACGCCCGGTCTCGCGCCGCAAGGTACGCCCGCCTATTTAATAGCGCTTATTTGTTGGATACTGGGGGCGCTGCTTGGCCTTTTTATATTGTTTACGCTCACTAGAATGATGCACAGCATGCTCCCGGACCCATTTATCCGTCAAAACGCGCTTCGCTTGCGCAATATGGGGATTGCGGCGCTCATCATGGGCGCGCTCACTTTGGTTGTGCTGGTCCTATACTTCCGCCCCATGCTGTTTTTGATACTGACGGCGGAAGTGCTTTGCGCTTTATTCTCTCTGGTGCTTCGCGGCGTATTTGAAAAGGCCTTGGAGTACCGCGAAGAAAACGCGCTGACGATATAGGGGGCCTGAATATGATACGCGTAAATCTTGACGTCATGATGGCCAGGCGGAAAATGGGCCTCACGGAGCTTGCGCAGGCAATGGACCTGACGTTGGCAAACCTCTCCATACTCAAAAACAACAAGGGTAAGGCCATCCGCTTTTCCACGTTGGACGCCGCCTGCCGCGCGCTAAAATGCCAGCCCGGCGATATTCTGGAATATGTGGAGGATGAGGAAAGCGCCTACCTCTTGACCCAAGGCAAAGAAGGCGATCAGGAGGTATCTTTATGAAATGCCCCGCGTGCGGCACAATATTGAGCGCTGACAGCCGCTTCTGCAGCAATTGCGGCGCAAAAGCAGTCCCGGAAACAGCGCCGGATATGACGCTGCAAAAGGAAGCGAAGCCCGCAGCAGCCAAAGAGCCTGTATCTGAGAATGCCCCATCCAATTACAAAAGCGCGGATCAAGTGCCCGTATCGGCAGGCACGCAGCAGAGGATGCAGCATTTTGAAAGTGCCTATACCACCCTTAAGCAGGTAGAAGCACCAAAGCCCGTAACCCCCCCGCAGCGTTGGCTGCTGTTGGGCGTGATTGTTCTCGGTTTTCTGATGCAGGCAGGCCTCTCCCATGCTTTCGGGCCAACACCTGCCGCCTTTGCTGGATGGTATGCGGGGTTCTGGCTTGTCTACCTCGCCGTGTTCCATGTTTTCTGCTTCAATCAGGCAACCGAGCGGCCTCTGGGGTTCATTTTGAGCGGCGCTTCGGCGTTTTTAAGCGTA
Organism: Bacillota bacterium; assembly: GCA_023435025.1. Classification (GTDB taxonomy): domain Bacteria; phylum Bacillota; class Clostridia; order Christensenellales; family CAG-138; genus JAEYLA01. The sequence continues at coordinate 100,427 of JAEYSE010000039.1, forward strand.
ATGCTCTATTTCCAGTACGCCGGATACAGCGACGAAACGCTCTATTACCTGAATCTCCTTGCCGTCCCCTGCCTCTTGATGCTGCACGCGCAGTATGTGACGCAACCGCTGCCCAGAGAAAAGGAAAGCGCGTACTTCATCTACTTTCTGACCGGCTTTTTTGTACAGCCGTTTCAGTACATGGGCCGTTTTTTTGCAGGCGTGGGAAGCCTTTTTAAGGCCGGCGAAAAGGGGAAACATGTTTGGCTGGGCATCCTCATTGCCGTCCCTTTACTGATTGTTGTCATATCCCTCCTGCTCTCCGCAGACGCCGTGATGAACGTGCTCGCGATACAGGTGTTTGGAGACATCGACTTTACGGATATTATCTGGCGCATATTCGTTATCTTCATCTGTGCTATGCTGTTTTACAGCTTCCTCTATGGGGCGGCGTGGGGCAAGCAAATGGAGCTTTCTGCGCCCGGGACTAAAATGTTTGGCGTCACAGCGCCAAGCGTTGTGCTCGGTACGCTGCTTGCGGCCTACGCCATTTTCACCGCCGTGCAGTTTCTGTATCTCTTCGGCGGCTATGGCCTGCCGGATGGTTTGACCTACTCCGAATATACCGTGGAAGGCTTCAACCAGCTCATGTGGGTGGCGGCAATCAACTTCAGCGTGCTCTCCTTCTGCATTTGCCGGGTGGAACAGAAGACCGCGCTACGCACATTGATGCTGTTGCTGCTCATTGCCACCTGCGTGATACTCGCTTCCGCGTTTACACGGCTTTCACTCTATATCGGAGCTTATGGCCTGACATTCAAGCGCATTCAGGCGTTCTGGTTCCTCTGTTACCTGACTGCTGTGCTTGTGCTATATGGCATACGGCTTTACAGCAAAAAGCTTCCGCTGCTGCGGGTATGCATTCTGGCGTTTGTTTTATGGTATATCGCGCTTAATATTCCGAATTTGACGGCATGGTATCCAACAGGAGTGTAAGTTCACCGAGATATCCCCCATCCCCCTCGGTATGCGCCGCAAACATGCGGCGCATATCATTTCTTCTGGCCATGATGTCCTCAAAACTATGTAGACAGCCTTTTTTACATATTTCTCACATTCACAGGTTTGCATTTTTTAAAATCTGCGCTATAATTTTGATTAGCACTCGAGGTTTATGAGTGCTAATTCATACAAAAGGGTGAATTGAGCTTATGGCACTTCAACCATTTCAGGCAGAATCGAAACGACTTTTGGATTTGATGATCAACTCCATCTATACGCACAAGGAAATCTTCCTGCGGGAGCTTATCAGCAATGCGAGCGATGCGATAGACAAGCTCTATTACCGCGATTTAAGCGCGGGCAACACCGGCCTTGCAAAGGAGGATTTCTTTATCCTCATCGAAGCGGACAAAGGTGCGGGCACATTAAAGCTTACGGATAACGGCTGCGGCATGGACAAGGAAGAATTGGCAAAGAACCTTGGCACTATAGCGGAAAGCGGCACACTGAGGTTCCGTGCAGAGGACGCTGCCCGTGACGCGGAGATCATTGGCCAGTTCGGCGTGGGGTTCTATTCCGCGTTCATGGTGGCAAAGCGCGTCACCGTCACAAGCCGCGCCTATGGCAGCGACGAAGCCTGGCAGTGGCAGAGCGAAGGCGCGGAAGGGTTTACCCTTGCCCCTGCGCCCAAGGACGGCTTTGGCACCGAAATACTGCTTGAGCTTAAAGAGGATACCGAGGACGAAAAGTACAGCGAGTTCTTGGATACCTACCGCCTGCGTTCGTTGATCAAAAAGTACTCCGATTACATCCGTTACCCCATCCGCATGGAGGTCGAGAAGAGCCGGCTGAAGGAAGGTTCAGACAAGGAGTATGAATCCTACACCGAGATCGAGACCATCAACTCCATGATCCCGTTGTGGAAACGCAGCAAGTCTGAGCTGACCGAGGAGGAGTACGAGCAGTTTTACCAGGACAAATTCTACGATTTTGAAAAGCCGTTAAAAACCGTACACGCCAGCGTGGAGGGTACTGTCAGTTACCATACGCTTTTGTTTTTCCCCGCCCGCGCGCCGTATGACTACTATACCAAGGAGTTTGAAAAGGGCCTGCAGCTTTATTCGAACGGCGTACTGATTATGGACAAATGTGCGGACCTGCTGCCGGATTATTTCAGCTTTGTGCGCGGCCTTGTCGATTCGCCGGACCTTTCCCTGAATATTTCCCGGGAACTATTGCAGCATGACCGGCAATTGAAAGTGATCGCCACCAATATCGAAAAGAAAATCAAAAACGAGCTTGCTTCCATGCTCAAGGACGAACGCGAGCAGTATGAAAAGCTGTGGAAGGCATTCGGTCTGCAATTAAAGTATGGCGTATACAGCGGTTACGGTCAGAACCGCGCGGTGCTGGAAGATTTGCTGCTGTTCCACTCCATGGAGCAGAACAAGCTCGTTACATTGAAGGAATATGTGGACGCCATGCCCGAAGGGCAGAAGGCCATCTATTTTGCGAGCGGCGCTTCCGTTGCGCGCATTGAAAAGCTGCCGCAGCTGGACCGCCTGAAGGAGCTCCACTACGACGTGCTGTTTTTGACCGACGATGTGGACGAGTTCGCGCTGCAGATGCTCAACAAGTACGCCGAAAAGCCCTTCCAGTCCATCGCCGCAGGCGATCTCGATTTGGGCGACGAGGAGCAGAAGAAGGCCGCGGAAGAGCAGAACACCGCTTATAAGGCGCTGCTCGACGAGTTGACCAGTGACCTTTCCGAAAAAGTCAAGGCTGTGCGCGTTTCCTCGCGCCTGAAACAGCATGCAGTATGCCTGGCGGCGGACGGCGCGCTCTCCTTGGAAATGGAGAAGGTTTTAAGCAATATGCCCGGCGACCACAACGTAAAGGCCGAGCGTGTGCTGGAGTTAAACCCCGAGCATCCCATATTTGAGAAGCTCAAAAAGCTGCATGAAGAGAACAAAGACCAGCTCAAGCGCTATGCCGAAATCCTCTACGCGCAGGCGCAGCTGCTAGAAGGCATACTCCCCGACGACCCGGCGCAGTATGCGGAAGCCGTGCTGGAGCTGATGGCGTAACCGCGACCAAACAACGAACGCCCCAAGAGAATACGCTTGGGGCGTTTTCTTTATGTAGATTATGCTCATAGTTATAAACATATCGGAAGTTCAATTCATCGCCGGTGAGAGAAGTAATGCGAAGTTTGATAACCGCTTGGGTGGATATGTCAATGACGGTGTTATGAGTAATACTTAAGGAAGCGAATATTCCCCCTGACTGCACACGTGGAGACAGTGGTTTTGATGTCAAGGGTAAATAAATAGAAGTGCAAAATATGTAAATATTTAGATGTGGCGACTTGCACATCAGATTCGCAAGTGTAAAATGCTGTGATGGTCATCATAAATATCTGGCCGCATTTTCATGGTAGTAATCAAATATTGCCTATTTATAATTAAGTGGTATATTTTAGATGAGGTAAAGCAAATTCTGTCTAGTTAATTATAGGCAAACAACTGTTGCTTCCACTCATCGGGCACACAGGAAAATAGAACCTGATGGAAGAGAATACCTTGCTTGAATTGCATGAGACCTATGCAGCTTTAAATCATACCGGCAATGCAAACCATTATATGATATATCGCGAAATGCCGGATCATCCGAGCAGCAGCTCAAAATGGGAGGATAATATTGATGGGATTAAACGATATAAAACTTTGGGAAAAAAATGTTCCAGATGCTGACTTGATTTCTACCACTGGGGACTTGAATAACGAAGGGTTACCTACCCTGACCCCTTATTTATTAAAAGGGGAGAAACCTCGCCCTGCAATTATTGTTTGCCCGGGCGGATCATTCCAATTTAGAGCGTCTAATGAAGGGGAGCCAATTGCAAAATGGCTAAATCAAATTGGAATAAATGCTTTTGTTTTAAATTATCGGGTTGCTCCTTTTACTCCATTTACGTCAACCAAAGATGCGGTACGAGCGGTCAGGTATATTCGGTATCATACCCTAGAATTTAATATTGATCCGGAACGGATCGGCATGATAGGATTTTCAGCTGGCGGTTATCTCACCGCTTTTGTAGGAACTCGTTTTGATAATGGAATTATAGAACCGGATAGTCGAAATGCGCAAATTATATCGATGCTTTTGGGAGAACCTGATTTAAACGATCCGATTGATCAAACGAGTTCTAAACTTAATGCGATCATTTTATGTTATGCTGAGACATCCCCCTTTTCTAAGGAAAAATTGCCTCCAGATTCTCTATTATCAAAAGATATTACAGTGGATGAATTTATAGACTTTACTTCAAATCATAAACATGTTACTGCGAAAACACCACCGACTTTTCTATGGGTTACAGCGACCGATCACTGGAATTTTCAGCGCCAAAACTTACTTTTTGCTCAAGCTCTAAATGAGCTAAATCTACCATTTGATTTACATATATTCTCCAAAGGTGACCATGGTTTAGGATTAGGTAAGGATGAACCTATGGTAGCAATCTGGCCAAAACTTTGTGAAAAGTGGATTCAAGGATTATGGTTAAAAAGTTCTAAATAATGATTTAGAGGTTGTCCCTCCTTGGACAACCTTCAAATCAGGGCCGACGGTACGTCATCTAACACCGCATTCACGCTTCGGGTCGCGGTAAGCTGCTGCGCTAAGGCTGATGCTTGTTCATGATGTGGTTTCAAGGAGCAAATTCATGAGGTGGGCGCGACCACAGTCACGCGCCCAAGATAGGAGCTATCTAGGGCGCGCGACCGTCGTGAATGCGGTACGTTAACTGAAATCGGATGTAAAGAGCACGCGACATCGTGTCGCTATTAAAACACAAGTAAAATCTGTTTTAAAGGCAAAACATTTGGAGGGAATAAATGAATTACATTGATTCCTTAAGAAGTGAAAGTGAATCAATTCAGAATAAAATTGAGTTGATTTTAGAGAAATATAAAATACAACCCATAGGAAACGGTTATATAGATTTGATAACGTCTAATTCGGATATTGAAGATTTTATAAGTGAATTGTCAGGAATTAAAATTATTATAAACGGAGTAACTTGGTGGTGTCATTGTACAGAAAAATCTAAAAAAGAATCAGGTTGCCCACATGGAATGGGTGGCCCAAGAAATAGATATGGAGATGGCTGGTTTAGTGAAATGCAAGTCCGAATGTTTGAGATACCTGACGAAGAACTAATTATTGAAACCATAGACATTTTAGATAATAAAGTAAAAGTAATAAATGAAAAGGTTATTAGGTATATCAAACATGACTTTTCAAGACTTATAAAATATGATTTTTCAAAAGAAAAAGCTTATTTAGAGTGTTTAGTACCCGCTTTGTGGCTTTATGTCCCTGACGAATGGAAAAGATTATGGTATTTTAATGGCTAAAAAATATTCTTGAAGGTAGCCACATCCCTGTGACTTTCAAATGAGGGGCAATCCAACTTCAGTTAACACCGAGTTACTGTTTCGGGGCGCGGATTCGATGGAGTTGACTCGAAGAAGAAAGCTGAATCATGAGGTTTTTTCAATGGTCAGATTCACAGTGCTGGTGCGCCCACATCGATACGACTAAGATAGGAGTTATCTAAGCCGTATCGACGTCAGTAACTCGGAGACGTTAGGCACAATAATAGTTTTTGCAATAAAAACTGTAAGTTTATGCTTGAGGGAGGATTTTGATTGCATTTTAGAGATAAAGGCTATTTAACACTTTTACCCGATCCCATAACAGATCTAAGTATGATTAGTGGAGCAATGTTCCTTTATTTTAATAAACCCATAGAAATTACTTCACCACCATTAGTAATTACTCATGAATCATTTGAATTATTAGATATTCTTAAGAAAAAGCAACCGGTATGGAATAATATTTTCTATAAGACATTTAATGCTTGGCAATATCAACTAAATGCTAGTATGTCAGTAAATCAATTGTTAGAACCTTTAGAGAATGTAAAAAGAATTTGGGCTGTTTATCCTGCCACAATTGAAGATTTAGAAAGATCAGATAAATTAATTAAGTCTCAAAATCTTTCGTTTGAAAAAGTGTATCCTTATATAGATCCAATGAATGCATCTGGAGAAATAATTAGACATATTTTTTTAGAAATGTATTTAAGTTTAAATAAGGATATTGATTCTTTATATAAATATTGTGAAGAATTATTTACTAAGCAATCAATTGAAGAGTTATTAGTGAAGGGATATTTATTAAGATTAAACTTTTTAGAGAATGTCAAAAATCACCCTATTTTGCTTACTAATGAACCAATTTGGAATACGTTATTTGATAAAACCGACGAACCAAAAGATGAAATAGATGACAACTCAATACTCGATATTATTTCATGGGAAATTTTTCGACAAATAATATCTCCAGTTCTAGATCCTTTAAATTCAAAAAAGATAAATTACATAAAATTATTACTGGATAAACGTCAAAGTCAGATTAAAAGATTGCAACATAAATGCAATCTTTTAGCAGAAAGAATAAAACATCCAGAATCATTACAATAATTAACAAAGAATGTTGAAAAAACAATTAGAAATGAGATTGAAAACGATATAAAAGACTTATTAGAAATTGATAAAAAAGAAGTTGAGGAACTATTTACGGAACTTTTTACAGATCAAAAGACATGGGGAGCATTATTTGCTTTAATTTTAGGTTTATCGAATGGACAAGTTGCTATAACTACAGGAGGGGCAGTATTCGCTTTAAGTTCTTTGAATGCCAAGACTGTAAAAGTTGCAGTAAATAGAAGAAAAAAGTTGAAAGATAGTGATTATGGGCTTATTTATACCATTTCTAGAAAAACACATATGAAATATGAATAAGGAAAAAACTATTACTGCGCCTAACAACGCATTCAAACTGGCGGGGCGCGGGTCACGAAGAAGATGATTCGAAGAAGTATCATGAGTCACGAAGTTGATTCAAAGAAGATTATTCATGTAGTGAGCGCGCCCACATTGGCTCACCAAGTGCTGTAACACTGGGTTCGCCAACGTCTTGAGTGCAAAACGATAAGCAAAGTGGCCCCCTGTTGTGTGCAATAAACTGCCGCATTGAATTGATAGGTGCGGCCAAGAAAGATAAATGCAAAAAGCAAGCGGCACCAATTGAGGTGGAAAGCAAAGAGAGAATGAACATTAAAAGCTATAAAACATGTTCACAATTACAACTTTTTGAAGAAAATACTGTGATAGCCAAGAGCAACAATAGAAAAATAGTCATCCAAGGTCGTGAGTTTGATTCGATCAATAGTGCGGCTATTGCGTTTGGTTTGTCACGCAATACAATTGATTACCGACTCTCAAAAGGATGGACACCCGAACAAGCAGTCGGTCTTGAGCCTCGCCCAGGGCACGCTGCTACAACCCCCGGAATTACAGTCAAGGTGCAAAATCTTGAGTTTAATAGTATTAGGGAGGCCGCAAAATATTTCGGTCGAAGCTATACGTACATCTTCGCCAGACTCAAGCAAGGTTGCACGATCGAGCAAGCGCTTGGCCTGGTTAAGCGGATGGATTCCCTTCAGACCGAATACCCCGAACTCGCAAAACAGTGGCATCCGACCAGAAATACTTCTCTGACTGCCGACTCGGTAACACCACATTCCGGTCAAAAAGTATGGTGGCAATGCCCGCACGGTCATGAGTGGAAAGCGGTCATCAACAGTCGCACACGAGGGTACGGTTGCCCATACTGTGCAGGACAAAAGCCCACAGCAGACCGAAATTTTGCTACGGAATATCCAGAACTAGTTAAAGAATGGAATTGGGAAAAGAACGGCAATAAGAAACCTGTGGACTTTACTCCTCGGTCCCAAAGCAAGGTTTGGTGGAAATGCGAAAAAGGGCATTCATGGAAAGCGCCAATAGTAAATCGCACACGAGACACGAAAAATTTATGTCCCGTCTGCCTCAACAGAATTTTATGCAAAGACAATAGTCTGGCCCAGGTTCGCCCGGACATTGCTGAAGATTGGCATCCTTACAAGAACGCACCTTTAACATCAAACAATGTTGTGGCTGGCGGCAGTAAAAAAGTCTGGTGGATATGCAAGCATGGTCACGAATGGCAAGCAACAATTGGAAGCCGGGTTATTAATGGAACTGGTTGTCCTAAGTGTTCCCTTCAGACATCCAGAATGGAAATAGCTGTCTATACGGAGCTTTATGCACTGTTTAATAATGTCGATTGGCGTAATAAAATTAAAGGTTATGAATGTGATATATATCTACGCGATAATAAGATTGGTATCGAAATCGATGGGGTCTACTGGCATAGCCGAAAGCCTGAACTGGAATTAACAAAATCAGCAACATTTGAAGCAGAAGGCATTCAAATGTTTCGCTTAAGGGAAGAAGGTTTGTCACTATTAAGTGTTCGCGACATTTCATTTAAATCTACAGAAAATGAATTTCTTGTTATATCAAAACTGGTCAGTAGCCTGCTGAAATATGCGGAACTTTCTGATCAACAAAAGGTAAAGCTTCGCGATTATATAAAAGGACCGGGACTTATCAATGAAAAGCTTTATCGTAAATTGTTGGCTAATTTACCAGCTCCACCACCAGGTCAGTCCTTGGCCGGTAAGCAGCCTGATATTGCTGCATAATGGGCGTATGACTTAAATGCTCCTCTGTTACCAGAACATTTCAGGCACAAAGCGAATAAAAAAGTTTGGTGGCGTTGCTCTAAAGGTCATACCTGGAAGACGACTATTAATATCCGCACAGAACAAGGAACTGGTTGTCCCATTTGTCCTCGTCCTGTTTTTAAAGTCACAGATGAGAGGAATCTGGCCGTAATCAACCCAGACTTGGCGAAAGAATGGCATTCAGAAAAGAATGGTGATCTTCGTCCAGAAGATGTTCGGCCGCAATCAAACCAAAAAATATGGTGGCAATGTAGCAGCGGACATGAATGGCAGACCACAGTTTCAAGTAGAGCCGCAGGTAGCGGTTGTCCTTACTGTTACGGTCGTTATGCTTCGAAAACAAATAATCTGGCAAGCGAATATCCTGAACTGATACAAGAATTGGATTTCGAAAAAAACATTGGATTCAATCCTTCAGAAACCACTCCACATGTTAACAAGAAAGTATGGTGGCGCTGCAGAAAAGGGCATAGTTATCAAGCTACAATCTATAACCGCGCCAAAAACAAGTCAGGGTGCCCTGCTTGCGCGCGGGAAAATGCTCGGAAATATTCAATTGATGACATACAGGCTATTGCGAATGAACGTGGAGGGAAATGTTTGTCTAAGAATTACACGAGTGTTAGAAAAAAATTGCAATTTTGCTGCAGTGAGGGGCATATTTGGGAAACACGTGCAGACAGTATCTTATATACAAAAAAGTGGTGTCCAGTGTGTAGCCGAGAAAAAACAAAAAGCAAGTGAAATCAACAACTGGCCCGTTTTGTTTGCAATGATGGGGTGCCTACGCCCATATCAAGTTCTCAACCTGTATGGAAAGAATGGCTGGCAAAACACCAAAAGTAATCTCTATGTTAAATTAAGAAGTATCAATTATTAAGTTTATATAGGAATCAAATGAAAGAGGGTTATTTAGTGAAAAAACTTATAATAATTATTTTTTTTGCATTAGTTCTTAGTGCAACCACCAATGCGGAGTTAATTGATGGTCCGGCAAATATACGGGAAAATCCAAATGGTCAAATCCTTTTTTCACTTAACGATAATGTTCCAATTGGTTATAAGGTTGATAAAGATGGTTGGTATAACGTATCATTAACTGTATGTGTAAAAGAAAACGATTTTTCAAATGAAAAGGGAATTATTAAAGGAGCAAAATTATTTGATTCGGCTATGAACGAAATAGGAAATACATTAGATGCTATTCCTTTAAGTTATTTTATTGGGGGAAATCCTAGTTATAATAAGGAAGACCACATATACACTTGCACTATTAACGGATATACATTTAGGGATAATCTCAAAGACAATATTTCGACGGTTTCTATAGCGGAAAGGATTAAAGTACAAAATAAAAAAAGCGGTTCATTTTTAGATATTGCAAAATCTTATATTGAGTTAAATCAAAAAGATTTTGCCAAACCAATCTTGATAAAGTCCCTGGAAAATATTAATTCTATAGGAGTAAATCCCGATTTCGAAGGCAATAGTTACGATGAGAATGATGAAAAAGCCTACAAATTAAGAGATTTGGCAGTCTTATATTACCAGATTGGTGAAAAAAGTAAAGCAATTGAAATAATGAATAATGCTATTCAAGCATCTAAAACTATCCAGGGCGCGTGTGACCAATATACTTATAGAGATAAGGCATTAGAAGATTTAGCATTAGATTTTATCAATTTTGGAGAATATGATCTGTGTATAAAAACAATAAAATTAACTAGTAAATATATGGCCGATGGTGCATTGAGTAAGATAGTTGATTACTATTTAGAAAAAAATGACATTAATACTGCTAAAAAGACTGTTGAATTGATAAAAAATGAATCTAATAAAGAACAAGCATTAATCAATATAAGCTTAAAAGATGTTAATCTTAAAAATATTGAAACATATATAGATTTAATAAGATCTTTTAAAGACGATAACGTTAAATGTTTGGGTTTAGCTGAGTTAGCGGTAAGATATTTTATAATAAAAGGTGATGGTAATAAAATTACCAGTGATCTTTTGAATGAGTCGATTGAAATAGCCAAAAAAAATAAAAATAATTACCAAAGAGACGATTTTCTTGCGGAAATAGCTGGACATTATGCAGAGGTTAAGCAATTTGAAAAAGGTAAATCATTAGCTTTAAGCATTAAGTGGTCAATTGATAAAGCTAAAGGCTTAATGAATATTGCTATTCTATATGGGAAAATACATCATCCCAATGATGCAAATAATCTTCTCGATCAAGCTTGGGATATTACTAATAAATCTGAGGGAGGTTTAGATCAAGATGAATTGCTCCAATCCATTATAGGAGCATATGGAGACTGTGGTCTTGTAGATAAAAGTTTAATACGCGCTAAAAGTATAGGATTTTCTGAAGACGATGCTCAATATTATGATGATGCTTTACTAACAGTAGCTTTATGTTATAGTAAAAACAAACAGCCTGAATCTGCTTTAGATGCACTTCAAGCTTTTAAAACTAATGTACGAGATCAAATGAAAGCTGGAGCAATTGGGGATATTATAGACCAATTGGATGTTGCAAACCAAGAAAAAGCAATAAAAGTTCTTACTGAGGCTATTGAGCAACTCGATTCTATAGCAGACCGAGATTGGAAATATTTGAATACCTTAATAAATGAAGATTATTCTAAAATAGTTATTAAATATATTCAGCTAAAACAATATGACACAGCAATACAAATAATTAATCAAAAATTTCCGAACTATGATGACAAAGTAGTTACCACTGTAAGGGCAATTCTTTTTTACAATAAAACTAATAAGGAAATTGATAAAGATAGAGAGGATTTTATAAATAAGATTTCAGAATTAACATTGAATAAATAATTAAAAGGGGTCCCAACCAACTTCTAATCCATTGGCTGAAATTGCTGCAATCTTGCTGTAATCCAGATTAAAAAACCTCAATTAGATAAGAACAAAAGGGACTTTTTGTAAACTATAAATCTAGAAAACGCCTTCAATTAATGACTTTTAAAACCAGATTAAATTACATTCTCCCAGCTAAAACGGTCATTTATTAATTCCTAAACCGTGTGTAGATGGATATGGGGGAGTCGAAACCCCGTCCGAAAAGGTAATCGGCAGGCGGGATTTGAACCCACGCTCATCCAGTAGGAAAAGCAGAGGTATCGTAAACCGCATGTTGGAAGTTCAACAGATTGAATCATCGACCTAAAGATGCGAAGTCTGCCACTTTATGGATTGCTGATTAAGGGTCAAATGCAACCACCTGTATATTACAAGTGCGCTGCTCTTTATGGTAAATCATAAATTTTATAGACTACTAACGATTTAACAAAGGCTCCCCCTCAAACAGTGAACTCAAAATCCACTGTCTTTATTCGGCTATGGTAGAGGGGGCGAGAAGATTTGAAACCCACGGCCCTTTGATTGGCAGCTAAATCCTTTGTGCCTGACAGGAATCGAACCTGTGCACCTGGGCCAACGGATTAGAAGTCCGTTGTTCTTTGTACGAGCGAGGGATTTTAAGTTCTTTGCGTTCAAGCCGGTATGGATGGCTAATATTGATATAATCATTAACCTAGAGAAATCCCTTTGCAAATTTAACAACTTTATTATCATAAAAAATTAAAAATTAGATATTAGTCTCATTGGAAATTTAACAACTTTATTTATTAAAGTCCAAAAGTTAATATGGAATATCAATGAAAATTGGCTTCGAAATTTAAGAACTTTATTATTACTGTACAATAGGCTGCGCAGAAACTTATAACACACATAGATGTCACCGGTACTCCGCAATATTGATATATGGTGCGTAAAAACCTGGAAGAAAGGAATTGCCTCCTAATGGCTCAAAAATATCATGAAAAGATTAACAAAAGCAGAATTTGACTTGGCAATTCATAAAGGCTTAGGCCGCGTATATTTTCATGTTAAGGAATATGGAGATATTGATGTCCGAGATCAAATATTGAATGCCCTTATTTATAATTTAGTTTACGATAACCAATCTGAAGGTGGCAGAGCGGATTGGCTTTACTCTATTATAGAGCTTACAAACAATGAAGCATTTTATGAAGATGAAATCCTTAAGAATCTTCCCAATGTTAAATCGGATTGGGATGCCAACCAATTGTTTAATCTTTTAATGCAATTTGCTAAACGCGGGAGCTATAAAGCGAAAAAAGCTCTTTATGAAAAGTTCGATTCTCAAGACTTTAATGAATCTTGGAACGGTGGAGACCAGATTATTGAGGTGGATGGAATCAATGGGTTTCTTCATGTTGCCGAGAGAATTGGAAAGAGATTCATAGAAGATGAGGAAGCATTTTGGGAAGATGATTTTATGTTTACAGAGGTTAAAGACCGTTTTGGCGCCGAGAAAGTTATAGAAGCAATAAACAAGCAGATAGAGAATTCAGAATATCTGAGAACCTATTTTAATAAAATTACTAAGTTTGAGGCCAGGAAGTCAGAGACAAAAGAACAAAGAGTCGAAAAGTTTCGGCAAGAATATCCATTAGAGGGAATGCTCATTAATTTAGAATTGGAAGAAAGCCATTTTCCTTATTCATTATTTGGACGTCATGCCATAGAAGAAGATATTTTAACAACTTTCAATTTGTTAAAAAGTGAAACCAGGAAGCCTCAATTACTCAAACTTTTAAGTGTTTTTAGGGGAAGAAAATTACCTGATTTGATTGACAATGTGTTTAATTATGTTTTTGATACAGATGAGGATTTATCTTTGGCAGCAATTTCAGCTCTTTCGAGTTCTCAAAATGAGAAAATACATAAATTAGCACTTGAAATATTGAACCAAAGTAATTGGCAGAGAAGGGCTTCAGGTATTGAGCTACTCGTTAATAATTATCAATCAGGAGATAATATTAAAATTGAAGAGCTTTTGAATTCAGTTCCTAGCATTTCTGACAGAGACATGGTCCACAATGTGGTTTTTGATTTAGTTAAACTAAGTGAGGAAAACAATTCAAGCGAAATGAATCAAATTCTATTGTGGATTTATGAAAATTCACCTTGTATGAATTGCCGTTGTAAATCAGTAGAGCTGCTTTTAATAAATAAGGCTTTACCCGAAGAAGTTCTTGAAGAGTGTATGTATGACGGTGATGAAGAAATAAGAGAAATCGCACAAAAAGCAAACAAATTCTGAGCCGTCCATGGTAAAGAAGAAAAAGGAAAGTACTTATTGGCGGGGATGATGATCTGACTCAAGAAGTTGGTTCAAAGGAATTGTATTAAGAAGAATTCACCCGCATTCGTCCGTTAAGTAGGCGTCGTTACTAAAGCGAGATAAGAATACATCGTTGGAAATTTAATAACTTTATTATTACTTTACATAAACGGATTTTAAGGATTATTTGAATGTCAACGAATTAATCTGGGTTAAATGGTGTGGATGCCTATTTGTTTGGTGAGATAAATAAGGGATTGAACCAGGATTAGTCAGGATTAATCGCTTTTTTCAAAGGCCGGATTACACAGATTAAAGATTTTATTTCTGTACTCAAACAATTAATCAATAAGCTTAAGTGTAATATGTTAGAAAAGAAGGTACCTAACAGCAGTGAATAAATCCGTCCAATCTGAAAAATCTGTGAAATCCTGGTTCAGACAGTGTTTTAGCCCCGCGAAGTCTCTCGAAAAAGAGTAATCGTCAGGAGGATCTTATGAAAATGCGACACTCCGACATTACTCAATGTATCATCGGTTGTGCCATGCGAGTGCATTCCACCTTGGGCAAGTCGTTTATTTGTTTTTCTCCGGTATATACGTAATTATTTCCTCAACCGGAACCTCAAAATATTCACAAATTCTATGTAATACCTCCATCGAAACATACTCGCCCTTACTCATTTTAGCCATCGTATTGGGAGAAAGTTTCAATGTAACTCTTAGCTTTTCCTTGGTCATCCCTTTATCGATCAGCAATTTCCACAATGGATTAAATGAAAATGCCATTATTGAATCTCCTTTAGAAGCTCTTTTCATCCTTTGAATAAGAATTCTATAAATATTAAAATAATTTTTGCAATAAACATTGACATATTCTATAGTTTGCTATAGAATATGTATATAAAACATTAGAAATAATATTGAAATCAATAGTTTCTTTTGGGTAAAATAAATCAACTACGTATTTTAGTAGCTGTTTTACATTATATTTGTATTTTAACATAATAAGGAAATCCCCTCAAGTTAGTGAATATTGTTTAACTTGATATTACTGCGAATCAAAACTTTGAATTACTCCATGAAATTTACTTCCAAAACGTGATTTACCCTTTTTTCTTTAAACTTTTAGCTATATAAAATAAGGAGGTCCTCCACATGCTCGACGATACCAGCGGTGGCATTTATCAATTCATCTTCGAGCGCTTAATCCAGATTCATGACGAAATCGTCTTCCATGACCCGGAATACCGGAAACTCGGGGAAGAGCCGCAACAACTCATGAAACAATTGAATGAAGAGTTAACTCCGGTAGGTCAAGAAAGGTTGGATCGCTTCGATTGCTCCCGGACGGAACAGAGAAAGGGCAGGATGAGTTGATATACAGCCAGGCATTGATGGACGGGATATTGTTTGGCTATTGGGTGGCCTTGATTGGGCGGGGAGTGGAGAAGATCAAAGTGTGATCGACTCACCCCATCAGCGACCTGATCGGCATGGGTCCATTAACTGCTATGCCCCTCCCTTTGACCGTCGGTACTGTATGAACGTGAAAGGGAGGGGCAGGTCGGAGGATGCAGCATAAAGTGAAGCTTTTTTAATTGAGCGGATTCAAGATTGTTTTTGGATGGTTTTTTGTGATAAAAGCCGTTATAAAACGATCTTCCCCTCCCTTTCACGAAAATTTAGCAGCTTCGGCATCATAAGATGCCGGCAGTCAAAGGGAGGGGAGCAGCAAACAGACAGCTACAGGCACTTAAGTAATTGGAGGGGAGAGTTGAAACAGTCAAATCGACTCACCCCATCAGCGACGAGAAAAAAGGTGATCGAACAGTTGATGAATTTACAGATGCTTTTACATCGTTATCAAATGCAGAACTTTATGGCTTTTGGCCCATGGGGCAACTCGAACAGAGGCCAAGGCCGTGTTTTGTCAATTCTGAAAATGAAACCCGAGATCAGTCAGAAAGAATGAGGTACTTGTTAAATATGGAGCAAGCAATCTTTGGCTGAGATACTCGGTAAATTGGAAAAGAACGGCTATATTATCAAAGAAACATCCCGATGAAGCAAATGCGTATAAAATAAGCATAATCCGAAGTGAGTTTGACCCGCAATCTTTCACAATTGTCATCATACCTAATAATTTTATCTTACAAAGCGAATTTTAAAAGAGTTTCCATTGTAGAAACTCTTTTAATTTAGATTATAATCAAATACAAAA
>JAEYSE010000096.1 GCA_023435025.1 Bacillota bacterium
TACACCTGTCTGCCGGAACCCGAGCCGATAAACCGGTGGGCGCCCTGATTGATATTAGACGCAATTCGCGTAAGGTCAAACAGCATATTGGTATTCAGGATCTATCCGCTATCTTAGGCAATTGATATCTCTATTCAAAGCAATCGCACAAGTATATATAAGATCCCCTCCTACTTCAGAATATGCCGCATGGAAGCGGGAGGGGACTGAGGCTGCGCTTAGAATTGCGTTCAGGCTTTGCAGTTTTGTTATTGGATGAATGAAGGATATGTATGGCGTATCTTTTTCCTTGAACATCCAACTAAGGGGAGGTATAGTGATACAAAATGAAGGAGCAAACGAAATGGCTGCCATATTCCATAAAGAGGATATTACCTTTCATGTTCGGCAATCGCCTGTTCCGGAATTCTCTTGGCATACGAGTGAGAAGCTTGCCGAACTCGTTTCTTCCGAGCATCTGCAGTTCGATGTAAGGTCGCTTGATTCAGGCAAGTATTCGTATCCCTATCACTTTCACCGCAACGCGGAGGAACTCTTCGTCATCCTGTCAGGGAGGGCCATTCTTCGCACCCCGGATACATTTGTGGAATTGTCCCAAGGCGATATTGTTTTTTTTGAGATGGGACCTTCCGGTGCGCATCAGCTCTATAACCATACGGATTCGCCTTGTACGTTTTTGGATATCAAAACGGTTGCGGGCATTGACGTCTGCGAATATCCGGATTCCGGCAAGGTCAGCATACTGCCCAATCAGGAACTCTACCAAAGCAAGGACCAGGTGGATTACTATTTGGGGGAAGAGAACGTCAGCGGAAAATGGCCCGCTGACTTGGTGAAGCGGGGGTAAAAAACGAATGGCTTCGCATGTATGAACCGAATCGAACGTTATCATTCCATGTTTCTTTACAATTTATCATGTGGTAGTATATTAAAATAACAGCGTATGGAGGAGTTAATTATATAGTGGGTATCCTGCCTATCATGCGCAAGGTCTTTGCTTTAAAACGGCTCTTTTCGGTTCTGCTCATTTCGTGCTTTCTTACCTTGCCGGTGCCCGTACACGCCAACACAATGGAAGACTTTTCCTATACCTATCCTGAGGCGGACAGCGCAGGAGCGGATTATTCCGTCCCATACGACCCGCTGCTTGAGAGTGTCGATATCGATCCTTCTGACCGCCATGCGGACAATTCTTCCGCTTCCTTATGGAACAAATTCTCCATGTTCAGTTTTGCATCCCCCATGGTTCCGGCGGAATACTCCTATCCCAGGGTGCTTTTGTCCACCTCGCGTGTCAGCGCGGATATCATTTTCTCCGGAAATTACTGCCTTTATGATGATAGCGGCCAGCCCGTGTTTATTCCTGAATCCGGCATAGTTTATACCCTGTCCTATGCTGCGGGAAAGGTCGAAATCTCCATTGCGGGCGCGGTGCTCTACAGTGGCGAGCAGTTTGTTCTCTCGGAACATACGCCGCCCAGCGG
Source organism: Bacillota bacterium (assembly GCA_023435025.1). Taxonomy (GTDB): domain Bacteria; phylum Bacillota; class Clostridia; order Christensenellales; family CAG-138; genus JAEYLA01. Next base: position 1,485 of record JAEYSE010000096.1, read on the forward strand.
CCAGAGCTACAACTACTTTAGCGTTTACAATACGGCTCATGGTTCCAACCTTAGTTACCTGGGCAGTCTCGCTGTGTACGCGGCGCTCGATTCAACTCAGGGCCTGTACCTTGTCAACCGCATCTACATGGAAGATTACCTTTGCGGCGTGGTGCCCTGTGAAATTGGGGAGGGCTACGGCGCAGTCGCGCTGCAGGCGCAGGCTGTTGCCGCCCGCAATTACGCGTACAACGCTATTACAAATTCCAACTGCTATGACCTCGTGGACACTGCAACCGATCAGGTCTACAAGGGCATTTTGAGTGCGCCGAACTCCGCCGCCGCTGTTGCCGCTACGGATAAAAAACTTCTCACCTATGACGGCACGGCAGTCGAGTTGTTCTATTCCGCCTCTAACGGCGGTGTGACCGAAATTCCGTCTCACCGATGGACGCCCCAGAGTATTCTCCCCGCATACATTGAAATCAAGGCTGATCCGTATGATCTTACCTATGGTAAGAATAACGGTTCCAACGATTACCTTGAGGAGATTGCAGTCCCCAAGACCGGCCTTGACAGCGCGGGAATGCTCAAGGCCATGATCAAGAATGCCTATTCCCTCACCGACGCGGAGGCGAATACCATCGTTCTCACCGCAGTGACGCTATCCGCCGACAATGCGGATGAAAGCCACCGCAGTACATACGAAGCCAACAAGGGTGCAGGCGCATACTTCTGTTCGCATTTCTCCACGCTCACTGCCACCTGTACCGGCACATATACAAAGGGCGGCGTCGAATATTCCATGGACGCAACGCAAATAAGCATCGGTGCGTCCGTGCTTGAAAACGGCAGTTTTGGCTTTACCAATACAAAGCTGCGCTGTTTCTGGCTCGTGGATAACGGCAGCGATTATACCGTTCGTCATGGCCGTTATGGCCACGGTATCGGGATGAGTCAGATAGGCGCCCGCCAAATGGCGGCGGAAGGTCAAAGCGCTACACAGATACTGACTTTCTATTACCCGAATACTATGCTCACCGTCAGTGACGATTTCATTGGTCGTGAGACGCTCACTTCGCTTCCCGTGCTCTCATCTGACCTGCGCGCAGTGGTCTACGACAGCTATGTTTACCTTCGCGCCAACACCGGCTCGCTTACGCTAGGCGTGGTGAAAGCAGGTGCTACCGTCGGCGTTACCGGGGAAAAGGACGCGTTTTACAGCATAATGCTCGACGGAAAAATCGGTTACGTGCCGAAAGCCGCGTTTACGCCCATCTATGGCAGCATCACCATTGCAAACGTCACTACCTCCTGCAACGTTCGAAGCGAACCTTCCACCGCCGGAGGCAGCGCCACCATCATAGGCCAGGCCCCGCTTGGCGCAAGCTATGCGCTTTTACAGGCGAATGTCGCCGCAGGCTGGCATAAGATCTCCTACAATGGACAGGTCGCATACGTATCCGCTACCTATGCCCGCCTTGTGCTGAACGCGGGAACGGTGATCGGCAGTTATCAAATTACCGTCACGCCGCCGGCGGGCTATACCGACCCGGTTGTGTGGGTGGACGGCGTGGCTGTTCCTGCTATAAATGTAAACGGCGTTCTGACTGCTACCATCCATGAGACGACCGCAAAGACTATCGTCATGTACAAGCTGCGTTCCAGTGGGACACCGCAGGAGATGTATGCCTGGACGCTGTCCTATTCCGCTTCCGGCGGCTACACCGCCACACCTCTGCCCGCTGCCATGCAGAACCTACTTACCTACCACGGCTGTGCGATACGTGTAACGGGCAATACCGGGCTGCGTTTCATCAGCGGTATCAATCAAAATATGCGTACGCAGCTGCTTGGCACAGGGATAGGAGGGTTTCGGCTGGTAGAATACGGCACGGTGGTCATCAACAACAACAGCATCGGCGTATACCCGTTCACAAAGGGCGGAGTTGCGGCCAAGTACGGCCGCTCCTACTGGGATGCAAGCAACGACTACTACATCAACATCACCGACGGGCGCATTCAGTTTGCCTCGGTGCTGGTGGATATTGAGACAGCCAACTATAACTGGTATTACGGCTTCCGCCCCTACGCGATCGTGGAAAAGGATGGCATACAGTATACCTTCTACGGCGGGCAGGTGTCGCGCAGCATGTACCATGTTGCAAAGCAGATTATCGCCGCGGGCGAGTTCGCGCCAGGCTCCTCTGCTTATACATTCGTAAATAACATCATTACCACTGTAGAAGGAAATACATGATATGAAGCTACGGACTAAAATTCTCATCGCGCATGCAGTACTGGCGCTGATCCTGCTGGGATGCACGGCATGCACTCCCGCCACAGAAACGGTTTCGCCCTCCACAACCATGGCGGACGGTACGGTTGTACCCGAAATGCGCCTTTCCGACGGCATGCTGGAATATCGGGATGAAAACGGCGTATGGCAATCTCTCGCGGAACTTTCGGAGCTGTACCAGACGTATGTGGCCTCGGCAGCAGATGTGCCCCCAACTGATACGCCCGTACCCTCCCCGAAGGAGACTCCTACTCCTACGCCATCGCCCACACCTACGCCGACACCTACGCCCGAGCCAACCCCGACACCCAAACCCACAGCGACGCCCAAGCCCAAGCCCGCAGCAACGCCCAAGGCCGCTGCCACGCCCAAGCCAACCGAAACGCCCGCTTTGACGGATGATGCCGGAGGCGATTCATCCGGCGGTGGTTCCAGC
>JAEYSE010000116.1 GCA_023435025.1 Bacillota bacterium
CGCCGATCAGCCCCAGGCCCGCGATCCCAACCGTAAACCCCATGCATTACCAGCCTTTCATCGTTTCGCGGATGCAGGTGATTTTGGCCGAAAGCGCCGCGAACTTCTTGGGCGTTAAGGACTGCGCGCCGTCGCACAGGGCGTGGGGGGGATCGTTGTGCACCTCTATAATCACGCCGTCAGTACCCGCTGCTGTCGCCGCCAGCGCCATGGGGGGTACCAGGTGCCATTTGCCGGTCCCGTGGCTCGGGTCCACGATCACAGGGAGATGGGAAAGCCCCTTCAATACGGGTATTGCGGAAAGATCCAGCGTGTTTCTGGTGTAGGTTTCAAACGTACGGATGCCACGCTCGCACAATATAACCTGCTCGTTGCCGCCTGCCATCAGGTATTCGGCGCTCATGAGCAGTTCTTCAAACGTGCTCGAAAGCCCGCGCTTTAACAAAATGGGTTTTCTCAGGCGGCCAAGCTCCTTTAGTAGCTCAAAGTTCTGCATGTTGCGTGCGCCCACCTGTATAAGATCGACTTCGTCGAACACCGGCAGCTGGGAAATGTCCATAATCTCCGTTACAATAGGGAGCCTCGTTTCCTTTTTTGCAAGCAGCAGCAGCCGTATGCCCTCCTCATGCAGGCCCTGGAACGCGTAGGGAGAGGAACGCGGCTTGAATGCGCCCCCGCGCAGCATGTTTGCACCCGCTTCCTTGACCTCCCGCGCCACAGTGACGATCTGCTCCTCGGATTCCACAGAGCAGGGGCCGGCGATCAGCATGTAGTTACCCCCGCCGATCTTTACGCCGCTTACGTCCACCACGGTATCGAGCGGGTGGAAGTGCCTGCTTGCGTTCTTGTACGGCTCCTGCACGCGCTTGACGTCAGCCACGATATCAAGCGCCTTGATCATTTCCATATCCACCTGGGTGGTGTCGCCGACAAGCCCCAGTATGGTATGCGTTTCGCCGGTGCTCTCATGGATGTCCAGCTGCTTGCTTTTGAGCCAGTTCAAGAGCGGCTTCAATTGATCCCTTGTGACATTGGGCTTAATGATGACGATCATGGCGCTACCTCTCTGTTTTAAAATATCCGCTGCCTTTATTATGATAGAAAAAGCTCCGCAGCCGTTACTTAGCTGCGGAGCTTTGTTTACCAGTTTACGCTATGCGCATCCTGCAATTGCCTTTATGCAGCCAAATAACAATGAGCCTTGCGAAAGTAAGCAAAGCCAAAGTAGTAATAGCTGCTAAAGTACAAATTTGCCATGCGGATCTCCTTGCGGTATACCGGATTTTATGCCAGGGTATTAGCGGCCTTTCCGGTTATGCATGCTATGCTACCACAACGCCATACGTTTGTAAATAGTATATTATTTTTATAATCGCAAAAGAGCATGCCGTTTTGAGCAGCGTTGCTGATGTTTTCTTTCGGGCTGCCTTTTGTGCGGTTGATATTTTCCCTTGACATGAGGCGGCCCTTTGGTTATAATCAATGACGCGTCGCAAGTATTGGCATGCGCCCTTGGCTCAGCTGGATAGAGCGTTTGGCTACGGACCAGAAGGTCGGGGGTTCGAATCCCTCAGGGCGCGCCAAGACCCCAGAGAATTGATATTCTCTGGGGTTTCTTTTTATCTGCATATTTATCCTTTGCACTTATATATGCACTAGATTAGTTTCTGCAAGGCCAAGCCTTGCAGCCAAAAAAACGGGCAGCGCTGCTGAACAGTAATTCCGTGGACGAGATATATTTTGAGAGCGCCCCAGAAACTCCGCCTGCGGTCCTACAGTAAATATTTACCTCATATGATATACAAAAGCGAAGGGCGGACGGAGCGCATGGATTGGCGGGACAGAATACACAATCTTTGGGTGGAACGCGCTGTATGGATGCGCCACTATAGCATAAGCGTTATGATGGGGCTGCGAGATTTGAGCTTTGTTGCAAACCGTCTGCTCCGCAACGGCACCGAGATCGCTAAGGTGATTTCATATTTTTACGGGGCCGAAACTGGAAATCAAGTGGAGAATGTTCTGACGCAGAATGCGCTTCTTTTGTCCGAATTGGCCTCAACCGTAAAATATGGTGGAAATATCGAACCCATGGCCGCGAGTTGGAACGCTATTTCAAGTGGAATTCTGACAGTGTTGCTTCAGGCGAATCCGTATATAGACAAAGCCGCATGGGAGACATATTTGAACAATCATTTTAAGCTCCAGATGGACTTGGTCCTTAACTTGAGCAAAGAGAAGTATTCTGAGGGAATTACTAATTTTGACTTGGCGTATGAAAACGCGACGAAAATAGCGCGCTCGATGATTGATGGGATTGAAAAGCAGTTTCAATTCAGATCGTAGGTTCTAAAGGTATACCAACCACGTATATTCCGCCGCAATACAACCGGCGTAAGCGCCGGGTACTTATTTTGCATCCCCTCCGATACGGCGGCCCGGATAGGCGAGAAAATATGTCGGAACGCTTAATAATATGGCGGCAAACACATCCAGAATGGAATGCTGCTTGATGAAAACCGTGGAAGCGCAGATCAGCGCGGCCAACAGGGCCATGAGCCATTTGACGCTCCTATTAAATTTTCCGCTTTTGCACGCCGCGACGGCCGTGGCCAATGTTCCCACAACATGCATGCTGGGCAGGACGTTCGTATTGGTGTCAACAGAGTAAATTGCCTGCACGATAGAGGTAAATGGAGTAGTGCGCTCAAATTCTGCCGGCCGCAATTCCTGCGCATTTGGGAAGATAAAACAGATAACGACGCTCAGAATAAGCCCCGCCATCAAATGGCGCATGAAGCTTAGAAATACGGGGCGATCGGCGAACATCAAAAAAAGTCCGCTCAGAATGACATACGCGTACCACATGCAATAGAATATCACAAAGAAATCCACAAACGGGATACTGTCATCCAGCGGGATATAGGATATCCAGTAGTGTGGCGCGGTATATTGCTCCAAAGCCCAATATGCAAATAGGTAAGCGGGCAAAAACAGGACAAACCAAAAATGACGATGATTTTTCATAGTCCACTGCTTTAAATGAGCGGCGATTACGCCAATGCTCTTATTTGTTTGTTTCAAATGATAGTCTAATTTCGAATAAAAAGCAATTATTGCCAGAGAGAAAAGTTCGCTGTGGGAGAGGCCGCGTTTTTCCACCTGTTGACAAATCTAAATGGTACGTTATATTCAAACTTATAATAATACGCAAATGGGGAAGACGTATGGAGCGGCATATTCTCCCGTTTCAAAAAGCCAAGGTGGCGTATTTTTCAGGAACGGGCGGAACGGCACACGTTGCGGATCGCTTTGTTGAGGCGCTAACCCGTCGTGGCGTCCAAACCGTGCAGGTGTCTATACGCGCAGGGGATGAATACGGAAACGATGGTGAAGATTTTCTGCTGCTTCTCTTTGCTGTGCATGCGGCGAATGCGCCGGAGCCGGTATACGCCTGGCTAAAAAGCATGGGCAGGATGGGCGCAAGGCTACCCGCAGCCGTCATTTCCGTTTCCGGTGGCGGGGAAGTTTCACCCAACACCGCCTGTCGGCTGAGCAGCATCCGAAGGCTTGAAAAAATAGGCTGCCCCGTACGGCTTGAGGAAATGCTCATTATGCCGCCCAATCTCTTTTTGCAAACCGATCCCGCCCTGTCTGGCAGGATACTACGCATATTGCCGCAAAAGGTGGAACGGATATTAAATGCCCTTGCAGAAGGTGCACCCATACAGAAAAAGCCAAAGAGGATTGACCGCATTCTTTCCCGCGTTTGTGAGATCGAAAAGCTCGGCTGTCGGTTTTACGCCAAGACAATCAGGCGGACAGAGGATTGCAACGGCTGCGGCTTATGCCCGCGGGAATGCCCCGGCCGGAATATCATGATGGAAAACGGGAGGCCGCACTTTTATTTAAGGTGCCTGTTTTGCTTAAGGTGCATTTACCGGTGCCCGCAAAAAGCGCTGCGGCCCGGCCTTGCGAGAAAAGCGGTTCTTTCGGGCGGCTATGATATTGCTGCTATGCTTAAAGGGGCAGAGGAGGAATTGCCGTGCGATCTTGAAAAGGCGGCGAAGGGCTGGCTATGGATGGGTGTGCGCGCATATCTTTCGGAAGAATAGGCGAACTATTGGTACCGAACAGAGCATTTCTATTATTGTTCCGCTTATATTTATTGTTACATATACAAAAAAACAAGAAATTTCGCGATATTTAAAAATATTTGTCCATTCTTGTCCCATTTGGGTGCCTGTCCCGTGTTTATAGTACAGGATGCAATTTGCGTCCAAATAAAAACATGGGGGTATTTTGTATGAAGAGGAGAATCTTTGCTGTATTGCTCACGTTGCTCATGCTGAGCGCGCTGAGCCTGCCGATCGTGGCGTCGGCAATCGATGTACAACCGTATGGTGCGGTTAGTGCTGATGGTGGATTGACATCTGCAGGAGGAAACGGACACTATCTCTATATTTATGTATTTGGCGGAAGCGAGTATAAAACGGGAACATCAACTTTATATCGCTACGAAGGTGGTTGGAAGAAGGTCAAAGCTGTAACGGTATCAGGGTATACCAATGAGTTGGAAAAGGATGTATATATAACTTTATCGTCCGGCTATTATAAAGTACAGGTTTCTGCAACAACCGGAGATGGATCATACTCATATCCGGTATATTATAATATATAAAAGAATGTAGATAAGAAACAGGCCGCCTTCAGGCGGCCTGTTTTTTACCCATTATAGGGCAAAAGGTCGTGAACGATATCATCAATATCTTCCAAAGTAAATATGTGTTCGATATCTATAGCGATAATGTATGAACTTTCCATGGCTATACCATGATAAGAATTTTCTTTTTCAGTATAGACTCCCTCAAATAGCAGGCTATTTGGCCCATAAGTGGGATGATAGATCGCATCATCCATTTTAATCGTTACTTCATTTTTCTGATCATCGAGCGGCCAACGCTGTACAATATATATGCTGGTTTGATCTATAACATATTCTGTAGAAACAGACTGGCCTCTTGCTCTGCTATTTGTTACAGTAATACTTTTCAAAGTATATTTTGTTCTGGGCAAATAAAATATCGTATCGTTAACCTGATCATATACTTCAGAAACAGAGTTAACGCTATTTAGGGAACTCTCGTGTATTTCTGTTCTAGGTTCAACATTTATGCCAGGAACCTCATCGGTGCTAATACGGATATAATTCTCAACAATCGTCGTAAATGTCTTATAAACCTTTGCGGCAAACGCGCGGCCAGGCACCGTGAACGCAAGGAATGCACTAAAAAGCAGCACAAACGCGCAGGCGACTGCCCAGCGCCGCAATGCCAAGCTATGCGTTGCGCGCGTATTCCTTATTTTCAACCCCGTAAGCGCCCGCCACTCTTCCGGCGTCATGCCGGATTTTTTGCGCGCACCTTCCAAAAGCTCAAAAACATCCGGCCTGCCCTGCTCCTTCCAGATGCGACGGGCCTCCCGGTGGCTTATTTTGCGGTAGGGGTCAATTAAATTTGGCTGAAGGCGAATTCGCCTTTTTAATCCCGGCCAGTTCATTTGCGGCCCTCCTTGCTAATGAATACACCTGAACCTTACTCAAATGGGACAGACAATAGCAGGAGGAACAAAGTTTTTTTGTTAAGTTTTTTGGAATAAGTGTCAAGAAGTTCCTGTTTCATGCGCGTAAACTGCCTGCGAAGCGTATCGTGCTTGATATCAAGCTGTTCGGCCAGCACCCGGCTGGGCTCGCCGTCGATCACGTGAATAATGAACGCTTCCCGTATTTCGGGTGGATATTTTAAAAGTAGCTGCTGGAGAGTCAACTTCGATTCCACAATATCGTACTGGTCGATATCTTCAAGCCTTACGTCGTCAAGCGTCTCCCATAGTTCCATATCCGCGTTGTCTCTTAAAAAGTTCTTTGCCTGGTTGCGTACGATTTGTTTCATATAGCACACGCAGGAAGCCTCACTTTCAAACGTGCGCTCCTTTTCGAGCATAATCAATACGGTGTCCTGTACGATATCAACGGCCTGTTCCCTGTTGTTGACATAAGTAAGAGCCAGGTTCTCAAGCGTCCGATGGACCCGCAAAAACAACTGCGTGATGACTTCTCCGGTTGTAACAAACGCCATATCTGCTCCCGCTCCAGCAAAATTGGAAAGGTCTGGACACAATGAATTATTACATAGACAGACTCAACATGCAATGTTCCACACATTTTTGTCCCAAATGCCCATGGTTTATGTGTATAAGAAGGCAGGGGAAAGGAAAACTGGCGGCGGACGCCTCCTTCTCCTCTGCCGATTTTTTCGGCCGGGCGTCCGCCCTTTATTATACGTGCCGGTATATCCATCGTCAGAATGCGGCATTCAATCCCCCATGATGCCTGCGTATGATCGATTGATATACCGGTATTATGTGCAAGCTGAATATGGAAGATTTATGGATTCAATTCATGATTTTTACAAAAAGAACGAAATAAATCGAAGAACAGGAAAAGAGAGTTGTGTATGGAAGTGTATGTAGCAAGGCAGCCTGTATATGACATCAAGCGCCGTCTATACGGGTATGAGCTTCTTTATCGTAAGGGGGACAACAACTTCTATGAAGGCGAAGATGAGAACGCGTCCACCGTTGAAGTAATCAGCAACTCGTTTCTTGTGATGGGGTTTAATGAACTAACGGAAAATACGCGAGGTTTTATCAATTTTCCCGAGGACCTTCTTTTGAACGATGTGGCGAGGCTTTTGCCCAAGAATAAGGTCGTTATTGAAATATTGGAGAGCGTATGCGTATCGGAAGAACTGTTGTTTGCATGCAGGCGGTTAAAAGCACTCGGCTATACCATAGCTCTGGATGATTACGTGATAAAGCCGAACGATAAGAAAAACGAAAAACTCGTTGAACTAGCTGATATCATAAAGGTACAGTTTCCATTTGAAGCCGGCAATCAGGAATTGCAGTTCCTGCGTAAATATCGGGGGAGAACAAAATTTTTAGCCGAGCGCGTCGAAACGAAGGCGCAGTTTGAGCAGGCAAAGCAACTGGGCTTTACGCTGTTTCAGGGGTACTATTTCAGCAAACCGGTAATTGTAAACGCGAAAGATATCGACATATTCAAGGCCAGCACTTCCATGGCGCTGGAAGAACTCAGCCGCGAGGAACCGGATCTTCGGTCCATTGCGGAAATATTCGAGCACGATACGGGGCTATCCTATAAGCTTTTAAAGCTGGCCAATTCCGCATTCTTTTCCTGTGGCAAGCCGGTAAAATCCATATCGGAAGCATTGCTTCAGATTGGCACAAAGGAGCTGACGGGTTGGATTTACTTGTTGTTTTTACGCAGCATCCAAACCACGGAAAACAAGGAACTGATCAAAAACTCCATCATACGCGGCAGGCTCATTTTCCTGATGTGCACCCAGAACTCTTTGGAGAACCTTGCCGGTATGGGGGTGTTTGTCGGTATATTTTCTAACCTTGACGTCATCGTCAACCAAAGTATGGGCAGCATCGTAAGCAGCCTTCCCCTTGTGCCCGTTGTCAAGGATACGCTGTTAAACCAGGAGACGATATTCGCCCCGTACCTGCGCACTGCCATCGCATTTGAAAACGGGGAATGGGACATGCTGCCGCCTCTTGTTGAGGCCATCGGCCTTGAAACGCATCATTGCATGCGGCTTTATATTGAAGCGATCTCTTGGCAGCAGCGGCTTGCTATATAAACTATTCACCGATGATTTTTATAAGAGCGCGCTTATTCCGCTTTCCGTCGAATTCATAGTAAAACAGCTGCTCCCATGTTCCAAAATCCAGTTTCCCGCCCGTGATGGCTACCACCGCCTCGCGCCCCATTATGGTGCGCTTGAGGTGGGCGTCCGCGTTGTCTTCATAGCCGTTATGCGCGTATTGCTCATATGGCTTTTCGGGCGCAAGCTTTTCAAGCCACCGATCATAATCGCTGTGCAGGCCGCTCTCGTCGTCGTTGATGAACACGCTTGCCGTGATGTTCATGGCGTTTATAAGCGCAAGCCCTTCTTTTATGCCGCTCTCACGGACACACTGTTCCACTTCCGGCGTGATGTTGACTAATCCCCGGCGGCTGGGAAGGTGAAAATGCAATTCTTTGCGATAGCTTTTCATAATATCCTCCTTACAGGCTCTAAATCATGTTGACGCTATATCTCCAACTCTGCGCCATGCTCCTTAAGCCAGCGTCTTGCCAATTGATGCTGCGGTAATATGTTCTGCACCAGCTTCCAAAAAGTTGCGGAATGGTCGCGGCGCTTGATGTGGCACAATTCGTGTACCGCCACATAATCAATTACATTTAGCGGTGCCATCACAAGCCGCCAAACCAGGTTGATGCTGCTGTTCGGCCCACAGGAGCCCCACCGTCCCCGGGCGGAGGATAAGCGGATAACTCCCGGAACAACGCCGATTATCGACGCATAATATTGGAGCCTGTCGTAAAACACGGCGCGTGCCTGGCGCTTATACCACTCTATAAGCAGCTTTTTTGCTTCCTCCGGGGCGCAGGGTGGAAGCAGGAGCAGACCTTCTTCCGCGTAAACTCTTTTTAGACCTGCTTTGTAACGCAATAGATGTGGCTCCCCTAAAAAGAGAAACGTCTCGCCCTCCGCATAGGTATGCCTGCTTTTTCTCGCCAGGCGGGCAAGCTGCTCCGCCTGTTTTTTTAAAATCCAGTCCGCCTTGCCGTACACCGCCTGCTTTATCTGCGCAAGTGGCATTTTGAAAGGCGCGCGCACAATGAGCAGCCCCTCTTCGGTCACAGTCAGCCCGACTGTTCTGCGTTTGGAGCGCACCAACTGGTCTATGTTGGGACACGTGGTGCTCATGCGACGTGTCCGGTGAAATTTCGTTTCATATTTCTATTACCTGACCGCATTTTCCCCAGTATACCGTATCAAGGAGTACAAGGCAAACGATGCGAATAATGGTGAAAAGCACGGAATTAGCACTCGAACGTTCGGAGTGCTAAAGTTTTCTTTTCCACAAAAATTCTGCCAAACTTCTGCAACAATGGCGGGTTACTATATATCCATAAGAAAAAGGAGGCGCCTCCCGAATGGGAAATACCGCCCCCGAAGATACTAAAAAGACAAAAATAAAGGAGGTTTCTTTATGCTTGGTTTGACGCCCTTCCGCAGGAACGATGCGCGCAGCATCGCAAACTATTTTGATGATTTTGAAAAGGCCTTCTTTGGAGGATTGCCAAGCTTTGGATGGGGTACGTTCCGTACCGATATTGTAGACAAAGGAGACAAATTCCTTCTGAAGGCGGATCTTCCCGGCGTAGCAAAGGAAGATATTCATCTGGACCTTGATGGCAATGATCTTGTCGTCAGCGTGAAACATGAACAGGACAAAGAAGACAAGGGCGAAAATTTCGTCCGCCGTGAGCGGGTCTTCGGATCCTATTGCCGCAGCTTTGACGTAACCGGCGTGGATACTGATAAAATCACAGCCTCGTACAAGGACGGCGTTCTGGAGCTCTCCCTTCCCAAGCTGGCGGAAAAGCCCGCCACGGGCAGGAAGATTGATATAAACTAGTCCTCTCTGATCAGGCAACAGCGGGCTCATTTGGGCCCGCTGTTGCTTGTCGGAAATGTGCCATGCGGCACTTTTTCGAGGATTGGTCGAACACCTGTGCCTGAGGCACGGGCGGTTGTTCCGCCGCTACCTCATTCTTCGCGGTTGGAAGTCTCAGCGAATTTCCAAGGGGTTTTTCGGCAGGGTGTGGCGGGCCTATCTGGACCCGCTATTGTATTTAATGGATAAAATTCGTTGGATGTTCTTTTTGACTGCCGGTAAAAGCGCTTTGATGTCCCACGCATTGACAGTGTATTCCTTCGCATATAAGATGAGGTTGATGCTTGTAAAGAAAGGACGGTGCGCATGGCGGGTACGAAGAATAGCCTCAATGCCCTGTTCCCTGTATGGAATGATATGACCGAAAAGGACCGGGCGCTGCTGGAGCGTGCAGCAACGGAGCGCGTGGTGCCGCAGGGTACAATACTGCAAAACGGCTCTGTAGACTGCGTGGGCCTTTTTCTGGTGCAGACAGGGCAGCTTCGCGCGTACATACTCTCCGATGAAGGCAAGGAGGTCACGCTCTACCGGCTCTTTGAGCGGGATATGTGCCTGTTCTCGGCTTCCTGCCTGTTACACGGCATACAATTTGATATCTGGGTGGAAGCGGAGCGGGAAACGAGGCTGTGGGTGCTGCCGGTCAACACCTATCAGGAGCTGATGAAATCCTCGCTGCCCGTCGCCAACTATACCAACGAGCTCTTAGCCTCCCGGCTTTCGGACGTCATGTGGCTGCTGGACGCCGTGCTTTTTAAGAGCATCGATGCGCGTCTCGCTGCATTCTTGCTGGAGGAAAGCGGCATAGCGGGCGGGGATACGCTCTCCATCACCCATGAGCGCATCGCACATCACATGGGCACCGCGCGGGAAGTTGTTACCCGCATGCTGAAATATTTTCAGGACGAAGGCATCGTCCGGCTCTCACGCGGCGGCATCACGCTGACTCACCGCCAGAAGCTCACAGCTTTGTTGAAATAATTGCGAGCTTTTGTAACATTGTCACGGTAGAGTCGCTCCGTTTTGTTTATTATAAAGACAACAGAAATTTCAAACGGAGGATGAGACGATGTCTGGCCTTACGATTACGCAAAACAATTTTAAATCCGAGGTGTTGGATTCAACCACACCCGTGTTGGTTGACTTCTGGGCTTCCTGGTGCGGCCCCTGCCGCATGCTCTCCCCTGTGGTGGATCAGATCGCACAGGAACAGGTGGGAGCGCTTAAGGTCGCCAAGATCAATGTGGATGATGAGCCGCAGCTTGCCGCGCAGTTTGGCGTGATGAGCATTCCGACCCTCATGCTGTTTCGGGGCGGGCGTCCCGTTTCAAAATCCGTCGGCGTCCGGCCCAAGCAGGCTATATTGGGTATGCTTGAAGAGCAGGACGAACAGGCGCAGGAAGCATAAGAAGATAGTACGGATGCATCCCCCTCGCCAATGCATCCGAACCGGTTCATAGGATTAGCCTCCTAAGCAAAAAGCCGCCAGTTTGGGCGGCTTTTTGCTGTCGAGAAAGTGCCTTACTGGCGCTTTCTCGGAGGGTTTACAGGAACAACCTGTGCCTGCGGCACGGGCGCAAAGTTCCTGCAAGGAAAGCCTTGCGGGCCTTCCGCCGCCACCGCATATGTCGCTGGCGGCGGTTGGAACCCATTATTTCGCCAGAGCGTCCGTTGCGATCACCCGGGCGAGATCATCGAGCCAATTTCCGTCAAACAGCTCGATCATGCCGGTATCGCAGGCCGCCGCAAGCTTCGGGTCAATCGGCAGGTGCGCCGTGTGGGGAATGTTGTGCTTTTCCGAAAGCGCCGCGATACGGCTTTCCCCGAACACGGAAATTTCAGATCCGCAGTCCGGACACTTCACATAGCTCATATTCTCCACTAAGGCCAGCACGGGAACATGCATCATGTGCGCCATATTGACGGCTTTTTCTACGATCATGCCCACCAGCTGCTGCGGCGAGGTCACAATCACAATGCCGTCCACCGGAATGGCCTGGAACACCGTAAGGGGCACGTCGCCGGTACCCGGTGGCATATCGATGAACATGACGTCCACATCCCCCCAGACGACGTCCGTCCAGAACTGCTTGACAGTCCCTGCGATAATAGGCCCGCGCCATACGACGGGGTCGGTCTCATTGGGCAGCAGCAGGTTCACGGACATGGCGCGTATGCCGGTCTTGGTGGCGGCTGGGTACATGCCTTCCTCGCTTGCAGTGGCTTTTTCATACAGCCCGAACGTCTGGGGGATGGAAGGACCGGTGATGTCCGCATCCAATATCGCGGTCTTTAACCCCGCACGCTGCGTTAAAACGGCAAGCAGGGAAGTAACAAGGGATTTCCCCACGCCGCCCTTACCGCTCACAACGCCGATGATGTGGCGGATATGGCTCAATTCATGCGGCTTTTCACGGAAATCGGCAAAGGATTTTTGGCGGTCATTGCAGTTCTTGCTGCAACCGGAACAATCCTGTGTACAGGTGCTACTCATGATGGAAGCCTCCTTTTCCTAAACACGCGTGCCGGATCGTTGCATACCTATCTTATGCTTATTAAGCTTCGGCGCGCTTCCAAACCCACTTTAGCATGTTTTTTTATCCTGTCAACCTTATGGAAAAGTAAAATACTATACCTGATGGGCGAAGGTCCGCCACGGCATCTTTTTGTCATTGCGCATCCCGCCGCTAACAGGTAAACTTTGTATGGAAGCAATGGCTAAATAGAATTGTCAGGAGGAAGCGCATGAAAGCGGACGGAAAAATACTGGTCACGGGCGGAGTGGGTTATATCGGCAGCCATACGGCGGTCATGCTCCTTCAGGCGGGATATGATATTGTGATCACGGATAATTACCATAACGCAAAATCCGAGGTGCTGGAACATATTCGTCTTCTCGCCGGGCGGGAGTTCTCCATTCATAAAGCGGATATCCGGGATACGGAGTCGATGCGCAAGCTATTCTCTCAGGAGCGCATTGCGGCGGTCGTCCATTTGGCCGGTTGGAAGGCGGTGGGCGAATCCGTTAAAAAACCGCTTGAATATTATGAAAACAACGTAGGCGGCACTCTTGCGCTGCTGCGCGCTATGCAGGAGGCAGGCTGCAAAAAGCTGGTGTTCTCCTCTTCCGCCACTGTATACGGCATGAACAATCCGGTTCCTTACAGGGAGGAATACCCCACATCCGCCGACAATCCATATGGCAGCACAAAGGTGATGATCGAACGCATATTGGAGGATCTCTGCGCTTCAGATGAGGAGTGGAGTGTGGCGAACCTCAGGTACTTTAACCCAATCGGCGCGCATGAAAGCGGCATATTGGGAGAGAATCCAAACGATATTCCCAACAATCTGTTCCCGTACATCCTGCAGGTGGCGGTTGGGAAGCTGCCAAAGCTCAACGTGTTCGGGAATGATTACGATACGCCCGACGGCACGGGCGTGAGGGATTATATCCATGTGATGGACCTGGCGCAAGGACATATCGCCGCATTGGAACATGTATTGCAATCCTGTGGCGTGCAGGCGGTGAACCTTGGCACCGGCAGCGGTACGAGCGTATTGGAACTTGTCCGCGCGTTCGAGCAGGCGAGCGGAAGAAAAATACCGTACACAATTGTGGGCAGGCGGCCGGGCGACATCGCCTCCTTCTATGCGGATACTCATAAGGCGGAAGAACTTTATGGCTGGAAGGCCCAGAGGGACATCAATAAAATGTGCGAGGACGGCTGGCGCTACGCCAAGTTGCGCTACGGCATCGAATAAGCGTTGCCGCTAGTTGGCGTTTTGTGCCTGCAGATGGCAGGCTCTTCTGTCCCCGTTTCACACGGGCTTTTTCGGATGATACTATAAATAGAAACAGAAGACAGGCGGCAAGCATATGCTCATTAAAAACGCGCGGGTATTCCTACCCGATGGGACATTTCAAAAGACTGACATGCGCTTTGACTCGCGCATTATAGAAACGGGCTCCCTTATGGGCGAGGGAGTGGACGCGGAAGGGTTCACGCTAATTCCCGGCCTTGTGGATCTGCATACGCATGGTGCGGTGGGGGAAGACGTATCGGATGGCAATGTGAAGGCGCTTAAAAAAATGGCGGCGTTTTGTGCCGACAACGGCGTCACCTCCTTTTTGCCCACCACGATGACGCTCGACGAAGAAACGCTAACGCGCGCCATGCGGACCATACAGGAGTATCAAAACGAAAGCGGCGCGCGGGTAGTCGGCGTGCGGCTGGAAGGGCCGTTTTTGAGCGCCAAACGCAAGGGCGCGCAATCTGCTGAGCATTTGCACACGCCGGACGTGGACCTTTTAAAACGCCTGCAGCTCTCTTCCGGCTCCATGGTGCGCATTGTGGATATCGCACCCGAGCTTCCGGGCGCAATGGAATTCATCAGGGAGGCTTCCGCGCTTTGCCGCGTTTCGCTCGCGCACAGCGCGGCAGATTATGATACGGCGGTGGAGGCGTTCCATAACGGGGCCACCCAGGTGACGCACCTGTTCAACGCCATGGAACCATTCTTGCACCGCGCGCCGGGTATTGTGGGCGCTGCGGCGGATGAAAACGCGTATGTGGAGGTCATTGTGGATGGCCTGCACCTGCATCCAGCCATGGTGCGCGCGGCGTTCCGGTTGTTTGACCGGGTCTGCCTGATCAGCGATTCCATGCGCGGCGCTGGCCTGCCCGACGGTGAATATTCTCTGGGCGGCCAGACCGTGACCGTGAAAGCAGGCAAATGTACATTAGCGGACGGTACAATCGCGGGCTCGGGCATCCACCTGATGACGGGGCTCAGGCGTTCGGTCGAGTTCGGCATTCCGCTCAGTCGGGCGATCGCCGCAGCGACCATCGTGCCCGCCAAAGCCATTGGCATGGAACGGGAGATCGGCTCCATAGCGCCCGGCACGCGTGCGGATTTTGTGCTGTTCGATTCAACGCTAAACATCCGTGCCGTATACATCGGCGGCGTGGAGTGGAAGACACGGCAAAATTAGAAAATCCGTTCCACTTATGCATAAAAAGCCCGTCCCTCCACGCATGCTGAATGCGGGAGGGATTTTTTATGACATTGCTGTATCCTGCGCTGTTTCTGTTCGGGGGCGTTTGCTATCTGCTTATAGAGATTCTCTGGCGTAAACGTACGCACTGGAGCATGGGGATACTCGGAGGCACCGCGTTTTTGCTGATGTTTTTGCTGTTCGCACGTATCGGGCCGGAACAAGTGCTTCTAAAGGGCCTGATAGGCGCGGCAATTATAACGTCCCTCGAATTTCTGGGCGGGGCGGTTGTTAATGTACGGCTCAAATGGAACGTGTGGGATTATTCCGCCCTTCCTCTCAACCTTTATGGCCAGGTCTGTCTGCTCTATAGTGGCTTCTGGTTTCTTTTGAGCATGCTGGTTGCACTAATTGTACAGGCTATCGTGCAGTTCTCCGGCTATTCCGGTCTATAATCATTCATTCTCGTACACGCTGCCCGCTTTTGGTATACTTATAATTGGCTATGAATATAGTCCGGAAAGGCGGAACGTGCGAATGCTAATGCGGATATTGCTTTTTACGCTCGGCGCGCTTGGGTTGGCTGATACCTTACTCGTCAGCTTTATCAGCAACATGAATCTCGGCGTGGCCTTGCCTGCCATATTGGGGCTCCCGCTGGTTGCGCTCAGCGTGTTTCTTCCAAAGCTGCAGAGCGCAGGGAAGGGGGGGCATGTTGTACTCGTTGTATTTGCCGCCGGGTATCTGCTGCTCACATTACTGTTTGCCGTAACATGGATCATAATTGATCGGGAAGCAAATAAGAAAGTGTATTCGGGGGCCGATACCGTAATTGTATTGGGCGCGGGGCTTCGGGGGGATAAGCCGATGCTTGTGCTGCGCCACCGGATGGATACCGCCATTGCGTATCTCCACGAGCATCCGGACGCTGTCGCCATACTTTCCGGCGGCAAAGGGGACAACGAACACATTAGCGAGGCCGAGGCCATGGCGCGATATTTTGAACAAAAAGGCATTCCGGCTTCCCGCTATATCAAAGAGGGCGCTTCCACCAATACCGAGGAGAATTTTGCCTATTCCTATCAGATCATTAAAGAGCGCATTCATAAAGACGCAACAATCGCGTTCGTCACCACGGATTTTCATGTTTTCCGCGCGTCCCGTGTTGCAAGACAGCAGGGCATAGAGGCGCAGGGAATTGCCGCGCCTGACGTATGGTATCTTTCCCTGAACAACCACCTGCGCGAATGCGTGGCCGTCTGGGGCTACACACTGTTGGGAAGGATATAATCCCAACAGGACAACAATATAAAAGAAACACAGGAAGCCAGATAAATTACTGCGCAATATTCATTCTGTTTTGTCCATCCATCTCATATATATCTAGTGTTTTAGTCTGATGTCATGAGAAGGAGGCCCCGGTATGGATAGAATGGAGCTGTATCAGGATATTGCCAAGCGCACGCAGGGTGATATCTACATCGGCGTGGTCGGCCCCGTGCGGACGGGGAAATCGACATTTATCAAGCGCTTCATGGATCATTTGATTCTGCCCGTAATCACAAACGAGCATGTCCGCACGCGCGTGGTGGATGAAATGCCGCAGAGCGGCACGGGGAAAACCATCATGACCACCCAGCCCAAGTTTGTGCCCAACGAGGCGGTGCGCCTGGAATTGGGGGATAACGCGCACTGCAATGTACGCATGGTGGATTGCGTGGGGTATTGGGTTCCAGGCGCGATCGGCCATATGGAGGCGGATACGCCCCGCATGGTGCGCACTCCGTGGTTTGACCATGAGATTCCCTTTGAAGAAGCGGCGGAAATCGGCACGCGCAAAGTCATTACGGACCATTCCACCATCGGCGTTGTCATGACAACCGACGGAAGCATCACCGATCTCCCGCGCGAAAGCTATGTCGAGGCAGAGCAGCGTGTGGTGGACGAATTGAAAGCCACAGGCAAGCCGTTTGTCATCGTCATCAACAGCACGGACCCGGACGGCCCGTACTGCCAGACGCTGCGAAACGATTTGGAGGAGAGGTACGGCGTGAGCGTGGTGACGCTGGACGCGCTCAATATGTCAGGCTCCTCCGCAAGCGATCTCTTGGAGCAGGTGCTCATGGAGTTCCCGCTTGCCGAGCTCTTTATCCGCCTGCCCGGGTATATGATGGAGCTTGGACAGAACCATCCCATCATGCAGCGGGTAGTTGCCCCCATACGGGCGCAAATGCCCGGCCTTTCCCGCATGAGGGATTACAAATCCATGTGTTCGGCGTTGACCGGGTTGGAGCGCTTCAACCCCTGCGCCGTAGAATCGGTAGATATGGGCAAGGGCTGCGCCACATTGAACCTTATGCCGGAAGAAGGCATGTTCTATGACATCCTGAGCCAGGAATGTGGCTTCAATATCGCAGACGATTATGAGCTGATGAGCGCACTCAAGAGCTTTGCCGCGGCTAAGCGCGCGTATGACCGTATCGCCGGGGCGCTGGAGAGCGCGCAGACGCTGGGCTACGGCATGGTGCCGCCCTCCATTGACGAAATGGAGCTGGAGGAGCCGGAAATCATCCAGCAGGGCAACAAATTCGGTGTGCGTCTCAAGGCAAAATCATCTGGGCTTCAGCTTTTCCGCGTGGATATGCAAACTGAGGTCAACCCAATCGTGGGCAGCGCGGAGCAGTCCGAAGCGCTGATGAATTACCTGATGGAACGGTTTGAAAAAGACCCTGCCGCCATTTGGGAAATGAACATATTCGGCAAAAACCTCTACGACCTAGTGCGGGACTCTATGGCGGGCAAGGCGGGGAGAATGCCGGAGGCCGTGCAGCAGAAACTGCAGAAGACGCTACAGCGCATTGCGAACGATGGCTGCAATGGCTTGATCTGCATCCTGCTTTAACAAATTTTCTATACTTTTTCAAGAAGCCGCTCGGAACGCCGCCGTGCGGCTTCTTTGCATATAAAAAGTCTAGGCTGTACAACCGGTTTTGCCTGTTTTACGATGCGGTTATGCGAGAAAAATGCAATTTTATTACGCATACATTGCGCGATAAAAACTGTATGTGTATAATAGAACGAACAGGACCCCAGAGGTGCCTGGACGGTTGCATTCCAAGTATATTGATACGTATATCAAAAGTAGGAGGAACTTTTATGAAGAAAAGTCTGGTTGTTCTTGTTGCTGTGCTTTTATGCATGGCAGTGGCGGTGAGCGCGTGCGCGCCCGCATCGTCGAGCGGGGAAAAGGTCATCAAAATTGGCGTGTTTGAACCGCAAACCGGTGAAAACGGCGGCGGCGGGTTCCAGGAAGTTCTGGGCATCCGCTACGCCAACACTGTCTATCCCACCGTGGACATCAACGGCGAAACCTACAAAATAGAGCTTGTGGAAGCGGATAACAAATCCGACAAGACCGAGGCCGTGTCCGCCGCGCAGAAGCTCATCAGCGAAGGCTGCAAGGTCATCATCGGGTCCTACGGCTCCGGCGTGTCCATTGCCGCGGGCGAAATCTTCAAGGATGCGAAGGTTCCCGCAATCGGCGCTTCCTGCACCAACCCGCAGGTCACTTTGGGCAACGATTATTACTTCCGCGTCTGCTTCCTGGATCCCTTCCAGGGCACCGTCATGGCCAACTACGCCATCCAGGAAGGCGCTAAGACTGCGGCCGTCATCACCCAGCTGGGCGACGATTACTCTTCCGGTCTTGGCACGTTCTATAAGGACGCATTTGTGAAGCTGGGCGGCACAATCGCGTCGGAAGAACAGTTCCAGACCAACCAGAACGACTTCAAGGCCATTCTAACCAACATCAAGGCCGCGAATCCGGACGTCATATTTGCTCCTTCCTCCATCGCAACCGCGCCCTTGATCATCAAGCAGGCGCGTGAGCTTGGCATCACCTGCCCCATCATGGCGGGCGACACGTGGGAGAACTCCTCCATCATCGAAAACGCGGGTGAGTACGCGGAAGGCGTTGTACTCTCCACATTCTTTGATGATGCCGACCCGGCGACTGCCGAGGCCGAAAAGTTTATCACCGGCTTCAAGAAGTATCTGGTGGAAAACAAGCAGTCCGAAATCATCCCCGCCGTTTCCGCGCTTGGTTATGATGCGTACCTGACGGCGATTGCCGCCATTAAGGCTGCGAACTCCACCGACTCCGTCGCCATCCGCGACGCGCTCGTGGGCGTTTCCATCGAAGGCGTAACGGGCGCCATCTCCTTTGACGAAAACGGCGACGCCAAGAAGGATATGGCCTTCATCAAGACCATTGAGGGCGGCCAGTTCAAGTTCCTCAAGACCGTTTCCGTGCAGTAACCAAATTTACGCGTAGGCGGGAGGCGTCTCGTCCTCCCGCCTCTTTTTTAGTACGACGTTTATATTCTAAATTGCCCGATCCTATTTGGGAGGCTACGCTTCTATGAGCATGACAACCTTCTTGCAGCACTGCCTGACGGGGATCTCGCTGGGCGGCGCTTATGCGCTCATTGCCATCGGCTATACGATGGTGTACGGTATCCTGCGCTTAATCAACTTTGCCCACGGCGAAATTTTCATGATTGCAGGGTATTTCATGATATTCTGCATGTCCAGCATGCCATGGCAGCTGGCAATCCCCGTAGTAATACTCATTACCATACTGCTGGGCGTCGGGATTGAGCGCGTGGCGTACAAGCCTTTGCGCACGGCACCCCGCATGTCTATCATGATCTCCGCCATCGGCGTTTCCTACCTGCTGCAAAATCTGGCGACGTATCTGTTTACCGCCATTCCGAGAGGATATCCTGAAATCCCTCTGTTAAAGCGCATATTCCAGATCGGAGACGTATCGGCGAGTCTTGTTACGTTTCTGACTCCGGTGCTTACTGTGGCGCTGGTGATATTGCTGATGTTGCTCATCAATCACACCAAGGTCGGCATGGCTATGCGCGCCGTCAGCAAGGATTTTGAAACATCCAAACTGATGGGCATCAAAATCAACTCCGTTATCAGCATGACGTTTGTCATCGGCTCTGCGCTTGCTGCAATCGGCTCCGTGCTGTATTTCACGGACCGTATGTCGGTCACGCCGTTTTCTGGCACGTTGCCGGGCTTAAAATGCTTTGTGGCGGCGGTGTTCGGCGGCATCGGCTCCATCCCCGGCGCGGTGGTGGGCGGCTTTTTGATCGGCATCAGTGAAACGGTGCTCGTTGCTTTGGGATATTCCACATTCAGCGACGCGTTTACCTTCCTGCTGCTCATACTCATGCTGCTGCTAAAACCAACCGGGCTCTTCGGTGAGAAAAGTACGGATAAGGTGTGACGCATATGAAACAATCAGCAAAACGCATCTGCTCGCTTACAGTATTGGCCGTGCTGCTCATCCTCTTGTACATACTGGAGGCGAATAAGTTCCAGAACGGCATGCTTTATACGCTGTTGCAAAAGAGCGCCATACTTTCGGTGGTGGCGGTTTCCATGAACCTTCTGAACGGGTTCACGGGCCTCTTCTCACTAGGGCAAGCGGGCTTTATGTCCATCGGCGCGTACATTACGGCGCTGCTCGTCATTCCGGTTGAAAACCTGAACGGCGTTTATTACGCGGGCGGTGTAAGCCCAGCAATCCTTGCTTTTCGTACGGCGATGGCGGCAGGGCCGGAGTGGCTTACGGCGCTCTATCCCTTTTTCGCGCTGATACTCGGCGGCTTGGGCGCGGCGCTGTTTGCCGCTTTGATTGGCATCCCGGTGCTGCGGTTAAAGAGCGACTATCTTGCAATCGCCACGCTCGGGTTTTCGGAAATCATACGCGCCATCGTATCGAGCCCGCAGATGGATAAAATCACAAACGGCTCATACGGACTCAATAAAATTCCGGACTTTCCGGAGATGTTCTTTGGGCTGGTTCCTTCCATGATCACGCCGTTTTTGATCGCTGCGGTCTGCATACTGCTCATGGTGTTGATCATCAATTCCTCCTACGGCAGGGCGTTCAAGTCCATACGCGAGGACGAGGTGGCGGCGGAGGCCATGGGCGTAAACCTGTTCAAGCACAAGCAGATGGCGTTTGTCATCAGTTCCTTCTTCACCGCCGTGGGCGGTGGGTTATTGGCGATGTTCATGCGTTCCATTGAGGCGAAGACGTTTTCCATCGCGCTGACCTACGATATACTGCTCATCATCGTCATTGGCGGCATCGGCAGCGTTACAGGGAGCATACTGGGGTCGTTCCTTGTTACCATTGGCAAGGAGGGGCTGCTGCGCTTCTTTGATGAACCGCTCGTCATCGGCGGTTGGGAAGTCCCTCTGTTCCGTCCCGGTTTCCGCATGGTCATATTCTCCATACTGCTGATGGTGGTGGTGCTGTTCTATCGCAAGGGCATCATGGGTACAAGAGAATTCTCCTGGGACGCGGTGGCGCGCTTCCCGGCCTGGGTGAAACGAAAATTTGGAGGCAAGCGCCCGGCGGGAGGTGTAAAATGAGCGGCCATGTATTGGAGCTTCGGGACGTCACCATGCAGTTTGGCGGCGTCGTGGCGGTGGATAACCTCTCGCTGGTGGTGGATAAAGGCGAAATCGTAGCCCTCATTGGCCCCAACGGCGCGGGCAAGACCACTGCGTTCAACGTCATCACCGGCGTATATGCGCCCACCAACGGCGAGGTGCGTTTTCACGGGGATGTCATTGCCGCAAACTTTCCGCGCGGCAAAATGAAGCGGATGTACGCGGGGCAAAACCGGGGGAAGTATACTGTTGCGGTGTCAAAAACGCCGGACAGGATCACAAAGCTTGGCATCGCGCGCACGTTCCAGAACATCCGCTTGTTTAAAAACCTTACGGTACTGGAAAACGTGCTGATCGCAAAGCATATGAACAGCAAAGCGGGTCTTTTTTCCGCCGTATTCCGCTTCAACCGCAAGGAAGAGCAGGAAATGCGGAAAGAGGCGCTGGCGCTCTTAAAAATCGTGGGATTGGAACACGCGAAAGATGAAATCGCCTCCTCACTGCCGTACGGCAAGCAGCGGCATCTGGAAATCGCCCGCGCACTTGCGACCGAGCCAAAGCTGCTTCTTCTTGACGAGCCCGCGGCCGGCATGAACCCGCAGGAAACCGATGAGTTGACTGCGTTTATCCGCAGAATCAAAGACGAATTCCACCTGACGGTGTTTATGATCGAGCATCATATGAACCTCGTCATGGAGATTTCCGACCGCATCTATGTTATTGACTTCGGCAAGCAGATCGCGGAGGGGACGCCCAAAGAGGTGCAGGACAATCCCGTGGTCATCGCGGCGTACTTGGGGGTGGAAAAAGCATGAGCTTGTTGACGGTACAGGATCTG
Source organism: Bacillota bacterium (assembly GCA_023435025.1). GTDB lineage: Bacteria > Bacillota > Clostridia > Christensenellales > CAG-138 > JAEYLA01. The sequence continues at coordinate 21,936 of JAEYSE010000116.1, forward strand.
AAAGTAAGTTACGGCGGCATCGAGGCGCTCAAGGGCGTTTCCTTCCATGTCGACGAGGGCGAGATCGTGACGCTGATCGGTGCGAACGGCGCGGGAAAATCCACGACGCTGCGCACCATCGCCGGGCTTGTGCCCGCAAGTGCGGGGGCAATCGCATACGACGGGAAGCAGATCACCGGCATGGATACACAGAAGATCGTGGAGCGGGGCGTGGTCCTCGTGCCCGAAGGCAGGCGCGTGTTCGCGAACCTTACGGTATTGGAGAACCTGCGTATCGGCGCGTATTTGCGCAAGGATGATGCGGGCGTCATGCAGGATATCGAGCATGTCTACTCGCTCTTTCCGCGCCTGAAGGAACGGCATTGGCAAATGGCGGGCACGCTTTCGGGCGGCGAACAGCAGATGCTTGCGGTAGGCCGCGCGCTCATGGCCAAGCCCCGGCTCATCATGATGGATGAACCTTCGCTGGGGTTAGCGCCACTCATCGTGCAGGATATCTTCGACATTATCGGGCGCATCAACGCCGAAGGCGTGACTGTGCTGCTCATTGAGCAGAACGCGAACGCGGCGCTGCGTATCGCCCACCGCGGCTATGTGCTTGAGACCGGGCATATTACCATGACGGGAACGGGCATGGAACTCTTAGAAAACGAGGAAGTCAAGCAGGCGTACTTAGGCAAAAGCAGCAAGTAAGCACATAGTTGCAGCAATCGCGGTTAGACTAAACTCCGGCGGATATCGCCGGAGTTTGTTTTTTATAGGGCCATCTTGTGGGCAAAGCCCTCGAAAACCTGTTGATACTCCGGCAGATAGTGCCGGAGTATTTTCGTTTGGAGAGCTGATATGGACAACATCTATACGGATCTTGCGCGGGAGGCGCGGGAGATCAACCCCAATATACCGGGGGTTGAGGAGCAGGATGAAAAGCGGGAGGATATCGAGATTTCCCGCATCGAGGTACAGACTGCGGAGGCGGCGCGGGCGTTGGGAAAGCCCATCGGACGCTATATCACAATAGAGGCTCCGGCGCTTTCCAACCGGGATACCGAGGTGTTTCGCAAGGTATCCCAAATCGTATCGGAGGAGCTTGCGAGCCTGCTGCCCGACGGCAGCATAAACGGCAGCATATTGGTGGTGGGCTTAGGCAACCGCTTTATTACGCCGGACGCGCTGGGTCCGCGCGTGGTGGAAAAAACGTTTGTAACGCGGCACATCACGCAGCACTTGCCGGATATTATAGGCGAGCCCATGCGTTCTGTCGCGGCCGTATCCCCCGGGGTGCTTGGAACGACGGGCGTGGAAACGCTGGAGATGCTAAGAGGCCTGGTGGAGCGCATAAAACCCACTGCCGTTATTGCGATAGACGCGCTGGCGTCAAGGCGGGCAGCCCGCATCAGTACTGCCATACAGATTACCGATACCGGCATACAGCCCGGTTCAGGTGTGGGCAACGAAGGGAGGCTGGGCCTGACGCAGGAATCGCTTGGCGTGCCGGTTGTCGCCATGGGCGTGCCCACGGTGGTGCTAGCGTCCACAATATCCCAGGATACCATCAGCCTTATCGCGGAGGAAACCAACCTACGCGGCGAGGAGGAGCGCATGAAAAAGCTTGCGGAACAGGTTGTCAGCGAGCATTTCGGTCCCATGATCGTTACGCCTAAGGAGATCGATACCATCGTGACCGACATGGCGGGCATACTGTCTGACGGCGTGAACCTGGCGCTGCACCAGCCGTATTACGACCAGGTGAAGGAACTGCTTGCGTAAATAAAATACCATCAGCCCCGCAGCGTATCGCGGGGCTTTTCCTTTTAGGCTTATTGTAAAACTAAAATGAACACGTTTTTTGTCCACGCATACGAGTTCATGCTGGCGCATACGTTTTTACATGGACAGGACATGGACAAAACGCGGCAAAAAGAAAATAGGCAAACCGCAGAAACGGCGGTTAAAGGGGGAGGCCTCTTTTTCCGCCGTACGTTTGCGCCTGTTTGCCGCAGCAGCGGTGGTTTTAAGCATGCTGGGGGTTGCGCTGTTGAGTTCCGGTTCGGCCAACCGAAGGCTCATGATGATGTCCGTTCCCATGGTGTACGCCGCCGAACCAGAAGCGCCGGAAGTATCTGAACCCGATATTTCCATTTCCCGCGTGGATATCATGCCGGATGTCGGGGAGGAAATGCGCATAGAGGTGCTCTCCCCCAAGGCGCAGCCTTCGGTAGAGCTGGGCGGTCCGGAGCCGCGCATACTTATCTACCATACACACAGCACGGAGGCGTATACGCAGACGCCGGAAAGCAAATATGTGGAGAGCGGCGAATGGCGTACGCTCAACGAGGAAAAGAATATCGTGGCCGTGGGAGAGCTTTTGGCAAAAATCCTGCGGGAGCAATACGGCTGCAATGTCTTGCACGATAAAACCAATCATGAACCACCCAAGCTTGCCACCTCTTATTCGCGCTCGGAAGTGACAATGAAAAGGTACAAGGAAATGTACCCTTCCCTTACCATGTTTATTGACGTCCACCGCGATGCGGGCGGCGAACCTATGGTAACTGAAATTGACGGCAAACGCGTAGCAAGGCTGATGTTTGTGGTGGGAACAGGGGAAGGCGCGACGGGCACCGGCTATAAGGAGATGCCGGATTTTGAAAGCAATTATGCGCTTGCGCTTGCCGTGACCAACAGGCTGGCGGAGATTGACGAAGGACTGCCGCGCAATATTCGCGTGAAGGTCAACCGCTACAACCAGCATATCTCCAACCAGTGCCTGCTCATCGAGGTGGGAGACAATATGAACACGCTGGAGGAAGCGTTAAACGCCGTTCCGTACTTTGCGCAGGCGCTCATGGATGTTGCGGGAAATGGAGTGTCAGAAGCCGATCCCGGGAAGGCCGCAAGCGCCGCCGCTACCGCTTCCGGCAGCAAGCCTACCCCCGCGCCTGAAATCAATTGGGCGCCCTGAGGTGAATTTCCCTACAACGCGTTTTAAGGTATACTTTATGGCAACGAAAACGCGTGAAACGGGGGGACAGGCCTTGCGGTTTTTACATTGCGCTGATCTGCACATCGGCTGTTTGGGTGAGGAAGAAGAATGCAACAGCCTGTCTCTTCTTGCGGAAGCCGCGCTTGCGGGGGAAGCGCAGGCAGTGTTGATTGTTGGGGATCTGTTCGACAAAGCTGCTTCGTACCCCCATGCGGCGCAGCGTGTGGCGGAACCGCTTTCCCGCCTTGCGCGGCGCGGCGTGGAGGTATTTGCCGTCGAAGGCAATCACGATTGCGGTATAAAAGGCCCGCTTCGGTACATTGAGAAGGAAGGGCTTGTGCGCGTGTTGCGCCCAAAGTGGGGCGCTTCGGGTAAGCCGGTATTGAGTGACTGCGTTGTGGAATGTCACAATGTGCGTATCGCTGGCCTGGGCTTTCTGGGGGAGCGAACTGCGCCCAGGCTCATGGCGTTTGTGGACGCGCTGTCGGAATATTCAGGCCCTACGGTACTGATGCTGCATACGGGCGTATATGGTGAAGGGCAAATGCCGCCTGGCGGCATTACGCAAAGCGATATCGAACGCTGCGCGAAGAAAATACAGTATATCGCGCTTGGCCACCGGCACGGGCGGGAGGAACATGGCTTTGCTTATAACCCCGGGTCTCCCTCCGGCGTTCGTATCCATAAGCCGGACGCGGATTATGGATATTATTTGGTGGATATCGGGGCGGGTTTCAGCAGCATTTCGTTCTTCTCTACAAGAAACCGGTAATCCCTTTATATGTCCCGGGAAATATTGTCGAAACAGGAGGTTCATTCTGGCTGAACGGGTAAGGGGTAAATCGTCTTGCCCGTTTTCGGGTGCAGCAAACGAACTGCCCGCACCGTCGCCATCCCAGCGCATATGAACTTGACGAGATTTCATTTTGCGGCTATTGTAGAGCGGTAAACATTCGGATAAAGGAGGAAAGGTCATGTCCACGGCGATTACGGCCGACAGCACTTGCGACATATCACCGGCACTGTATCAGCGTTACGGCGTCACAATGGTTTCCCTGTATATTAACCTGGGAGACAGAGCTTATCAGGATGGCTGCAATATTACACCGGCAGACCTGTTTGAATATGTGGAACGCACGGGGGAACTGCCCAAGACCGCAGCCCCGTCGCCGGAAGATTACCGCGCCGCGTTTGAACGGCTTACGAGAGAAGGCAAAGAGGTCGTGCACATTTCCCTCAGTAGCGAAATGTCCGCATCATATGCCAATGCCTGCCGCGTAGCCAAAGAATTTGAAGACGTGCACGTCATTGATTCCCGTTCGCTTTCCACCGGCTCCGGATTATTGGTGGTAAAGGCTGCGGAGCTTGCGGCGCGTGGGCTGCCCGCAAAGGAAGTAGCCGCCCGCATCCAGGCGCTCATACCGCAGGTAGAGGCGAGCTTTGTCATCAATACGCTCACCTACCTGCACAAGGGCGGGCGCTGCAGTTCCTTGGCGGCGCTGGGTGCTAATTTGCTGCATTTAAAGCCCTGTATTGAGGTGCGGGAAGGGCGCATGCAGGTTTCAAAGAAATACAGAGGTACGCTCAAGCGCTGCCTGAACGATTATGTCAAAGACCGTCTGGCGAACCGGGCGGATATCGACCCTTCCCGTGCGTTTATTACACATACGGTACAGGACGCGGGGCTTTTGGAGCATACAAGAAAAGCCGTACTGGATGCTTTCCCGTTTGCGGAGGTAATCGTCACCGACGCAGGGGGCACAATCAGCAGCCATTGCGGGCCGGGAACGCTGGGCGTACTGTTCTTAAGAAAAGAAGCGTAGCAAAGCATAAGAAAAGCGGCGGGTTTCCCGCCGCTTTTCAGCGCGCTTTGGGGCGCGTTAGCTTACATACTGTACCAGACCGATCATCAAAGGCAGCGTAATGAGTGAGAGCAGCGTGGTCATGGATATGATAGAAGACGCCGCCTCCGTATCCTGCTTGTAGCGCACGGCGAACATGGCGGTTAGCGCCGCGCTGGGTGCGCTTACGCTCAATATGCAGCTGACCAGAAGCTCATCCCGTATGCCCAGAACATAGAGAACCGCAAACGTGACGAGAGGAATTAATATTAGCCGCACAAAAGACGTCACATAATACGGCGCTTTCTTCCATATTCCAATCAGATCCACTTTGGAAAGCTGGTACCCTACAATCACCATGGGTACGGGCGTATTGAGCACGCCCAAGTAGTGGATAGGCGCATAGAGGATATTGGGCAGCTTAACGGAAAACAGAAATATTGCAAGTCCGATCACAGAGCTGATGATGCCGGGGTTGGTGACGAGCTTTTTTAATGAAATCTCACGCCTGTCCCCACTGACGGCCACAAGCCCGTATGTCCAGGACATCAGCGTGAATATAATGAGATAGCCTGCGCCGTAAAACACGCCGATGCTGCCCAATACTGCGCTTAGAAGCGGCAGGCCCATGTACCCGCAGTTGCTGAACACGGCCCCAAAGCGGAGCACGCGCTGCCTCTTCACGTCCTTGTCCCGAATGATGAGGGAGCTTAGCGCTATGCCCACGATATGCGCGAACAGCGCCGCGCCAAGTATGATGAGAAGGCCGTTTAAAAGCTCCGGCTGGAATTCGCGGCAGAAAGAATCCACGATCGCAGCCGGCGTTACAATATGCAGCGTAAACGACGTCAGCCCGGATATGGATTCGTCGTTGAACATCCTGAACTTACCGCAAAGAAAGCCCACGAATATCAGGATAAACAGAATGATAACCTGCGATGCGACCGTTGAAATCTGTTCGAGCATACCCATTATTCTTTCAGGTTATTGGCGTCATTCGGTGTACAAAAAACGGCGCTTCCGTATACATAACAAATCGCGGCGCTCCTGTCAACCATATTCGCGCCAACAAGTCACTTTCGCTTCTGGCACTGGCGCCGCATGGCTGGGCGTTACGCGTTTTTTACGCAGGAGAACAGCAGCATCATTGGGCGGCGCAGTTCGTCCAGCATTCCTGGCATGGAAAGAAGCTCCTCGGGCGGCTTTGGCTCCACAAGACCGGTAAGCATAAAGCCGCTTCGCAGCAGTGCGCTTACATAGCCTGTGACCGTCCTGTGGTATTTGACGACGCGCTCCCCCAGGAATACGCTTTCCCTCAAGCCTTCAAAAAAGTAATTGTCCACCGGCCAATATAAATGGTTTCCTGCTTCGTCGTCCACCCATTCCTGCCTGCCCTCTGCGGTAAAAACCGGATGCTCCACGGAAAACACAAAGTTGCCGGAACGTTCCAGCCACCGGAATACGTTGTTGCATAAACTTTCGAAGTTCGAAATGTAGTGGAAGGCCAGGGAACTGATGACCACATCAAACGAGCCGGGCATAAAGTCCGCGTCCTCCATGGCCATGCGGCGGTAGGCAACGCTTGGGTGTGCGGTCTTTTGCCGCGCCACGGCGAGCATTTTTTCGGACAGGTCAATGCCTATCACGGATTTCGCTCCGTGTTCTGCGGCATAGATGCTGTGCCACCCATATCCGCACCCCAGATCCAGCACGCGCTTTTCTCTGAAATCGGGCAAGAGTTTTTTTAGCTCCCGCCATTCGCCTGCGCTGTTAAGGCCGTTTTGTGAGCGGGGCATTTGCGCGTATTTTTCAAAAAAGGACGGGTCGTCGTACTTATTTTCTTTCATCATCCATTCCCCCATACTTCTAAAACCGGTATAGCAGCATGCGCCGGGAAAAGAAAAATAAGTGCACTGCAATATGGTATACTAGACGCAGACGGGCAAAATAATCCCGTTTCTGCTACTTAAACATTTGGAGGACGCCAGGATGACGACATTCACTGAACTGTACAACAGGCTGGTAAAGGCATCTGTGGAGGATCATCTGGAAGAAGAACTCAGCAGCCTGAATACCGACGAATTCGACCCGCATCATCTCGATTGCCTGTTGAACCCCAAAAAGCACGCGCCTGTCGTGCGTATCGGCGAGTGCGTCTGTTCTGAGAGCGAACAGGGCGCATGCGCCGGAAAATGCCTGTTTGACGCGTTGTACCGGGACAAAAGCGGGAATATCGCCATAAACGCCGATCTTTGCGTGGGCTGCGCGGAATGTATTGACAACTGCCGCGCAAAGAAACTGACCGAAAGCCGCGATATCCTGCCTGCGCTCGCCGCAATCCACAGCGCGGAAGCGCCGGTGTACGCCATGATTGCGCCCGCGTTTGTCAACCAGTTTACAAACAACGTCACGCCGGGGAAGCTTCGTGCCGCGTTCAAACGGCTGGGATTTACCGGCATGGTGGAGGTTGCGTTGTTCGCGGATATTCTTACGCTAAAGGAAGCGCTGGAATTTGATCATAATATCCTGACTGAGGAGGATTATCAGCTTACAAGCTGTTGCTGCCCGATGTGGATCGCCATGATCCGCAAGGTGTACCATACGCTCATGCCGCATGTGCCGGGCGCGGTATCGCCCATGGTCGCGTGCGGGCGCGCCATTAAGTCCCTTTACCCGGACGTTCTCACCGTATTTATTGGCCCATGCCTTGCGAAGAAGGCCGAAGCGCGGGAAAAGGATGTATCCGATTCCACGGATTTTGTACTGACGTTCCATGAAATACGGGATGTTTTTGAGTTTGCGGGTATCAACCCTGCGGATATGGAGGAGGACGAGAGGGACCATTCCTCCCGCGCTGGCCGCATCTACGCCAGTACGGGCGGCGTGAGCGAGGCCGTGCAGAGGACGCTCGAGCGCATTAACCCCAACCGCCGCATTACGCTGCGCGCCGCCCAGGCGGATGGCGTGCCCGCATGTAAATCCATGCTCAACGACGTTTTAAGCGGCAAAATTACCGCGAATTTCATTGAGGGCATGGGCTGCGTGGGTGGATGCGTCGGCGGGCCGAAGATATTGATACCCAAAGAAGAGGGTCGGGAAAACGTATATGAATATGGCAAACAGGCCGTATACCAGACGCCCATCGAAAACCCGTTCGTCATCGAGCTGCTGCACCGGCTGGGGTTCGACACGGTGGAAAGCCTTTTGGAGCACAGCGATATTTTTACAAGGGATTTTTCTAAATAATAACAGTGCCGGATGCAAGTCCGTTACAACCCTCTGCTATCATACCCTCCAGAAACCGTTCTGGGGGGTGTTTTGATGAAAAGGGGTTTGGGGCTGTTATTGCTGCTGGCATTGCTTTGTTTCGGATGCCGCGAGATGCCGAAAACGGGATATGCGTATGTGGAGCATGCCACACCGCCTTCTGTTCCCGAGGAACAGGCGCAGGGCGCTTTGGTTATACCCCTTTCGGGTAATCCCGACGCCGCGCGAAAAACATATTTGTATGATTGGAACCTGTTGCTGCCTGAAGCGCCCAAGAAATATGCTTTTCAGTGGGGCAGCTTTACCCGGTCGGATATCAATCAACTAATGGTGCTTATCCGCCTGCGGGAATGGGGGAGTATGGATGGCCTGTTTTCTGCTTTTGAAGGCGGCCTCTGGCCGGACATAGCGGCGGCGGAACTTGGCGCGGACACAGAATTATGGGTCTCCTTTTTAGAATTTGAACAGGCGGGCGCAGCTATACTGTGCGTACAGGAGGGCGGCGGCCAGACGCTTCTGCTGCTTTTCACCAAGCAGGGGGAAAACTATGTTCCGTACTGCGCGCTGGGCGGCATCCGAGATTTTGCTTCCTGCAGGGCGGAACAGATCGGCGGAGCGTATTGGATCGTCTATGAATCGGTAGGGTTCCGGCGCGACAAGTACACCACATGGTACAATACCGGGACCGGGCAGGTGGAGCTAAGCTATTATACGCACACTTCAGGCATTACGAAAACGAATGGAAACTATCAAATCCTTGCCGGAAAGCCCGAGATCACAGGGCCTAAACATGCGGATTTTTCCGTTGCCATTCCCGTAACGCTTACGATTTCGGATTGGGGAGACATTTCATTTGAAAAGACATTTGACGTTTTGCTGCATCGGGATGCTCAGGCGCAGGATTTTTGCGTGGACGCCTTGCCGGAGGACTACGTGCTTGGCGGGACGCTTTGCGCCAAACGTCATTTTTCAAAGGAACTTCGTACCATTCTCAAAACGGGGAACGAGCGGGAAAAAGCATGGGCGCTCGGGATTCTCGGGAACCCATAAGGCTCATGGAAAGGCGGTCTGACATTGAGAGGCCAGCCGCGCTATATCCGCTTACCTATCTTTCGGCCGAACAGAGGCGGCTTAAGGAATACGGGGGATTTTCCTACTACCGGGACAGTGGGACTGAGGAATGGCAGATCTATGCCTTGTGCGAGGCGATCAACCAGGTACAAAAAGAGACACTCCGGGAGGTACTTAACACGTTTGAGGAAACGGACCGGCGCGAATATGGGGAAGGTGAACTGTGGTTTGACAAAGTATCCGGCATACAGGCGGTATACTATGGGGACGCCATCGATATCCATTACCGGGAGCGGGGCGCAGATAAAGGGCTTCTGCTTCTGTTTACCAAAATGAGAAACGGGAATTACGCGCTTTATAAGACGTTTTCGTATAGCTATGATTCCGCAGGCGGAGGCTTTCCCGTTCTGGAGGATGGCGTATTTACCATACCGGTTGGAAAAATAGACGGGTTGTATGCCTGGGAGAGCACCTTTCTTTCAATGCCTGAGCGGTCATGGATCAGCCTGCTTCAGGACATTCCGGAGCAAGATGACACCCATACGCCCCACATCCGGATAGAAGCCGCGTTTTTGTCTGTCGACGCGCTGGAACGGGATTACAGCAGGGACGGAACGCTACGGATTGCGGTTACATTTTCAGCGGGCGTGACCGGGACGCAGATGGAGTTCCCGATATGGGAAGCGCAGATAGGGGATGAGTATTCTGATATTCTCCTTTCCGGCCATGCGCTTTCGCACCCGGGCCTGCGCGAAAAGACGCTTGCGGCCCTGAAGGAGCAATTGCAGGGCGGCGGGCTTTTAGAAAAGCAGGCAAAAAAGCTGTTTGAGGACTTCGATTGTAGAAGGCTGGGGTAAGAAGCATAGCCTCGAATTCCGGGGCAACAAAAACGGGGTGTCATAACGTGTAAATGAAAGGAAGGCTTTGCATCACGCAAAGCCTTCGGTTTTTCTTGAAATCTCTTTGGGGAAGAACCCACCAACAAAGTCCCGTAGGACTTTGTTGGTGGCCTGCGTTACCTCTCTTGCGGCCTGCGTCCACCGGTGTCCGTGGGCCTGTTGGGAGCAGGTTGCGCGGGCGGCATGCTCCGTAGCAATTCATCCACTTCCCGCTGCCAGTCCTCCGTGGTTCTGGTACCAGGAGCGGATTGGGCGGGAAATACGCCGGATGCCTGCTCCAGTATTTGCTGCAGGGCGGCGCTGTTGGCCGGAGACATTGATGGAGGCAGGACTGCGTTCGGAGTCTCCGTAACGCTTTCAAAGGTACGGTACTCCTCTACCATGGGCTGGGAGTCAACGTCTTGCTGCATTCCACCGCTCCGGGGCGTTTGCTGCATCATTTCGGGCATCCGTACGGTAGGCATGCGGCCCGGCATGGAGGGTTGTGTCGCCTGCATGGGCGGGCGGGCGGTAGGTTGCATGGAAGGAGTCTGCCGCATGCCCGGCTGCGTCGCCTGCATGGGTGGACGGATGGGCTGCTGCATGGAGGGAGTCTGCGGCATACCCGGTTGCATGGGCATGGTGCCCGGCTGCGTCGCCTGCATGGGCGGGCGGACGGTGGGCTGCATGGAAGGCGTCTGCGGCATACCCGGTTGCGTCGCCTGCATGGGCGGACGGACGGCAGGCTGCTGCATGGAAGGCATCTGCGGCATGGTGGCAGGTTGGGCCGGCGTGCCAAATCGCGGCTGCGTGGAGGGCATGGGAGGGCGTACGGGCTGCATGGAAGGCATCTGCCCTGCCTGACCCTGCATGCTTACGCCCGGCTGCAACCGTTGGAATTGCGACGGAATAAAGGGCTGCGCGCTGACTGCAAGAGCCTCTTCCGCGTCATCTCCCCCACCGCTGCAGGAGCGGGTATCATCAAAGTGGTCATCCCATTCGCAGGACTCGTTAGATTCGCAAATGTCCTGTGTCCCTTCACAGGGGGAACAGTGGCTTGCTCTATGCTGGCAGTGTGGAACATACTCGGCAGGTTCGGTAGACCCGCAAACATCCTCAGCCATTCGCGATTCGGGCAGGCAGGGATTTACCTTGATCCGGCAGGGTGGGCAATTGTCTTCCAGCAGGCAGGGCGGGCAGACGTCCGGTATGGGAGGGGGGCAGAGCGGCGGCTCCGGCTCGGGCGTTACGATGATTACTTCTGCACGCAGCACAGGCGGCGCGGGCCTCGGGGGCGGCGGAGGAGGCGGCGCAGGCCTCGGGGGCGGCGGAGGAGGCGGTGCAGGCC
>JAEYSE010000014.1 GCA_023435025.1 Bacillota bacterium
TTCAGTTTTTCAAACAAGTCCTTCCGATAGAACAAAAGCTGTGCCGTATGGCTAAAGGGCAGCGCATGGAAACGATCCCTATAGTAACAATGCTCCCGCAGCACGTCATCCGAAAACATATGTTTCAAGGCCCCATGGTCGGGCAGAAGCTCAGTCAACTCCTGCACATAGCCCCCCAGCATCAGCTCCTTATACCACGCAAGGTCAAACGTGAACACATCATATTCGCCCGAAGGGACGCCGTGTTGAATTTCTGTAAGCATTTCACGGTAGGGCTTAAGCGTAAATTCGGCGTCAATGCCCGTACGCTTTTTAAAATCCGAAACCAGGGAGAGTACCGAAGTGCTCGAAGGCGCGTCCTGCAGCAGCACACGGATGCGCTTATTCTCCCCGCAGCGAACTAACGGGGGAAGCGCCGCCCGCTTTTCGGCCTTGCCCCAAATGACAATGCGTCTACCGCCCTTGTCTTCCCCTTCCTTTATGATGCCCTCTAGCAAGTCAAACGCAGCCTCACCCATGGGTGCGTAGGGCAGGAGTACCTCTGTTGCCCCGCCATTGCCGCTGCGTGTCCAATCCTCAGCCTCAAATGAGATCACTTCCGGCTTTTCGTCGCCTTCGGTTACTTCAAGTGCGCGGAGTACGCCCTCCGCCAGCCTGTGTCCGGAAACATAGATGACTTCCGGCGGTTCCGCCACATTCATCAGGCGAATGGCTGCGCGCATAGCGCTTTCCTTATTGGCGTTCACAGCTTCAACGAAGCTGCTTTTGATGTCCATTTTTGCCTTGTGGAGGGCGTTAAAATAGCTTTCCAGGCACTCCGCCTCAAAGGAAAACTCCTTGGGCCCCGTCACGATGGCGATGCGGCGCTTACCTCGCGCCATTGTGGCTTCGATGCTCTGCCGGATCGCCGCCTTCACGTCCATACATACAAAATTGAACGCGTTGCCATTGAGCGCCCGGTGGATGAACACAAGGTTCAATCCGTTTTGAATGGCTTTTGTGAAAAACTCCGTATTTTCAGGCTGGCAGGTCATCAAAATCACGCCGTCGCTGTTGTACATCAACGCGCGGTCTAATATCTCCCGCTCCACGCCGGGGTCGTCCTCGGTCACCTGAAGGTAGACAGAATAACCCTGCGCCGCTGCGCGCCGGTTGATGGCATCATACAGCTTTGCGTGCGCAGGCTCTGTAATGTTAGATAGTACCACATCGATCCGGCCCGTGTAGCTGGTTTTTAAGTTTCTCGCAAGCGCGTTGGGCTTATATCCGAGCGCCTTGATGGCCTCCTCCACTCTGCGGATCTTATCGATGCTGACACCTTTTGACCCGTTCAAAACATTGGACACCGTGCCGTGGGATACGCCCGCGAGCCGGGCAACATCTTTCATCGTTGCCATTTCTTCACGTCCTTTGCGGGTAATAAGTGGCTGGTTTGAAATGGATTGACCAATAAACTGCTCTCATCGTACCATTATTCCATGCATTGCGCAAGTTATGCTTTTAAGAGCTTCTCTTTGATTCCGCAACTTACTATTGCACTCAGGAACCGGATAAGATACAATGCATGTAATTGGAACGTATCATTATTTCTTTGCTTGTCTGGTTAAAATCGATATGTGAGGTGTTTTCAGATGACCCCAACCGAAGCGGCACGGCTGATCGACATCAGCGCAGTACGCACGCATCATACCCTTTCAGATATTGAGGAAGTCGTCTCAATCGCCCAGGAATACCGTTTCATCAATGTGCACACGCTTCCCTGCTGGACAAAGAAGCTCAGCCATCTTCTTCGCAACGATCCGGATATATTCGTTGGCGCGCCCGTAGGCTTCCCCGGCGGCGCGCATACGACGGAGGTTAAGCTTTTGGAGGCGCGCCGCTTGATTGACGATGGCGTGCGCGAAATGGATATCGTGATGAACGTGGGCAAATTCAAAAATGGCGAATACTCCTATGTGCTTGATGAATTGCGCGCCATCATCGCCCTCGCGCCCAAAAACGTGCTTACCAAGGTGATTATTGAAATCAACTGCCTGACGGATAAGGAGCTTGAGCATGCCTGCGCGCTTGTGATGTACTCCGGCGCGGACTTTTTAAAGACAGGAACAGGCTGGGTACCAGGGGGCGCTAACATCGAGCGGATTGCGCGTATCCGGGAATTAACGAGCGGCCGCGTCAAAATCAAGGCGGCAGGCGGCATCCGTACACGGCAGGAGTTTGACGCGCTGGTGGAAATCGGCGTGGACCGCTTTGGCATCAATACCGCCTCGGCGCTTGAAATTGTAAAAAGCTTCGCGTAAGGCAAGGGGAATTGAAACCCTGCGGTCCTGAGGGCGGTTAAGGTACGCCATTGTTGCGTTGCCAACGCTCGCCGTGGCACCACCACGCCTTCGCGCCGCCGCCGCCTTGCACTCACATGCTTTTGAACCCTCAGGACTTGTAAACCCCAAAGCTGCTGATTTGAGAGCAGTTTGAGGAAGAGGAAGAAGCCATAGTGGCGCTATGGCGACTGACGATGACAACAAAATGCGCCAAATCCGCGGCTTGGGGGCTTAGGAGTTCGGCTCCCCCTGCCTTAAGAAAGAGGAACAGGCTTTGGAAATGATCATTGCATACGATCTGGGCACAGGCGGCATCAAGGCCTCCCTGTTCACAATAGAGGGACATTCGCTCGCCGACGCCTTTCAACAGTATGATGTGACCTATCAAGCGGGCGGCGTGCACGAGCAATGCCCTGAGCTTTGGTGGCAGGGTATTCTTTCCTCCACCCGTCTGCTGCTCCAAAAAACCGGCGCATGTGCTTCCGATATCGTAGGCTTAAGCATTTCCGGACATTCTCTGGGAGTGGTCCCTGTGGACAGCTCTGGCCTTCTGCTGCGTGAAGCCACACCCATATGGTCGGATACGCGGGCATCCCTGCAGGCACAGGCATTCTTTGAAAAAGTATCGTACGAACATTGGTACATGACCACCGGCAACGGTTTTCCCGCAGAATGTTATTCCGTATTTAAAATCATGTGGTACCGGGACAACGAGCCGGAGCTCTACAAGAATGCGTATAAAATCCTGGGTTCTAAGGATTACTGCAACCTGAAGCTGACCGGCCGTATGTGCACGGACCACTCCTACGCTTCGGGCAGCGGCGTATATGATTTGAAGACGCACTCCTATGTAAACTCATTTATTGAGGCTGCGGGCGTAAGGCACGACCTGTTTCCGGAGCTTCTGAAATCCCATGAGGTGGTTGGAAATCTGACGCCTGAGGCGGCAAACGCCCTAGGGCTTTCCACCAATGTTCGCGTTGTGGCGGGCGGTGTCGATAATTCCTGCATGGCGCTCGGTGCAAAAGGCATCAAAAACGGCCGGGCGTATCTTTCGCTTGGCTCCTCGAGCTGGATTGCGGCGATCGGCGACAAGCCTCTGTTGGATTTTCAATACAAGCCCTTTGTGTTTGTCCATGTGGTGGATGGGCTTTACGCCTCGGCCACCAGCATATTCTCTGCGGGCAGCAGTTTCCGCTGGGTGCGGGACACGCTCTGCCCCGACCTTGTGGAGCAGGAAAGGAATGGCGAAATCGCGGATGCGTATGAGGAGATGAACCGCCTTGCTGCGCGCTCCCCCATCGGCGCAAACGGCGTATTGTTTAACCCCAGCCTGGCGGGCGGCGCGATGATTGAGGAAACCAAGAACATCCGCGGCGGTTTCCTGGGGCTTGGCCTTGCACATGATCGATGCGATCTCATCCGCGCGTCTTTGGAAGGCATAACCTATAACCTTTATTACGCCATGACGATACTGGAAAAATATCAAGATAAATTAGACGAGTTGCTGCTCGTTGGCGGGGGCAGTAAAAGCCCGTTCTGGCGGCAGATGTTTGCGGATATTTTTCATATGGACATCATTAAGACCAATATCGATCAGAATGCCGCCTCCCTTGGCGCTGCGGCGCTAGCAGCCTATGGCCTCGGGTATTGGGACAGTTACGATGTGATCGACCGTGTACACGAAATTCAAAGCGTAGAACGTCCGGATCCCGAACGCGCGCATTCCTACCGGCCCTATTACGAGCTTTCCCGCTATGGGGCGCATTTTATGGCGCTCTATGGCGACAAATTGGGCGCAATGGGCTAACCGTTTCCCGGGTCCCTGACGGCAGGGTGGTGGCGATTATTAAGGCCCTTTCCTTTGCAGCGGGAGAGGGTCTTTTTTGCCGTTTTGCGACTTTCGTATATGCACAAAAACATTGACATGCAAATTGATAACAAATACAATAATAAATAATAGAAAACAACACCATATAATAAAGGAGGCCTGTATGAGCGCTTACCTGATTGGCGTAGATATTGGCACACAGGGCACCAAGGCCGCTTTATTCGATACGAACCTCACCCTGCTTGCGACTGCTTTTGAGCCTTCCCGCATCATTTCCCCGGTACCCGGGACCGTCTGGCAGGAAGCGGACGATCTGTATGGTTCCTGCGCCAATACGATAAAAAACCTGATGGAGCAAACCGGGATTTCCCCTTCCGATATCGCCGCAATCGGCCTGGACGGGCAGATGGCGGGAATTATGGGCGTGGACGCGGAGGGCGAGGCCTCCACATATTACGATTCCTGGCTTGACATGCGCTGCGGCAAATACATGAACAGCATGCGCGAGCGCGCAGGCAAACGTGCCATTGAGATCACCGGCGGACCCATTACGTATACACACGGCCCGAAAATCCTCTGGTGGAAGCATGAGCACCCGGAAGCTTATCGGAAGACTGCCAAATTCGTGCTGCCCCACGCCTATATCGTGGGAAAAATGACCGGCACAAAAGGCCATGACGCCTATTTTGATTATACGCTTTTGCATTTTTCGGGCTTTGGGAACAATTTAAAAAAAGAATGGTCCGATGAACTGCTTCAAGCGTTCGGCGTAGAAAAAGAAAAAATGGCGCGCATCGTCTCGCCTTTTGAAGTGGTAGGAAAAACCACCCGCGCGTTCGCTCAGCTGAGTGGTACGATAGAAGGCATTCCTGTTGTGGCCGGATGCGGCGATACGGCGGCAAGCACTTTTGGTTCCGGCATGTTTGAACGGGATCTCGTGCTGGACTGTGCGGGTACCGCCTCCGTCATGTGCAGCGTGGTGGACGGTTTTGTGCCCGATACCCAATATGAAACAATGACCATGATGCGCAGCCCCATTGACGGGCTCTGGCTGCCCCTTGCCTACATCAACGGCGGCGGCATGTGCATCCGATGGTTCCGTGATACTTTAAGCGGAAAGCCCGCCGCTTCCTATGACGAGCTGGAGGCAGAAGCCGCCCCGCTGCCGAGCGGAAGCGAAGGGCTGCTGTTCATTCCGCATTTTTCTGGCCGCGTACTGCCCAACAATCCGAATATCAAGGGCAGCTACCTGGGGCTCGACTTTAAACACACGCGCGGACACATGTACCGCTCCGTTATGGAAGCCGTTGCGTACGAGTACAAATATTACCTCAATGTGCTGCGTACCCTCTACCCGCAAAGCGATTTTTCGCGTATGCTGTCTATTGGGGGCGGTGCCAATTCAGCGCTCTTTAATACGGTAAAGGCGGACGTACTGGGCATCCAAGTGGAAACGTTTGAAACGGGAGAAACTGCGCTCATTGGCAGCGCGGTGATTGCGGGTATGGGCGCGGGAGCGCTTTCCGATTATAAGAAACCCATACAGGGAATTATGAAAAAGAAGCATTCGTTCTCCCCCGATCAGAACCGGTACGCCCAGTATCAACCCTATGCGGCGGCCTACCTTGCGGCGATGGAGCACATCACGCAATTTTATAAAAGCAATCCCTTTGCCATATAAAACGGGCAAACCAAGGAGGAAAATATGTCAAAGCAGCCGGATATCGTATTCGCAGAGGTCCGCAAGCAAACCATAATCGATATCGTCAATAAAATGGGCAAGGCGACGGTCTCCTATTTGTGCGATCATTTTTCCGTCTCGCCCGCCACCATACGCAACGATCTGAGGGAACTTGAGGAGGCGGGTGCCATCAAGCGCACGCACGGCGGCGCTATCAGCAGCAGCCGCATCAACTACGAACCCAACACCTCCCAGAAAGAGGTGGAGCATGTTGCGCAGAAACAGGCAATCGCGCGGCTGGCGGCTACATTCATCCAGCCCGGAGACGCCATTGCGCTGGATACCGGCACCACGACGATGGAGCTTGCAAAGCAGCTTGGCGGCATCGAAAACCTGACCGTCGTCACCAACGATATCCAAATCGCTTCTTATCTCGAGCACAACACGGACGTAATGATTATACTCGCCGGAGGTGCGCTAAGACGGCACTTCCACTGCACTGTGGGCCAAATGGCGATCGACAGCATCGCAAACCTCCATGTGGACAAAGCGTTTGCCGCCGCCAACGGCGTACACCCCACCAAGGGCGTCACCACGCCCAACATGGACATGGCGGGTATTAAGACGCACATGATCGACTCCGCGGATGAAGTGTACCTGCTTGCAGACAGCAGCAAGCTTGGGAAGTCCGCCTTTATCACATTCACTACACTCTCTAATGTTGACGTCCTGATTACCGATCAGGAAGCGGACGCGGCTTTTATCGACGCGGTCAAGCAGATGGGTGTCGAGGTGCATTTGGCCGAAATTGATAACAAACAATAAATATCGATAATAAACGCTTGATAAATAAAAGTGATTGATATATACTGTACCTACAAGCAATCGCTAAAGTTAGGGGATAGTATATGGCACATCAATCGTTGGGTATTTGTTTGATCGGCGCGGGCCGAGCGGGAATGATCCACGCCAAGAACTTTCAGAACAAAGTGGAAGGCGCGCGTATGGTCGCCGTTGTGGACGTGGTGGAGGAAAGCGCAAAAGACGCCGCGCTTTCACTTGGTATCGATACTTATTACACCGATTATCGTCAGATGCTCAATAACCCGGATATCGACGCGGTGATTGTCGTCTCCCCCACCGACCTGCACAAGCAGATCGTCATTGATTGCGCTAACGCAAAAAAGCATATCTTCTGCGAAAAACCCATGGCCATGAACACGTCCGAATGCGACGAAATGGTATGCGCCTGCGAAGAAAACGGCGTCAAGCTGCAGATTGGCTTTATGCGGCGTTTTGACGAAAGCTTTCAGGAAGCAAAGCGGATGGTAGATGAAGGCGCCATCGGCGACCTTGTGCTCATCCGCTCCAATACGCGCGGGCCGAGCAAGCCGCGCCCCTGGATGTATGATCTTAAAAAATCCAACGGCATCTTAGCTGAAATCAATTCCCACGACATCGACAGCCTCCGCTGGTTTGCGGGGAGTGAGATCGATACGCTCTACGCCATTGGCGGCAATTACCGCAACCCCGACGCCGTGGCGGAATATCCCGATTATTACGACAACGTGGTCATGTCCGGGCAATTCAAAAACGGCATACAATTCTCAATAGACGGCGCAGCTTATGTGGAATACGGCTATGACTCCAAAATGGAGCTTGTGGGCACCAAGGGCGTCTTACATGTGGGACGTACGGAAGGCGCTTTTTTGAAATGTTCCTCCAAGGAGCACGGCACTTCCTCCCCCTTTATCAACAGCTGGATGACGCTCTTCCGCGATGCATACCTTGCGGAGGACATCGCGTTTGTGGAATGTATCCGTAACAACACCCCGCCCAAAGTAAGCGGTGTGGATGGGCGCATGGCCGTGGCGATCGTGGAAGCGGGCAACACGTCCATATTGGAAAAACGGCTTGTTCAATTATCATAAGGGGGAAAAACAGATGCTAAGCCTTCGGCTGTTCGGCGCAAACGATGTGCGCCTGGTAGATATAGAAATCCCGAAAATCGCGGACGATGAACTCCTGTTAAAAACGGAAGCTGCTTCCGTCTGCGGCACAGACCTCCGTATGTTCCAAAACGGTTACAAGAATGTGGATGCGGAACATCCGCTGACATTGGGACATGAGTTCTCGGGTACCATCGTAGAAGTGGGCAAAAAGGTTCCCTTTTATAAGCCCGGCATGCGCGTCGCCATGCAGCCCAACATCGGCTGCGGTATCTGCGACAGATGCGTTTCCGGCAATTTTCACCTGTGCGACGATTACCGCGCGTTCGGCATCAACATGGACGGCGCGTTTGCGGAATATATCCGCATCCCTGCGGACGCTGTGCTGCGCGGAAACCTGATGGTACTGCCCGATCATGTGACAAGTGAAGCCGCAGCGGTTGTGGAACCCCTATCGTGCGTATATAACGGCTTTTCTAAGTGCTTCGTCAAGCCCGGCGACCTTTCGCTGGTGGTCGGCGCCGGTCCCATCGGCCTGATGCACGCGATGCTGTTGCATATGGCGGGCGCTACTGTCATGATGAACGACCTTAGCGCAGAACGCCTTGCCTACTGCAAGGAGGTTATGCCCTTTATCACCACCTACAGCGGACCCGACCTGAAGGGCTTTATTATGGAACAGACCAGCGGGCGCGGCCTTGACGTGGCTATCACAGCCTGCCCGGTGCCACAGGTGCAGGCCGCCATGTTGGAGCTGATGAATTACGGCGGCAGGATCAATTTCTTTGGCGGCGTACCCGAAAGCAAGCAGCCTGTACCCATTAATACCAACCTTGTGCACTATAAAGAGCTTTACCTGACCGGCTCCACCCGTTCAAGCATTGCACAGTACCGCAAGACGATGGAGTTTATTTCGCAGGGACTGCTGGACGTCTCGAAAATCATCACGCACCGCTACGCGTTGAAGGATTACGAGCAGGCGTTTGAAAACGCGCGGCAGGCAAAGGGACTCAAACACGTATTCCTGTTTGATTGATTGGGCGAAAACCTCCGTGCTGGAAGGGTCATTATGATCAGAACCGTACTAGGCGATATCCCCAGCGGCGCACTGGGCCATGCGCAATGCCATGAGCACCTGTTTATCGAAAAGGGAGTTTCCTTTTCGGTCAATCCGGCGCTCCATATGGACGACGCCGCAAAATCCAACGCCGAGCTTCTCACCTATAGGAAAAGCGGCGGCGGATCGATTGTGGATGCCCAACCCGTTTACTGCGGGCGCATGGCGGGCGCGCTTACAGACGCCTCCTCCCGCAGCGGCGTTCATATCGTGGCTACTACCGGGTTCCACAAAACGCTGTTTTATGGCCCGGAGAGTCCCATATACACGCAGACCGAACAGCAGCTTGCAGATACTTTCATTTCTGAAGTGCGCGAAGGTATGTTGGACGTTACCGGAAAGCGTATCGGTGCAAAAGCGGGTATTCTCAAGGCGGCGCTTGACGAGCGCGGCATGAACCCTGTCTATGAAAAGCTCATTCGCGCCGTTGTTGGGGCGGCCAATGAAACCGCAGCGCCCATACTGATCCACACCGACCCCAATACGGATGTATTGGGGTTGATCCGCATGTTCATGGACGCGGGCGTCTATGCGGACCGCATCATCGTATGCCACCTCTGCAGAACAAATTATGATTTTTCCTACCACAAGGAAGTGCTCTCCACCGGCGCGTTCCTCTGCTATGACAGCGTGAACCGCCTGAAATACATCAGCCATGAGCAGCTGATTGCCCTGATCCTGGAGATGCTTTCCTTTGGTTATGAGGACCAACTGCTCTTAAGCCTGGACACCACGCGTGAACGCCTGAAAGCCTACGGCGGTTCCATGGGGCTTGACTACATTTTAAGCACATTCATCCCCATGCTGCGCAAGCACGGCGTACCGCAGCATGCAATCGCCGCCATGACGGTGAAAAACGCCGCGCAAGCGCTTTCGTTTCAATAGTAAGTCAGCAAAGGCGGCTCCCGCCTGATATTTGGAGGAAGAGTTTCATGCAACTTGTAAAAGCGACGCAGCCGACCATGTATTTTATCGGCGTCACGACCGGCAGCTCGTCCATTATGAAGGTATTTCCGGACTGGGCGGAGGCCCTGGGCATCGACGCGGTGCTTAAGGGTATCGATATCCCCATTCACGCTGACCCGGAAGTATACCGTGAGGTGGTCAGCTTTATCAAAAACGATCCCCTGTCTGTAGGCGCGCTTGTCACCACGCATAAGATCGATATTTACAGTGCCGCGCATGACCTGTTTGAATACCTTGACCCCTACGCTTCGATGTTCGGCGAAATGAGTTCCATATCCAAGAACGGCGATAAGCTCTGTGCCCACGCAAAGGACCCGATCAGCTGCGGCATGGCGATGGAAGAATTCATCCCCGAAGGTTACTGGAAGAAGAACCCGAATGCGGACGTGTTCATCATGGGTGCGGGCGGAAGCTGCATTTCCATGTGCTCCTACTTCCTGCGCAAGGAATTTTCGGGCAACCGGCCCCGCCGCATCGTGGTTGCCAATCGCAGCCAGCCGCGCCTGACCGAGCTTGAAGAGATTAATCGTAAGCTTAACGACGGCACGGTACAGTGCGAGTACCACCTCACGCCCGAATTTGTGCAAAACGATGCCGTGCTTGCGACCATCCCGGAGGGTTCGCTCATCATCAACGCAACCGGCCTTGGCAAGGACCGCCCCGGTTCCCCGCTGAGCGACTCCGCTGTATTTCCGAAAAACGCCATGGTATGGGAAATCAACTACCGCGGCGATCTTAGGTTCCTACACCAGGCGGAAGAACAGCAGCAGAAGCAGAACCTCAGAGTGGAAGACGGCTGGATGTACTTTGTATACGGCTGGACCCAGGTGATTGGAGAGGTGTTCCACAAGCCCATCGAAGGCGAATTGCTGCGCCAGATGGACCGTATCGCCGCCAAGCACAACAACCGGTAAGGAGGAATAAAGAAATGGCAGATTTTAACCCGAGCACGATCCCCTTTGACCACGAAAAAGGCTTTACGGTGGATTTTGACCTGAAGACGGGCATGTCCTCCACAATGGAGACCGGCAAGCGCCGTTTAAGCCAAATGAAGGGCATGTTCTATGACGAAATGGCATTCAGCCAGAAGCTCGAAGCCGCAGGCGATGGGCTCGTTTACGAGTTCCACTCCGCTTCCGTGCCGGAAACCGCAGGGGACCTCGCCTACGGCTGCAGCATCGTCTACCCCGGCAAGGTGGGTGACGAATACTACATGACCAAGGGCCATTTCCACACCATACTCGAAACCGCAGAAGTCTATTATTGCCTGAGCGGGCATGGCTACATGCTGATGGAGAACCCGGAAGGCGACTGGCGCGCGCTGGAGCTTACCCCAGGCAAAGCCGTATATGTACCCAAGCGCTATGCGCACCGCAGCATCAACGTGGGTGTAAACGAGCCGCTTGTGACCTACTTCATATTCCGCGCGGACGCTGGGCACGATTACGGCACCATCGAAACCAAGGGCTACCGCAAATTGATGGTAGAGCGCGACGGCAAGCCCGCCATCATAGACAACCCGAAATGGAAGTAACGGTATGAAGATACTAGTCACGCCGACCTCTTTCAAAAAGGCGGAAAACGCCGCGGCACGCGCAATGCTCGAAGCGTTCGCGGATGAGATCGTTTACAACGAGACGGGTATCCCCCTGCAGGGAGATGCGCTCCTCGGACATTTGCAGGGAGTGGACGGCTACATTGCGGGCCTTGATTACATCACCGAGGCCGTGGTGGAAAAAATGCCCGAAAGCGTAAAATGCATCTCCCGCTACGGTATCGGGTATGACCGTGTGGATGTTAAGGCTTGCTCCAAGAAGGGCGTCAAGGTCACCAATACGCCGGGCGCAAACGCCACCGCCGTATGCGAGCTTGCTTTCGGGCTGATGCTGTGCGCGGCGCGCGATATCCCCCGCCTGCACCGGGCCGTGGAGGCGGGTGACTGGCCGCGCAGCACGGGCTGCGAGCTTGCGGGAAAGACGCTGGGCATTGTGGGCCTGGGCGCAATCGGCAAAAAGCTTGCCCTGCGCGCGCTGGCGTTTGAAATGAAAGTTGCGGCCTACGATCCGTATTTTGACGAGGCGTTTGCATTGGCGCACGGTATCAAAAAGCTGGAGCTTGACGAACTGCTCAAAAGTTCCGACGTCATATCGCTGCATGTTCCGCTGGCCGACGCGACGCGCCACATAATAAACGCAGAGCGAATCGCCTCCATGAAGAAGGGCGCTATCATCATTAACACCGCGCGCGGGGGCTTGATCGACGAGGCGGCCTGCGCGGAAGCGCTCGTTGCCGGAAAGCTCGGCGGGCTGGGCCTTGACGCATTCGAGCAGGAGCCGCTTTTAGAGTCCCCGTTGAAGGGGCTTCCCAACGTGATCTTCACCCCCCACACCGGCGCGCAGACCGCCGAGGCCGTCTCCAACATGGGAGTGATGGCCGTACAGAATCTCATAGACATGCTTTCCGGCAAAGAGTGCCGCTATGTACTGAATAAAGATTGAGGTGCCTTATGGAGAAAAGCGAAGTATTAAAACGGTTGACGGACTGCGGCGTAGTGGCCGTGGTACGCGCGGAAAGCCCGGAACAGGCGGAAAAGATCGTAGACGCCTGCATCAAGGCGGGCATCGTCGGCATTGAAATCACGTTTACGGTGCCGGGCGCCGCCGATATCATCAAGAAGCTTGCATCCACCTACAAGCCGGAGGAGATCCTGGTGGGCGCGGGTACAGTATTGGATCCCGAGACCGCCCGCGCGGCGATATTGGCGGGTGCGCACTTTGTGGTCAGCCCCTGCCTCAATGCAGATACGGTCAAGCTGTGTTTAAGGTACCAGATCGCCTGCATGGCGGGCGCCATGACGGTGAAAGAGGCCGTGGAGTGCATGGAAGCGGGCGCGGACGTCATTAAGATATTCCCCGGCAACCTGTTTGGACCCAAGATCATATCCGCCATCAAAGGGCCGCTGCCCCAGGCGCGCATGATGCCCACCGGCGGCGTTTCCGCAGAGAATGCGGGCGAATGGATCAAGGCTGGCGCCGTCGCCGTAGGCGCGGGCAGCGACCTTACGAAGGGCGCAAAGACAGGAGATTACGACTCGATCGTGGAGATCGGCTGCCGGATGGTGGAAGAAGTAAAGAAAGCACGCGTACGGTAGAAAATACCTATTTCCCCAATGCAAAAGCGCCGGAGCAGCCCCGGCGCTTTTGTTATAAAACAAGTGGCAAAGCCACTTGTTTTAGTTTACCGTTCCGGGCTGACGTAGCAGCCCGGAACGTAGGGGTTGAGGTCGATGCACAAGCAGCAAACGGTCCGGTGGACCGTTTGCAGACCGAAACGGGCATCCGCTTGTGGATGCCCCGGAAATCTGGCGCACGTGTCGCCAGATTGGACGGATCTATATGGATGCCTTTTAGTTTACCACGTTGCAGGGCGACGGAGCGCCCTGCTTTTGGGCTGACCGTAGTCAGCCCTTTTGCTTGTCAGTTCCAATAAAACTTATTCAATCGTGATCCGCTGGCCGGTTTGCGCCGACTCCATGGCGGCAAACACGGCGCGCATGGCGTTCAAAGCTTCCTCTCCCGAAATCTCGGGCGCTTTGTTGTTTACAAGGGAGCTAATCCACAGATCGATCACGCCGGAGCTGGTCTGGTTGTCGTTGGTCTGGATGCGGTCGATATCATAGAACACGCGCTCGCCATTCTTTTTGACAACAGCAATAGAATAACTGGGGTCGTCATAGATGCGCATCATGCCATTGGTGCCGTAAAGCACTGTGGAATTGTCCTCCGCGCCATAATAGGTCCAGCTCGCCGTCATGGTACCCACCACCCCGCCGCTCATGCGGTAGATGCAGATGGCGTTGTCGTCCACGCCGATCAATTCGCCGTTGGGCAGTTTTTTATCGAGCGTGCCGAGATAGGCGGAAACCTCCACCACATGCTGGCCGGTGAGGAACTGGATGAGGTCGGTCTTGTGTATGCCAAGGTCCGCCATCGCGCCGAACACGGCAAGCTTCTTATCAAAGAACCAGACGCTATTCGGGTCGACCGTCCATGTTTCAGGTCCTCCATGGCCAAACGTGGTACGGAAGGTAACGATATCCCCAATCTCGCCCTGCAGGATCAGCTCCTTCGCCCGCGCATGCGCGCGCGCCAGGCGCTGGTTGTGGCCGATCATCAGGAATTTCCCGCTTTTTTTCGCCGCTTCCACCATCTGTTCGCACTCCGCAAGCGTCGTCGCCATCGGCTTTTCGCACAGTACGTGCTTACCCGCTTGAAGCGCCGCAACAGTGACCTCGCAATGGAAGGCGTTCGCTGTACAGACGCTCACCGCGTCGATCGCGGGATCGTCGAGCAGCTCCTGGTACGATGCAAACGCCTTTGCGCCGTACTGCTCCGCCAAGGAGGCCGTACGCGCCGCGTTCAGATCATATAGGCCGTAAAGTTTGACCGCCGGGTTCGCCGCATACTCCGGCAGATGCCGAGTCTGCGCGATTTTTCCGCAGCCGATGACGCCGATTTGTATCTTTTTCTCCATGGTTGCCCCTCCTAATGTTATATAATACCGAAGGGGCCGAGGGCTTCGCCCCCGGCCCCCTCGACCCCCATGCCTTGAATACTATTGAATTTCTTCCACCACAACCCTGCGGCCTTCGTCG
Organism: Bacillota bacterium; assembly: GCA_023435025.1. GTDB lineage: Bacteria > Bacillota > Clostridia > Christensenellales > CAG-138 > JAEYLA01. The sequence goes on from JAEYSE010000014.1 coordinate 14,520, forward strand.
GACGACTTTTTGATGGCCTCCAGGATGCGGATGATCTGCGCGCCGTCGTTGAAATCCGGGGTGACGGGTGCTTTACCCGCAACCGCTTGGAGAAAATCATAGAAGGCGTTGACAAACGTATGCTCGTAGCCAATGATATGGCCGGAAGGCCACCAGGCGGACAGATACGGGTGATCCGCTTCCGTCACAAGCACGCGCCTAAACCCCTGCTCCGCCCCGGGGGCGGTCGCATCCAGGAACTCCAGCTCGTTCATGCGCTCCAGGTCAAAGCGCAGCGAACCCTTGCTCCCGTAGACTTCAAACGTGTTGTAATTTTTGCGGCCGGTTGCAAAGCGGGAGGTTTCTACACTGCCTAAAGTCCCGTTTTTAAACTCCGCAATGGTGAAGGATGCATCATCCACCGTAACGGGCGCATAGGTGCTTGTATCCGTACCCGTACCGGAGGTAAATGCGGTGGCGCCCACGCCGGGCAGGGGCCGCTCTTTGATGATGGTCTTGTTGATTGCCGTCACTGCTTCCGGCTCACCAATCAAAAACCGCGCGAGGTCCATGGCGTGAGAGGTCAGGTCATATAGAGGTCCCCCGCCTGCGCATTCTTTTCTTAGCTGCCAGGAAAGCGGGAAGTTGGGGTCCGTGATCCAATCCTGCAAATATGCCCCGCGCCAGTGGAATATGGTGCCCAGACGGCCGTCGTCAATGAGCTTCTTTGCATAGGCCACAGCAGGAACCCTGCGGTAATTGTGGTTGAGATAATGCACCACGCCCGCATCCTTTACGGCCTGGAGCATCTCCTTGGCATCAGCATAGGTCAGCGTAAACGGTTTTTCGCAAACGATGTGCTTGCCCGCCTTAGCTGCTGCGATGACCATTTCCTTGTGTTCATACGTGGGCGTGCCGATATCCACAACATCGATATCGTCGCGCTCCATAATGGTGCGCCAATCATATGTAACCTCTTCGTAGCCCCAACGCTCTTTGAATGCGTCAAGGTTGGACTTGTTGCCCGCGATGACCTTCAAAACAGGCTGAAAATCCGGATCGAAGAACTCGTTTACCCTTAGCCAGGCGTTGCTGTGCGCCTTTCCCATAAACCCGCCGCCTATCATGGCGACATTGATTTTCTTTTTCATGGGTTATCCTCCCGTTTGCGGTACCTTATTTGAACTGGGCGCCGATCTTCTTGAGGTTTTTCACGGAGATGGAGATTGCCTCCTGCTCCATACCCAGCCATTCGGGTGCCGGCGCGTCGATTTCAACGGCGAGGAAGCCCTTGTAACCGGCCTTGCTCAGAAGTTCAGCAACCTTCAAGTTGTCCACCATTCCAAAGCCAACAGGCACACCACAGAAGAAGTACCAATCCGTGGGGCGTGCGGTGGGATGGAGTTTTAAGTCTTTAATGTGGGTTGAGAACACGTAAGGCGCAAGCTTTTCCATACCCGCTACGGGGTCATCCAGCAAGCGTAAGAAGTTGCCCGTATCAAAGTTGACGCCGAAGTTGGGGGAGCCGACCTTCTCAATGATTTCAAGCATTTCATCGGATGTAAAGTCAATGTGGTTTTCCGCCGCGAGTTTTATGCCATGATCCTCTGCGATTTTGACAGCTTCCTTGTACTGAGGCACAAGGCGCGCGATATGGTCGCGGTGGTTTTCGTGCCGCCAATCAAACGCGGAGCCGGTGATGCGCATGACGTCCGTATTTAGCAAACGGGTCTTGGGGATGAGCGTCTTCATTTCTTCAAACGCTTCCTGGTTGAGGCCGCGCTCGAGTCCATTGGGATGGCCCCAGGCGAACACCGCATCAAAGCCCATTTCCTTGATCTTTGCACCAAGCTCCTTCAGGTAACCATCCTCCAGGCTGGGCAAGAAGCAGGTTTCGAGTGATACACCGTCTACATCCAGTTCCTTTGCAAAGCTCAGGAAATCGTCTACGGTCTTAAGAGTTGCAGGTCTTTCCTGGAAATCATAAACCTCACCAAACAGCCTATGATAGCAGTAACTATCAATCCCAACCTTCATTTTTATGCCCTCCTTGTTTATATTGGGGTATTCAGGAACGGCAAAGCGTTCCAAATGGAAATACTAATCTCTCCTGTACAGCTATATGCTGTTTGGAGATTAATCCCTGTCTTTGCGTTGGAGCAGAACCGCGAATATAATGATCGCGCCCTTTACCGCATTAACTAGGTATACGTTCATACCAACCAGGGTCAGAATGTTGTTGATGATACCGAGTATAAAGATACCGAAAAGGGTACCGACCATATTTCCTTTGCCGCCCTGCATGGAAATGCCGCCAACCACCGCCATGGCGATTGCATTGAGTTCATAGGACGTACCGGAGGATGTGGAGTTGATGGAGTTCATACGGGAAGATTCCGTCACCGCAGCCACTGCCACCGCAATACCGAGTAGGATGAAGGAAATGATCTTGATGGTATCAGTATTGATGCCAGAGAGGCGCGTCGCCTTCTCATTGGAGCCTACTGCATAGATGCGGCGGCCAAGCACCGTATACTTGGAAAGATAGAAGTAGATGGCGAACATGATTGCGAAGTAGATGATGGGCATGGGCAGCCAACCGCCGATGCTGTAATTCGAAATATCCTGGAACGCTTTGATTTCACCGGTTATGCCGCGTGCATCCATTGCGAATATGGAAACGGAGCGCAGTACATACTGCATTCCCAGTGTCACGATGAATGAAGGGACCCGGCCCTTGGTGACGATTAGACCGGTGATGGTGGACAGTACGCAGCTCATGGCCACGGCAGCCAGGATTGCCAACACGATGCTGCCCGTAGCGTTCAATACCGCAAGGCATACGATGCCGACAACAACCAGCTGTGAACCAACGGACAGATCGATATTGCCGGAGATAATGACGAAGGACATGCCGAACGCGATAATACCTTGCACCGAGTTGTTGCGCAGAATGTTGATGAAGTTTTTGCCGGTCATGAAGGTTTCACCTTCAAGCAGCGTTGCAATCAACACCATTGCGACGGCAACTAGGACAATGCTGTATTCGCTCACGAATCTCTTCCAAATCAAATTGGATTTGCTGTTCTTAATGATAGGCATAGTTGTGTCTCCTTCGTTAATCTAAGGTCCCACCGGTGGAGAGGATCATGATTGCTTCCTCCGAAATCTCGTGCCGGTTAAGTTCGCCTTTGAGTTCTCCGTGGTACATGACAAGAGCCCTGTCGCAGAGCTTTAATATTTCCTGTACCTCACCGGAAGTCACGATGATACTCATGCCTTCCTTGGCAAGATCCATGATCAGGGAGTAAATCTCGTTTTTCGCACCAACATCCACGCCCTGCGTGGGGTTACTTAGTATCATGATGTCGGGCTTGGCATTGAGCCATTTGGAAAGCACAACTTTTTGCTGGTTGCCGCCCGAGAGGCTGGTAATGAGGTTACCGAAGTTTTCCACCTTGATTGAAAGGCGCTTTTTATAATCTTCCGCAATCCTCTGCTCTTTTCTGTGAACCAACGTCGTACCACTCGTGCATTCTTCCAACGTGACAATCGTCATGTTTGCCTGGACGGATAGATCTTTGATAATCGCGTTTTCCTTACGGTTAGAGGGCAGATACCCGAACCCTGCTCTTTTTGCCTGGGAGGGATGCTTGTGCTTCATCTCCCTGCCACCCTTGATGATCTGTCCACTGGTGTGCTGGAGATCACCGAATATGGCGCGCACCAGTTCTTCCTTACCATCGCCCAAAAGACCGGTAATGCCCAGGATTTCCCCCTTGTGCAGCGAAAAATTCATTTTGCGCACGCAGTCACCCAGGCAGAAATCCTTGATTTCGAGCACCACTTCCCCGATTTCATGGGGCTTGTAGACCTGCACGCCCAAGACTTCGTGGCCAACCATCATGCGTGCGATTTCGGCCTGGGAGATCTTTGTGCCGTCCTCCTGCATGATATAACCGTCTGACACCTTTTCGCCGTTTCTTAACACCGTGTAGCTATCGCAGAACTCCACGACCTCATTGAGTTTATGGGAAATGAATATGATGGTCGCATCGTGCTCCTTGGTAAGCCCGCGCATGATGGCAAATACATTTTCCGTTTCCGATTGAGTAAGCGACGTGGTAGGTTCATCCATGATGATGATGCGCGCATTACGAAGGACCGATTTTGCAATCTCCACGATCTGCTTATAAGATGTTTCCAGATCGCGCATCATCGCCCTGGGGTCAATGTTTACACGCATGTGTTCAAACACCCTACGCGTTTCCTCGCACATACGCTTGACATCCAATCCACCCAGCCTGTTGCGGAGTTCGTAGCCAAGAAACATGTTTTCGTAAACGGTCAGGTCGTTTACAACGTTGAGCTCCTGATGTATAAATGCAACGCCCAGCGCCTGAGATTCCGCGGGGGAATTGATCCTCGCGTTCTCCTCAAAGAGGGCGATATTGCCGCTGTCCATTTGGGTGACCCCACCCAGAATATTCATCAAAGTGGTTTTGCCGGCACCGTTTTCACCAAGGAGCGCATGAATTTCGCCCTTACGCACCTCGAAGTCCACATTTTTAAGCACGAGAACACCGCCATAGCTTTTGACGATATTGCTCATCTTCAATGCGCATTCCATAAACTGTTCTCTCCTCGCTTATTGGCCGTTGAAACAACCTTACGGACCTTATCAACGGGTTCCCGTGGGTCAAAAGTGTATCGTACGCACTTTTTTCCGCAACTCTGACGTTTTGTCGTCAGATTCGAGTAAATGTAGGGCTTCCTGCAGGGAAGTGGGTTCGTTGCCCGAAGGCTAAAAATCAACTCTATTGATAGAACCCCGAAACCTCTCTGCGGCCCCCCATGCCCTAAGGGGAAGCTTTGAGTAGTCCCGGGCGGAGCAAAATGCTCCGCCCGGCGTATTGGATGTTTGTTGCTGGATTACAATTAATAGGGAGCGTCCTCGGTAATGCCGTGCGCGGTCATGTAATCTTTGTAGTTGGTACGGTCTACGCACTCTGCCGGAATGATGGTCTTTGCTTCATAGGTCTTGCCGTTGATGAGGCCGTCCACCATCTTGACGCAATCCGCCATCATGTACGGAGGATAGGTCTGAGAGGAGACCCAGATGTCAGGGTATTCGTCCATCATCTTGAAATAGCTCTTATCGCCACCGCCGCCGGTGATGACCTTGATATCCGTACGGCCAGCTTCTTTAATAGCCTGTAGGATGCCCTTGGACATTTCATCGTCGGTGGAGTAGATGGCGTCGATCTCCGGATGCTTGGTGAGAACGTCGCTCATAACGGGGAGAACCGTTTCAGGCGCGCCGTTGTCGGAAGCATACTCGCCCAGGATTTCGATACCCGGGTTTTTGGCAACAACAGACTTGAAGCCGTCTACGCGCTCGGTGAAGATTGCGCCGTAGTTGGGGATGTTCATGATAACGACTTTGCCCTTGCCTCCAAGCTTCTCAACGATGTATTCACCGCCGAGCACACCCATCTGGGGATTGCTGCCCGCTACATAGTAGTTCGGCTCAGTGGAACCGAGCGTACGGTCGAAGTTGACCAGCACGATGCCCGCATCCATGATCTTCTGTGCAGCAACCGCGAGTTCGTCGTTCTGGGGGAAGAGCACGATGTACTTGCAGCCCAAGCTGATGAGTTCATCGATCTGGTTGGCCTGGTCGTTCGCGTTTTCAGAGGCGACGAGGCGATAGTTGAGGCCAAGCTGGTCGGCCGTCTGCTTTGCGGACCACTGCACAGCCGCAACCCAGCCAGTGGGGTTATTGGGTACGGAAATGCCTACGAGGGGAGCTTCTTCTGCGGCGGGCGCTTCGGGCGCCGCGGGAGCCTCGGTTGCTGCTGCAGGCGCTTCGGTCGCCGCGGGTGCAGCGGGCGCGGCGGGAGCAGCGCATGCTACGGCACCGAGCACCATGGCGAGGCAAAGTACGATGGCCAGAAGTTTCTTCATGTTTCTTTCCTCCTGTATTGATTTTTACTTTTCTTAGCCTAAGGCCAAGCTTTGATTCTGGTAAGTGTCCCTTCCCTAAGGGTTTTTAGAAAATGCTGCGCAAAAACGCGCAGCCCTTTTGCGCGAGCGCGTCCGGGCTCTTAGCGAGCGGCCGCCAGAGAGATACCGCCTTTGCGATTTCTTTGATTTCCGGCGTGAAGCTCTCGATAACCACCGGACCCTGATACCCGGCGTCGTCAAGCGCCGCAGCGATTGCGTGCCAATCAAAATGATCCTCGCCCGGGGTTCCCCTGTCGTTTGCGCAGGAGTGGAAATCAAATATCTTACCCTTTGCCATGCGGATGGCAGCGGGCAGCGATTTTTCTTCAATATTCATATGGAACGTGTCCAGCAGGAACCCGGCGTTATCAAAGCCAACCTGGTGCAGAAGCTCCAGCCCTTGCTCCACGGTGTTCATAAAATCCGTCTCAAAGCGGTTGAGCGGCTCCAGAGCGAGCGCCACATTCCGTTTTGCGGCATATTCCGCCATGCGCTTGAGGTTTTCTACGGCGTAGACAGTCTGCTCCCTCTTCTCTTCCGGCGTGGCCTGGCGGGCCCTTCCGACTGCGGCATACATGGGGCCAGCCACATAGGGGGACTTACACACCGCGGCCATATCGATGAGCGTACGGATATATGCCATGCCTTCATTCCGGTATGCTTCCACCGGGCTTGAAATATCCCTTGTTTCGCCGAAGGCACCGCAGATAGTCACCTCGATACCAACGCGCAGGGCTTCCTGTTGCACTTCTTCGACAACAATCATATTGGGGTCTTCAACAGCGATTTCATAAATGTCAAAACCCAGGGATTTTGCATGGGCAAGCTGATTGAGCGTTCCCATTTGAAACGGGGAAACCCATACAAAAGAGCTGACGCCAATCTTTCTCATCAATACTCACCCTCCCCTGTGTTGTTTTTTGTACTAGCCCTTATCTTTAATTCGGATGGAAGCATGATCTCTAGCCGCTGTGCGCCTTCCCCGCGCATCAGGTCGTATAAAAGTTCCGCCGCGCATTCGCCAAGCTGGTGGCAGGGCTGCGCCATGGTGGTAATCTGCGGGCGGAACATGGTGGCATGTTCTACATCGTCAAAGCCCAGTACCGAAACATCCTCGGGCACGTTTAGGCCCATTGTCTGAGCGCCGTTAATCGCCCCAAGTGCGAGCATATCAGAGATACAGAATATCGCCGTGGGCTTCTGTTCCATAGAAAGCAATCCTTGGGCTGCGACCATGCCGCTCTGGAAGCTGTAATCAAAGCTGCCATACCGGACGTAATCTTCCCGCGTAGGAATACCTGCTTCCTGCAGCGCGTCATAGTACCCTTTTAAACGCATGCAAGTGCTTGGATAGCCGTTTATGCTGCTGATGGTGGCAATGCGGGTATGTCCGGTTTTGATAAGATATTCTACAGCCCGCCTTGCTGCCTTGTAGCTATCCACCGCCACATGAGCAATTTTTGTCCCGGGTTCGTATTCACAGCATTGTACGATCGGGTGCTGTCTTGCGTATTTTTCGAGGTCCCTACTCTGCATGACAGAGGAGAGCAATATTGCGCCATCCGCGCGCCTTTTCGCCAGCATACTTAAGAATTCAAGTTCCTGCGCGCTTTCCCCGCCTGTGGTGCAGATCATGACGCTGTAACCGAGCCTTCTGGCCGCGGCGCCTATGCCGGTCAGAATGTTTGCATAATATGGATTTGTAATATTGGGTGCGAGGATGAGGATAACACGGCTTTCGTTTTTCCGAAAGTTACGAGCCAATATATTCGGCTCGTAAGAAAGCTTTTCAATCGCCGCCTCTACCCGCTGTGTCGTTTCCGGCATGACCCGTGAATTGTTGTTGAGCACCCGGGAGACCGTTGCCACGGATACCTTGGCTTCCCGAGCAACGTCTGCAATTGTTACCATGACACACCTCACTGGAAGCTTTTCGAGGATACCAAATGAAACCGCCGCCGCGATCGCGTTTATCTGGAAAATTACACGTTTATTTGTTTGAGTTCGATCCAATTTGATAGAGAAAAATTATTTTGTAATCGATTACATCATAAATATTACATTATTAATTTACTTTTATGTTCACATCATAGCAGTTCACAGATCTATTGTCAAGCGATATCAGAACATCTAATAGAAAACGCTAGCAAACGATAGACAGCCCGCCAATTCCCTAACAATGCTCTGTCCCGGACCAGCCACACGCCAAGGGCACTAATCTGTAGTTATAACACATTCGCTTCCCAACCGAATACTTTGGCAAGCTGTAAAAGCGCCGGGGTAACGTCGCCACTGATAATCAGAGAATGGTGGGAACTTAACGCGTCCATTACCTTATGGCCGTCCTGATAGCGGATCAGAGCGCCGTTGCGGCAATCCGACCCGGGATACTGTACATAATCCTCGATTTCAGCCTTGATGATAGACAGCTTTTTAAAACCGGGATATATTTTTGCAAGAGTCACAGGTCCCACCGGTAGGCGTCCGTCTAGCACGATGGCGTTGTCGTTGACGATTTCTAGAACCTTGGGGCGCATGGTCCATTCATTGCAGAACTGGCGGGGCACCAGGCCGAAATAGCCGCAGTGCACGCCAAGGGCGTGATTGTCAGGATCCGCAATATCCGGAAAATGGTCGATCTTTTCATGCGCAAGAGCCGCCATGCCCACCAGGAAGGGATAGAGGTTGGTCATCATGATGGGTTGCTCCATGGAGCGATATAAAATATAGGTGGAAAGAAGCGTGAGCGTATCCCCTTCACACGCCCAGATGATGTTATCGCGCTCAAAGAGCATGTTCCATGCAAGGCAGGGCGTGGTATCACAGTGGAAGGATTCGTTCAGGCAATTGGAGCCGACGCCCGCAATATCCCCGATTTCCTCTATGGTTTCCTTCACGGCCATATAGACCTTGACAGCTTTGTAATAATTCTTTTGGCAAACGCCTTCCTGGTTGATGTCCCAGTCCGCACAAACCTTCGCAGCCTCTTCATCCGGTATGCTGCGTGCGCGGTCGTTGAGTTCCTTCCAACTGCGGTAGATGAGCTTTAAGCCGAATACTTCTTGCATAGTATCCGTGCTCTCCTGCTCCCACCAGTAAAAGCGCTTGAAAATGTTCGCTTGCATGCCTTCGCCCGGCGTATCCTGGAACATGAGGAACTTTGCGCCGTCCTTGAGGCTCTTTTTCACCGCGATAGCGCGCAGTATGGTCTTTGCAAGCTCGATGGTATAAGGGGAGAACACGTTACAGCCAATATCCCGCAAGTAGGTCACGATCTCCCAGTCCCACATTTCCACCGTACCAAAGCGGGAAGTGAGCACTACAATGGGAAGCTTGATATTTTGAAAAATATCGTTGTGCCGGAAAGCCGCAAATATGAGCTGCGGGAACAAGACCGCGTCCGCTTCGGGCAGATTTTCGCCCAGGCAGACCGGGGGGAGAAACTCGGCCACATCCGAATAGAAACCATGCAGGCGCTCCATCTGTTGCTGGAACTCTTTTTGTTCCCTTTCATTCGCTTCTGAAAAATAAACAGGAACCAACCGTGCCTTCATAACGTTTCCTCCTGCGATCATAGATGTGACAGCTGCCGTAGATTCATGTAAACTGTGCGGCTTTCGTCGAACGGACGACGCATCTGGGGTTATCCACGATTGTTTTCTGTCCGCAAGCATATAATAACATACAACACCAAACGAAAGCAATCACTAATCGAAACTTTCATATAAAAAACACTATCAAATTCTCTTGCAAGAACGAGTTCGCAAATCGCAACGATATTAATCCTAATGTTATTGCACTTATTCTTGATAATATTCGTTAATTTGTGTAATATTATTTTTATAACCGCGTAAATGTTCATATATCGTGAGGAACTGCGATGACAGCAATGACTGACTACCTTTCCGGCAGACGCTACCCCGGAAGAGGCATTCTTTTTGGCACATCATCCGACGGGGCGTATGCGGTGGCCTCTTATTTCATTATGGGGCGCAGCGTCAACAGCCGCAACCGCGTGTTTGAGAAGACCGAGGACGGCATAATAGCCCGAGCCTACGACGCGGCGCTTGTCACCGATCCTTCCTTAATCCTGTACTCGCCGGTCCGCCGCTGCGGGGAATATTGGATCGTGACCAACGGAGACCAGACGGACACCATCTGCTCATTTATAAATAACGGCGGCAGTTTCCGCTCGGCGCTAAACACCCGCTGTTACGAGCCGGACGCCCCCCATTTTACGCCGCGCATCAGCGGCATGCTGGATATGAAAACCGGCCGGGCGGAATATGAGATTTCCATTTTAAAAAAAGACCCCGCCACCATGGGCTGTCTGCGGGATTTTTATGAGTACGCGGATGCCCCCGCAGGAAACGGGCATTTCATCCACACCTATGAGGAAGGCTTTGATCCGCTCAGGACATTCTCGGGCAAACCCGTGCCCGTTCTGTTGCCGGAAGGTACGATCGATCAGGTTGCGGACGCGCTATGGGACAGCCTGGATCAAGAAAACCGCATCTCCCTTTACGTCAGCTTTTTGCCGCTTCATGGCGGAATACCCCTGACACAATTGCGCAACGCGCACAAATAAAGGAGGCAAATGAGATGGAGCTTTCCCTCAAATACGGGTGCAACCCGAATCAGAAGCCCGCGAGCGTCTGCGTCCCGGAAGGCGAATTGCCGATGAAAGTGCTAAACGGCAGCCCCGGCTATATCAATTTGCTCGATGCACTCGCCGGCTGGCAGCTGGTGCGCGAACTGCGCGCGGCTTTAAACCTGCCCGCGGCCGCTTCCTTCAAGCATGTCAGCCCGGCGGGCGCGGCGGTGGGCCTCCCGCTTACCAACACGCTCAGGCAGATGTGCTTTGTGGAAAGTGAAGAGACGCTCTCTCCCATTTGCTGCGCGTACATCCGCGCGCGGGGTGCGGACCGGCTTTCGTCCTTTGGAGATTTTATCGCGTTGAGCGAACCTTGCGACGCCTGCACCGCCCGCTATATCGCGCAGGAGGTATCCGACGGCATCATCGCTCCCGGCTATGAGCCGGAGGCGCTGGAGCTTTTAAAGAAAAAGCGCAAGGGCGCGTACCTCATACTGGAGATGGAAAAAAGTTATACCCCGCCAGCCGTTGAAACACGCGACATTTTTGGCATGACATTTACCCAGGGCAGAAACGATGCCCGCATCACGCCGGAGCTTTTAGATAATATTGTGACCCAGAACAAGGAACTGCCCGCTTTTGCAGTGCGCGACCTGCTGCTGAGTATGATCGTGCTCAAATACACACAGTCAAACTCTGTCTGCTACGCGGAAAACGGCCAGGCCATAGGCGTGGGCGCGGGCCAGCAATCCCGCATCCACTGCACGCGGCTTGCGGGCAACAAAGCGGATTTCTGGCATTTGCGGCAGCACCCCAAGGTGCTTTCCTTGCCCTTTGTGAGCGGCCTCGCCCGCCCCGCGCGGGACAACGCCATAGACCTTTACCTTTCCGAGGAGGAGAGCGAGGACGTGCTGCGTGACGCCGCCTGGCCGGAATGCTTTGTAAAGAGGCCCGAGCGGCTGACTCTGGCCGAGAAGCACGCATGGCTCAATCAATTCCGGGAAGTCTCTCTCTCAAGCGACGCGTTCTTCCCCTTTGGGGATAATATCTCCCGTGCGGTGCGCAGCGGAGTATGCTTCATCGCCCAGCCCGGCGGCTCCATACGGGACGATCAGGTCATCGCCACGTGTAACAAGTACAACATCGTGATGGCGTTTACGGGGTTAAGATTGTTCCGCCATTAAATATAGCAGCAATAAAACGAAAAAACTTGCATACCGTCTTGGCATGCAAGTTTTATTTCACATTACTCTTCGGGTTCTGCCTCCGGCTGCTCCGCTTCTTCCGCTAAACGCGCAAGCGTTTCCTCGTCGATCGGGGTAAATATGCCCTCAAGCAGCGTTTGCGCTCGCTCATAATCGGATTCGGCCACCAGAATATCCACACCATAAATGGAGGCGCTTACATATACCGAACCCGCCCCTCCGTGCCTGAGCCCGTGCGGGATACCCTCCTGTTCGAGCAAACCCGTAATCAGCCCCGCCTCCGCGTCATCCCGCACAGAGCAGAGCTTTTTGACCTTATCCTGCATATTACTCCTCCTTTTGGCCTCTCCTATGCTAATAATACCCGACCAGGATGGATTTTGTCAGTGGCGCAGTTAAAATTCCGTCGGAATACTCCTGACTGCGATAATCAGCCCGTCGATCACGGGGGTAAGCCGCATGGCGCGCAGCATGTTCCCCTGAAAGCGCAGCCTGCCGCTTTGCAACGCGCGCCCCGCCTCCAGGTTGCCGCTTAGCACCTGGGCAAACGTGGGGTATGCGCCCGTAATCACAAACTCCGCCGCAGGGCCCGCGCCCTCCCCCGCCTCCACCCTGTTTGCCATGCCATTATGAAAATTGACATACAGGTATTTTTGCCCGCCGCCAAGCACGCCCATATGGCGGAAATTAACGGACGCGTTCACGCCCCCTCCGCGTACTGGTATGTCCTGCAGCCCTTTTTTCAGTTCCTCCGTCCATTCGGGGCAAAGATAGGAAAATGGCATACGCGCACCCTCTTTCTTCAATCGACTGCTTTAGTATACGCGGTTTTCGCGGTTTGCGGAACCCGCATCCATTCGATCACCCGCAACAGGGTCCCCACGAGGTACAAAAATTCGATATTTTTCGCGCCACAGAAAGTCACGCTAATTTCACTTGCCCCCCCTTTTCCGTTTGGGTATAATAAAATCAAGATCAAATCTAAAGGAGGGGTTTACCTTGATACGAGTCATCTTCGGCGAAAAGGGTGCAGGGAAGACCAAGCGCATCATCGAAATGGCCAATTCCGCCTCGAAAGACGGAAAAGGAAGTGTCGTATTCATTGATGATGACAGCCGGTACATGTTCGATCTGACGCGGGAAATCCGTTTTGTGGACGCATCTCGGTTTGAAATAGACGGCCCGAAAATGTTTTATGGGTTCTTGTGCGGGATCGCCGCGCAGGATTTTGACTTAGAACACCTGTTCATTGACGGCTTTTTGAAAATCGTCCACCACGATTTGGCTACGCTTGAAGGTCTGTTCGAACACCTGAAGAAATTCGCCGAGGATTGTTCTTTGACCATCACAATCAGCATCAGCGGCAAACCCGATAACATACCGGAATTTTTAAAGGAATTCATATTATAAAACCGCAAGATTGATTTGAGGCTGCCCCATCCCGGCAAAAAAGCCGCGGGGGGCAGCTTTTTTAAAACAAGGAGGCCATATGCAATACGTCAGCACCCGGGGTGGCGCGCCTGTTTCTGCCGCAAGAGCGATTGTGCAGGGTATCTGCCCGCTGGGCGGGCTGTATGTGCCCGAAACATTCCCCTCTCTGCCGGTAGACGCCCTCTTGGCGCATCGTGGGGATTACCGCGCAATCGCATTCGCCGTGATGCGCGAATACCTGGATACGCCGGAAGAAACGCTCAAAGGGTACCTTTCCTTAGCGTACTCAAGTAAGTTCGATACCCCGTCCATCGCGCCCACCGTACCGCTTACGAAGAGCGAAAGCGTGCTGGAGCTTTGGCACGGGCCAACGCTTGCCTTTAAGGATATGGCACTGCAGACGCTGCCGTACCTGATGCGGGACTCCCTAAAGCAAACGGGCGAAGACAAGCAGGTGTATATACTCGTCGCCACCTCAGGCGATACGGGAAAGGCCGCGCTCGCCGGATTTTGCGACGTACCCGGTACAAAGGTTCAGGTGTTTTACCCGCATGGGGGCGTGAGCCACGCGCAGCTATTGCAGATGACTACGCAGGAAGGCAACAACACCCATGTATGCGGCGTAGAAGGAAACTTTGACGACACGCAGACCGCCTTAAAGAAAATATTCCGGGACGAGGACGTAATAAAAAAAGCTGCAGAAAAGGGATACCGCCTTTCTTCCGCGAATTCCATCAATTTTGGAAGGCTGCTCCCGCAGATCGCCTACTACTACGCCTCCTACCTCGAGCTTTGCGGGTTGGGAAAAATAAAGCTGGGCGACAAGATCAATTTCTGCGTGCCTACCGGCAATTTCGGCGATATCTTAGCGGGCTACTATGCCATGCGCATGGGGCTGCCAGTTAACAGGTTCATATGCGCTTCCAACCGGAATAACGTTCTGACGGACTTTTTCCACAAAGGGGAATACGACAGCCGCAGGCCGTTCTACAAAAGCATGTCCTGCTCCATCGATATTTTGGTCTCCTCCAACCTGGAACGACTGCTGTTCGAGGCGGCCGATAGGGACAACGCCAAAGTTCAGCAATGGATGTCCTCTCTGCAAACGGAAGGCCGTTACGACGTCGGCCGCGCGGTGGCGGAAAAGCTCGGCAGCCTGTTTGACGCGGACTGGTGCGATGAAGAAGATACGCTTTCCACTATACGTGCCTGCTATGAACAGACCGGCTACCTGATGGACCCGCATACCGCCGTGGCGCAGACCATACTGGAACGGCGCGAAAAATCAACCGGGGTTGACGCGCATACCGTGCTGCTTTCCACAGCCAGCCCTTATAAGTTTGCATCCGACGTACTGCAGGCGTTTGAAGCGCCGTCGGACGATGATTTTAAAAACGCAGCACGGCTGAGCGAGTTAACCGGCACCGCCGTGCCCAAAGCCATAACGGAGCTTTTTGAAAAGCCCGTGCTGCATACCGCAGTGTGCGGAATTGCGGATATGCCCCGGCGGGTGCTGGAGGTTTTATAATATTTCACTGCCAAGGTCAGCATAGACTTTGGCAGTATTTTTAGATGGGAGGCGAACGGGATGAAGCTTGCGCTGTGCCAGATCACCGTAACACAAGAGAAAGAACAAAACCTTACACGCGCAAAAGAAGCCTTGTTCCGCGCGGCGGACAAGGGAGCCAAGCTTGCCATATTGCCCGAGATGTTCTCTATCGCTTATGTTCCAAATCTGTTCCGGGAAGCTTCTGAGCCCTGCCCTGGCGGGGAAAGCGCGGCGCTGCTTTCAGAAGCCGCAAAGGAAACAGGCTTATTTATCATCGGCGGCTCCGTACCGGAGCTGTATGAAGGCAGGCTCTACAATACCAGTATGTCGTTTTCATCGGACGGAACGTATATGGGGAAATACCGCAAAGCGCATTTGTTTGATATCGATATCCCGGGAAAATTCCGCTTTATGGAGTCGGAGACCATCGCTCCGGGAAACGGATACCCGCTGATACTGGACGCACCCCTAAAAACCGGCGTCTCCATCTGTTACGATATCCGGTTTCCGGAATGGGCGCGGCTCATCATGCAGCAGGACGCGGACCTAATAGCGCTGCCCGCCGCGTTTTCCCGCACCACCGGGCCGCGCCACTGGGAACTATTGCTGCGGGCGCGGGCACTGGATAACCAGCTTTTTGTGGCTGCGGTCTCCCCGGCGCAATCAGCTTCCGCATATGGGCATTCGCTTGTCGCCACACCGGACGGCGCGGTGCTCTATTCCTGCGACGAAAGCGAGGAGGTTGCGGTGGTGGAGCTAGACATCGGCATGCTGGAGGAAATGAGAAGCAGCATCCCTGTTCGACGCAACCGCCGGACCGACCTCTACCGGCTGGAGCCGGTGCAGCATTGATACGCAGCGACGCTTTGTTTACAGTTTCTTTAACCCCCTCCGTTTCCTATTATGGTATGCTTTGGATATTGTGTAATAAGGAGGTATTGCGTGAAAAAGGACAAGCCGAATAGAAAGCGCAGGAAACCGTGGCTGTGGCTGATCCTGGCGGCGCTGCTCCTCGCCGCGCCGCTTTTGATAGACCGTGCGGTGGTCGCAACGTCCGAGCCATACCTTGTTTCCGAGGAGGA
>JAEYSE010000066.1 GCA_023435025.1 Bacillota bacterium
AGGCCGAAGTTGAGCGCGCCCTGTGGGCGATGAAGCGAAACGGAGGCCCAGTGAAGCAAGCCGTACAAGGAAGGCGTTCGCGCCGACGCGGTACGGCCATGCTGAACTGAAAGAGCAAATCTGCCGCGACTTGCGGCAGTTTGCCGCTCCTTTAAGGTATCGGCGCTTTCAGCGCCGACGAATATTTTTTTCATGTGGGGGAAACTGCGTTTCCCCACACCCCTTCCTTAAGAACGGCTATTGCAGCGCTAAGGTTTGCAATTTTTCCTAAGTACTGGATGCTTTTTTATTTTGATTCGGCTGCATTCTTAAGACTCATTAAACCTTCTGCAATGAGAGGAAGTTGTTCAGGATCACTTAATAGTAATTGTATAGCGGCTTGTTGCTTCTGCATGTCCGAACTTTCCTCATCAGTAAAGGTATTTAATAAACCTTGGTTCTTCATTGCAAGGCTAAATAGTGCTCCAAATAATTTTCCAGGACTATCATATGATTCTTTGGCATAATTAAGTGGGCGATATCTGGTAAACTCAGACAACTCAAGAAATTGGTTATCTGGTTTGACTGGGTGTGCATTGAAGTAGTCAAATCTCTTTTTAAATTCTTCGGACAACTGATGCATACCAGCAGGGTTTATTCCATATTCAATATACCTAAGATGTGAAATATCGAACGGAACTTGTGCTTGTGCTTTTTCTTTAATCAATATTGTACCGGTTTTTATTGCGTGCCTAATACCCAGTTCATAGAAAACATTTGGATTAGGGTAGGTAATATCGGCAATAACATATTTTGAGTGCATGAGCTTTGTTAAAATGTCATTTGTAATACATCCCGGATTTAGCTCTTCATCTGCACGTAGAACCTCTAAGCTAGGATCGGCTTTTAAAACAGCCTCACGAATTATATAATTGTAACGCTCTCTGAGCTGTTCTTCAGTAACAACTACGCCATTAAAAGATTGTGTACCTATGGGCATTATTACAAAACAGGTATTAATCATGAAGGTACCCCCTATAAACAGAATAGTCGTGTTGGGCAAGGCATGGTTGGAGTAGCTTTAGCCTAAGTTATTCCTGCTGCTTCCATCAGGGTTGGATACGGGTGTCGATAGTCCATTAATGTTTCGCACATGGTAGTTTTCGTAATTCCCATTCTGAATTTGCTGTACGAATTGAGAACGAGTCATGTTGCGACCTGTGCAATTGTCATGAAACCCAGTATTTCTACCGGATGAGTTCTCTCTAATAACAGATACACGTTTGCTCATAGACCATTCTTCCTCCAAAAAGAAAATATTACCAACCATGCCGGAAACATAATAGCATATATGGTATGAGCAGTGAATAATAACCACAATATATTGTGTAGAAAATTTGTTCTCTAAACGGAAACTAACGATCTTTATTTCTCTTTCAGTAAAAACGGGCTTGGCGTCTACTTAACGTAAACGACAAGCCCATTCCACTGTTTAATTCTTTGCCAAATTTTAAGGCATTCCATAAGTTTGGAGCTAACTTATCAAAATTGACTGTATTATATCCTTTCCAATATCCGCTCCGTCATTTCCCTGCAATCAACGCTTGGTCCACCCGCTGCGATATCCGCGGTGCGGTATCCGGCCTGGAGCACGGCGGAAACGGCGTTTTCGATGCACGCTGCCTCTTCTTCCAAATCAAACGACCAGCGGAGCATCATGGCGGCAGAAAGTACAGTGGCGATGGGGTTGGCATTGCCGGTTCCCGCGATATCGGGCGCAGAGCCGTGAATGGGTTCATACAGGCCGCGCTTGCCTTCCCCTAAAGATGCGGAGGGGAGCAGGCCGATGGAGCCCGTGATCTGCGAGGCTTCGTCGGAGAGGATATCGCCAAACATGTTGCTTGTCACCACCACGTCAAACTGCGAAGGGTTTTTGAAAAGCTGTATGGCGGCGTTGTCCACCAGCATGTCGGAAAGCTGTACGCCCGGATACTCCATGGCCATCCGATGAATGACTTCGCGCCAGAGACGAGAGCTTTCCAATACGTTGGCTTTGTCGATGCTGATGAGCTTCTTGCCGCGCTTTTGCGCCATCTCAAACCCGATCCGGCCGATGCGCTCCACTTCCATCTCGCTGTAGCATTCGGTGTCAAACGCTTCCGGGCCGTAGGGCCCGTTGCGCCTGCCGTTTTCACCAAAGTACATACCGCCGGTCAGTTCGCGAATAATCACCATATCGAACCCGGCTTCCGCTACCGCCTCGCGCAATGGGCAGGCGGATTTCAATTCCGGGAGAAGACGCGCGGGGCGGATGTTGGCATAAAGCCCCAGCGCTTTTCTTACGCCCAAAAGCGCCTTTTCCGGCCGCAAGTGTCCGGGCAGCGTATCCCATTTGGGGCCGCCCACCGCGCCCAAAAGCACGCTGTCACTCGCTAGGCAGATATCCACGGTTTCCTTAGGAAGGGGAGTGCCGTATTTGTCTATAGCGTTGCCGCCTGCTGCGACCTGCGTAAAGGAAAACGTGTGTCCAAAACGAGCGCCAATCTTATTTAACACCTCAATGGCGGAGGAGACGATTTCCGGCCCGATGCCGTCGCCCGCGATGACCGCGATGTTATAGTTCATAGCTTGCCTCCGCTGATGGCGCTCAATAAGCCGCCCGATGAGATGATGTTCTGCAGGAACGGCGGGAAGGGGGCGAAGGAGGCTTCCGTGTTCTTGGTGAGGTTTCTAAGCTTGCCACTGTCAAAATCGATCTCTATGGTATCCGCCTCGTCGATCTGCGTATCGCACTCGATGATAGGCAGACCGATGTTGATGGCGTTGCGGTAGAATATGCGCGCGAAGCTTTTTGCCACCACGCACGCGATGCCGCTTTCCTTGATGGCAAGCGGCGCATGCTCGCGCGAGGAGCCGCAGCCAAAGTTGTTGCCCGCCACGATGATATCGCCCTTCTGTACGCGCTTGACGAATGTTGCGTCAAGGTCTTCCATGCAGTGTGAGGCAAGCTCCTTCGCGTCCGCTGTATTAAGGTAGCGCGCGGGGATGATAACGTCCGTATCCACATTGTCCTGGTAGCGTATGACTTTTCCCTGAATTTTCATTGCTGTTCCCCCCTTTATACCATCGGCGCGAGCTTGCCCGCGATGGCGGAAGCCGCGGCGACTGCCGGGCTCGCCAGATACACTTCGCTTTCCGGGTGCCCCATGCGGCCTACAAAGTTGCGGTTGGTGGTGGCGACACAGCGCTCGCCTTTTGCGAGTATGCCCATATGCCCGCCAAGGCACGGCCCGCATGTCGGCGTGGAAACGACGCATCCGGCCTCTATGAATATCTTTAAGAGGCCCATTTCCATGGCGTCCAAGTAAATCTTCTGCGTCGCGGGGATGATAAGGGTGCGCACATGCTTTGCAACCTTCTTGCCCTTTAATACTTCAGCAGCCAAAACAAGGTCTTCCAGCCTGCCGTTGGTACAGGAGCCGATCACGGCTTGGTCGATGCGCACTTCCGGGATATCCTTGAATGTGCGCGCGTTTTCGGGCAGATGGGGGAAGGAGACCGTCTGCTCGATTTTGGAAAGATCAATCTCGTAAACTTTTTCATATTCGGCGTCTGGGTCGGCTTGAAATACGCGGGGTTCCTTGCTGCCGTGCGCTTTTACATAAGCAAGCGTTTCTTCGTCCACGGGGAAGATACCGTTCTTCGCGCCCGCTTCGATCGCCATATTGGCAATACAGAACCGGTCGCTCATGGAAAGGGATTTTACGCCCTCGCCTGTAAATTCCATGGATTTGTATAGCGCTCCGTCCACGCCGATCATGCCGATGATATGTAAAATGAGGTCCTTGCCGCTGACCCATTTATTGAGCTTGCCGGTTAGGTTGAATTTTAGTGCGGAAGGCACCTTGAGCCAGGCTTTGCCGGTCGCCATGCCCGCAGCCATGTCCGTGGAACCTACGCCGGTAGAAAAGCTGCCCAACGCGCCGTACGTGCAGGTGTGGCTGTCCGCGCCTATTACAAGATCGCCCGGCACAACGAGGCCTTTTTCCGGAAGCAGCGCATGCTCCACGCCCATTTCGCCAACGTCGTAAAAATGGACAATGCCCTTTTCCCACGCGAACTCACGCACGCGCTTGCACTGCTCCGCCGCCTTGATGTCCTTATTGGGCGTGAAGTGGTCCATCACGAGCGCAATCTTGTTCTTGTCGAACACTTCCTGTTTGCCAGCTTTGTCAAATTCGCCGACCGCGACGGGGGCGGTGATGTCGTTGCCCAGTACAAGATCAAGATCGGCCATGATGATCTCGCCTGCCGTAACGCGTTCCTTGCCGCAGTGCGCGGCAAGGATTTTCTGTGTCATCGTCATTCCCATACTACATATTCTCCATAAAAAGTTTGTACTCAAGGGAATCCACCAGTGCCTCGAAGCTCGCTTCTATGATGTCGGTGGAGGCTCCCACAGTCGTCCATTTGCTTTTACCATCCGTGCTTTCGATTAAAACACGGACCTGCGAGCCCGTGGCCTGGCCGGTCTCCAGCACGCGCACCTTGTAGTCCACCAGATATACGTCCGAAAGCACGGGGTAGAACACACACAGCGCCTTTCTTAACGCAAGGTCCAGGGCGTGTACGGGGCCGTTGCCCATGGCAGCCGCGATTTCGTCGCTGCCTCCCACAATGATTTTCACCATCGCGTTGGAGGACATGTTGCCGTCAGAAAGCGGGAATTCCCCGCTGGTTTTGTACATGGAAAGTGTAAAGTGCGGGGTGAATGTCCCCAGCACCCGCTGTACCATTAGTTCAAAGCTTGCATCAGCGGCTTCAAATTGGTAGCCCTTATGCTCCAATTCTTTCAACCGTTCGAGAATAGCGCCCGTTTCGGGGCTGTCCTTGGTAAGCTGCGGTGCGATATCCTTCATTTTCAGGAGGATTGCCTTCTTGCCGGAAACCTCGGAAAGTAGGAAACGCCGGTGATTGCCCACAGCCGCAGGACTGACGTGCTCAAAGGAGTGGGAAACCTTGTCTACCCCGTCAATATGCATACCGCCCTTGTGCGCAAACGCGCTTTCGCCGACATAGGGCTTGTTATTGGGCACCACAAGGTTTGCGATCTCCGCAATGCGGGCGGAGGACTTCTTCAGGCCTTCCAGATTGCCGTTTGCGCAGTCGTACCCGCTTTTTAGCTGCAGATCTGGGATGATGACGCTCAAATCCGCGTTGCCGCAGCGTTCCCCAATGCCTGTAAACGTACCCTGCACATGGACAGCGCCCGCTTCCACGGCAAGCAGAGAGTTCGCCACCGCGCAGCCAGCGTCGTTGTGGCAGTGGATGCCGATGCGCATATTGGGAAACCGATCAGAGACGAGCTTCACGGTTTTATACAGCTGCATCGGCTGCATGCCGCCATTGGTATCGCATAGACAGAGTACGTCGGCGCCACCCTGCTGCGCCGCGGCGAGTACCGCAAGCGCATACTCGGGGTTGGCTATGTATCCATCAAAAAAGTGCTCTGCGTCGAATATAACCTCTTTGCCATTTTCCTTGAAGAAGCGGAGCGTATCCTCCACGCAGGCAAGGTTTTCTTCGAGCGTGGCTTTGAGAATTTCTGTAACATGGAGATCCCAGGACTTGCCGAATATGGAGACGCAGGGTGTGTTGGCCTGCAGGAGGGAGACAACGTTCTTATCCTCTCTGGGCGTGATGCCCTTGCGCCGCGTGCTGCCGAATGCCACAAGTCTCGCGTTTTGGAGCTTTAACGAGGCAGCTTGTTCAAAGAACTCCATATCCTTGGGGTTGGAGCCGGGATTTCCCGCCTCGATATACTGCACGCCGAAGGCATCGAGCGTTTCCACCACCATCAGCTTGTCGGAGACGGTGAAGGATACGCCTTCCGCCTGCGCGCCGTCGCGCAGCGTGGTATCAAGAATCTCCAGCTTCTTCATAGCGGTTACCCATTTCAAGCATTTTGTTTACGCCGTTGATGTAGGCAAGTAGGCTCGCTTCCATAATATCCACCGACAGGCCCCTGCCGGTGATGAGCTGCGTTCCCGCCTTGAGCTTTACGACAACCTCGCCCAGCGCGTCCTCGCCTTCTGAAATGGAGTGGATGGAGTAATCCTCCAGCTTATGCGCAGGGGCTTCCACCAGCTTGTCGATGGCGTTGTAGGCGGCATCAATCGGCCCGTCGCCCAAAGCTACGTCCTCCAGAATTGTGCCATCCTTCTCCAGCTGTACCACGCAGGTAGATTTGACCTTATTGCCGGACTGCAGATCAAACCGAAGCAGTTTATAAATGCCGCCGTTTGACAGTATCCTGCTGCCGATGAGCGCTTCGATGTCGCTATCGGTCACGGTCTTCTTACGGTCGCACAGGCGCTTGAATTCCTCAAAGAACTTGTTGATCTCATCGTCGCTGAGCTTGTAGCCCAGCTCCGATACGCGGTCCGCAAACGCGTGCCGCCCGCTGTGCTTGCCCAGTACCATCTTGTTTTTGGAAAGGCCGATGGACTCTGGCGTCATAATCTCATATGTGGTGCGCTCGGCCATCACGCCGTGCTGATGGATGCCGCTTTCGTGTGCAAACGCGTTCGCGCCGACGATCGACTTGTTGATGGGGGCGGGTATGCCGATGATGCCATACACCAGGCGGCTTGCCCGGTAAATCTGGGTGGTATCCACGCGGCAGGATGCTTTGAGGAAGTCCTTTCTCGTGTTGATTGCCATCACGATCTCTTCAAGCGCCGCATTGCCCGCGCGCTCGCCCAGGCCGTTGATGGTGCATTCGATCTGCCCAGCGCCGGCAGCAATGGCCGCAATGGAATTTGCAACCGCCATGCCCAGGTCGTTGTGGCAGTGCACGGAGAGTACCGCACGGTCCACGTTATAGACGTTTTCCTTCAGGTAGCGAATGAGCTCCGCCATTTGTTCGGGCACTGCGTAGCCAACGGTATCCGGAATGTTGATGAAGCTTGCGCCATTTTCGATTGCGGTTTCAACGATGCGCTTCAAAAATTCCGGCTCGCTCCGCGTTGCGTCCTCGGCGCTAAACTCCACATACGGGCATTTGCTGCGTGCGTATTTTACCGCTTCTGCCGTACGCGTCAGGACCTGCTCCGGCGTCATTTTCAGCTTATAGTGCATATGCACAGGGGAAGTGGATAAAAACGTATGGATGAGCGGGGCCTCTGCATGGCGTACCGCTTCATATGCCGCATCGATGTCCTTTGTGAGCGCGCGGGACAGGGAGCCCACCATGCAATCCTTTACGGTTGCGGCAACGCGGCTGACGGATTCAAAATCGCCCGGGGAGGAAATTGCAAAGCCCGCTTCAATGACGTCTACTTTCAGACGTTCAAGCTGCTTGGCTACCTCCAATTTTTCACGTAAATCCATGCTGCAGCCCGGGGATTGTTCGCCGTCACGCAGCGTTGTGTCGAATATGCGAATCGACTGTTCCATAAAGCATCCTCCTTTCTTTATTTTTGGTTATTCAACGATTGCTCCCCGTTCCGCGGAGGAGACAGAGCGCGCATACCGCTTGATGTATCCGGTGACGTTTTGTTCCTTTTGATACTCCATGGTCTCCTGGCGACGCTTCCACTCTTCTTCAGAGATTAGAAGATCGAGCTTGTAGTTCGGAATATCGATGGAGACGGTATCGCCCTCCTTTACATAGGCGATGGGGCCGCCGAGTGCCGCTTCCGGGGAGATGTGGCCGATGGCAGCACCCCGGGTCGCGCCAGAGAAGCGCCCGTCCGTGATGAGCGCGACCTCTTTATCCAGCCCCATGCCCGCGATGACGGAGGTGGGGGAGAGCATTTCGCGCATGCCGGGGCCGCCGGAGGGGCCTTCGTAGCGGATGACTACGACGTCGCCGGGAACGATTTTGTTGCCCATAATGGCGGCGATCGCCTCGTCTTCACAGTTGAATACGCGCGCCGGTCCCTTGTGAACAAGCATTTCCGGCGCTACCGCGCTCTTTTTAACCACCGCGCCTTTGGGAGCCAAGGAGCCAAACAGGATAGCGATACCGCCGGTGGGGGAGTAAGGCTCCTCCAGGCTGCGGATGACGCTGCGGTCATACACCTTCGCGTTTTTCAGATTTTCCTGCACGGTCCTGCCGGTAACAGTCATAAGCGTTCCGTCAATTAGGCCACCGCGCAGCAGTTCACTCATCACGCCGTATACACCGCCCGCATCGTTCAGGTCCTGCATGTGGTGGTGGCCGGCAGGGGCCAATTTGCAGAGATTGGGAACACGCGCGTTGATCTCGTTGATGCGCTTTAGGGATAGATCCACTTTGGCTTCGTGTGCGATTGCCGGCAGGTGCAGCACCGTATTGGTAGAGCAGCCCAGCGCCATGTCCACGCACAGCGCGTTTTCAAACGCGGCGGGGGTGAGGATATCAAGCGCGCGGATATTTTCCTGAAGCAGGTACATAATCTGCTCGCCCGCTGCCTTTGCAAGGCGTAGCCTTTGCGCAAACACGGCGGGTATTGTGCCGTTGCCGGGGAGCGCGATGCCAATTGCCTCAGAGAGACAGTTCATGGAATTCGCGGTGAACATGCCGGAGCAGGAGCCGCAGCCGGGGCAGGCGTTGTCCTCGTAATAGGAGAGCTCCGTTTCTTCCATTTTCCCAGCGTTGATTGCGCCCACGGCCTCAAACACGCTGTTGAGGTCCAGATTTTTGCCGTCCCGCCCGGGCAGGGAAAGCATGGGCCCACCCGAAACGAAAATGGAGGGAAGGTTCAATCTTGCAGCCGCCATCAGCATGCCGGGCACCACTTTATCGCAGTTGGGTATGAATACCAGCGCATCAAAGCAGTGTGCACGGGTCATACACTCCACCGTATCCGCAATCAGTTCGCGGGAGGCGAGTGAATACTTCATTCCCTCATGCCCCATTGCAATGCCGTCGCAAACGGCGATTGTGTTGAACTCCACCGGCGTGCCGCCAGCAGTAAGCACGCCGTCCTTTACCGCCCGGGCGATCTGCTGCAGGTGGATATGCCCCGGCACGACCTCGTTGAACGAATTCACGATGCCGATCATGGGCTTTCTGATTTGTTTATCCGTCAGCCCCGTCGCCTTTAACAGCGAACGGTGCGGGGCGCGGGCTACTCCGTCTTTTACCGCGTCACTTCTCATATTTCTCCGCTTTCTGCCAGCTCATCATTTTGCGCAGTTCCGCACCGGTCTTTTCAATGAGCAGGTTGCTCTCCTGCCTGCGGACTGCGTTGAAGTGCGGCCGGTTGGCTTGGTTCTCCAAAATCCAGTTGCGGGCGAACGTGCCGTCCTGGATTTCGTGGAGCACCTTCTTCATTTCCTTGCGGGTTTCTTCGGTGATGATGCGCCTGCCTGTCTGGTAGTCGCCATATTCTGCGGTATCGCTGATGGAGTAGCGCATGTAGGAAAGGCCACCCTTTACCACGAGATCGATGATGAGCTTCATCTCATGCAGGCACTCAAAGTAGGCGTTTTCCGGCTGGTATCCGGCTTCCACCAACGTATCAAAGCCCGCCTTGATCAGCTCCGTCACGCCGCCGCACAGCACGGCCTGCTCGCCAAAGAGATCGGTCTCGGTTTCTTCGCGGAATGTGGTTTCCAATATACCGCCGCGCGCGCCGCCGATACCCATTGCGTATGCGAGCGCAACTTCACGCGCCTTGCCGGTAGCGTCCTGGTGCACCGCGATGAGGCAGGGGACACCCTTGCCCTCGTTATACTGGCTGCGTACCGTGTGGCCTGGGCCCTTGGGGGCGATCATGATGACGTCCACATCCTTGGGCGGAACGACCTGACCATAATGAATGTTGAAACCATGCGCGAACGCCAGCGCAGCGCCGGATTTCAGGTTGGGCGCAATGTCATTCTTGTAGAGAGCGGCCTGCTTTTCGTCGTTGACGAGTATCATAATGACGTCCGCTTCACGAACGGCCTCCGCCGTCACTTTCACGGTTAACCCCGCTTCCCGGGCCGCTTCTGCGGATTTGGAGCCTTCATACAGGCCGACGACGACGTTCACGCCGCTGTCCTTTAAGTTGAGCGCGTGTGCATGGCCCTGGCTTCCGTAGCCGATCACCGCAACGGTCTTGCCGCTCAAGAGGTTCAGGTCGCAGTCCTTTTCGTAGTACATCGTTGCCATTGTTTTCATCCTCCAAATACTTTTTTTTATCGTGCTCCGTACCTGTCTTTTAACCGTCGATGAGGCAGTAATTGCTTCTGCCCATGGCGGAAGGGCCGGTGCGGGACATTTCCACTATGCCGTAGGACTTGAAATATTCTAAAAAAGCGTTGAGCTTTCCGGGTTCGCCCGTAATTTCGATCAACAGTGAATCGGGCGAAAGGTCTATAACATTTGCACGATAGGTGTTCGCGGCTTCCACAAGCTCGGAAAGCTTGCCGGGTGCTAACTTCACCTTAATAATCATCAGCTCTCGCTGCACCGTCTGGCCCGGGTTCATTAACTGCACCAGACGTACGTCCTCAAGCTTTTGAAGCTGCTTGACGATCTGCTCCTTAATGTAGTCGTCGCCCTGGGCGACAATGGTCAATCTGGAATATTCAGAGTCCTCGGTCACGCCTGCAGTGATACTGTCTATATTGAAGCCGCGCCTTGCAAACAGCGCAGAAACCCGCGTCAGTACGCCAAAATGATTCGCCACCAGCAAAGAAATCACAAATTGCTGCCTATCCATATTGCCCTTCCTTCCGTTACCGTAAGATGATATCGTTGATTCCCCGGTTGGGGGGGATCATCGGCAAGACGCGTTCGTCGCAGTCTATGACACAGTCAATGAGCGTGGGCGTATTCTCCCGGAATGCCGCATCAATACAGCGGTCGAATTCCTCGCGGGTGGTCGCCCTGCAGCCTTTTGCCCCGAACGCGTCCGCAAGCTTTGCAAAATCCGTCTTCCGCTTGAGCGTGGTGTTGGAATACCGGCCTTCAAAGAACAGTGCCTGCCACTGGCGCACCATGCCGAGTACGCCGTTGTTGAGCACCACGACGATAATGGGGAGGTCGTTTGATACCGCTGTCGCCAGCTCGTTCAGGTTCATGTGGAAGCTGCCGTCGGAGGTAAAAAGCACGGTGCGTTTGCGGTTTGCCGCAATACAGGAGCCGATCGCCGCGCCCATGCCAAAGCCCATTGCGCCCAAGCCCCCGCTTATGATAAATGTGCGGGGCTCTTTGAATGAATAATACATCGTCGTCCACATCTGGTGTTGGCCGACGTCCGTCGCCACGATTTCGTCCGGCTTCATGCGCGTACAGACGCCCTCTATGATGTACTGCGGCGTAAGGTCGCTTTCGCACATGGAAATGTCGTTTTGCGGGCAGCGCTTCATGGCAGCGACTTCTTCCGCCCATTCCGGGTGCTTCTGCTGGGGTAGGCGGTCTGCCAAAATATTTAATACCGTTTTGACGTTGCCTACGATGCTTCTTGTGACCGCGATGTTTTTGCTGATTTCAGCGGGGTCGATGTCGATGTGCAGCACCATCCTGCCCCGGGAAAATTCGGATTTGTCGCCGGTCGCCCGGTCTGAAAACCGCGTACCCACCGCGATCAAGAGGTCGCTTTCGTTAAGCGCCTTGGTGGAAGCAAATCTTCCGTGCATGCCCATCATACCTAAAAAGCGAGGATTGTCGGCGGATATGGAGGTACGGCCCATCATACTGGTTCCAACGGGAGCGTCTATTTTATCCGCAAAGCGGGCCAACTCCTTGTGCGCGTCGGAGAGCACCACGCCGCCACCGCAATAGATGTACGGCCTTTTTGCCATGCGTATCATTTCAATGGCTTTGTCCAGTTCATCTTCCCTGACAGGCTGTTGGGGACGCTTTTGCTGCTTTTCCTGCGGCTCATATTCGGCCATGGCGATTTGGACGTCCTTGGGCACATCCACCAGCACGGGGCCGGGGCGGCCGGAGATTGCCACCTGGAATGCTTCGCGCAGCGTTGCAGCCAGGCGGTTGACATCCTTGACAATGTAATTGTGCTTTGTTATGGGCATCGTAACCCCGGCGATATCAACCTCCTGAAAGCTGTCCCGCCCCAAAAGCGCCACGGCCACATTGCCTGTGATCGCCACCACGGGCGTGCTGTCGAAATAGGCGCAGGCGATGCCGGTCACAAGGTTGGTGGCACCAGGGCCGGAGGTGGCGATGACCACGCCCGTCTTCCCGGTGGCGCGCGCATAGCCGTCCGCGGCGTGGGCCGCGCCCTGCTCATGGCAGGTGGTGTAATGCGTAATTCGGTCGCTGTACTTATAAAGCTCGTCGTAGATGTTGAGTACGGTTCCGCCGGGGTAGCCGAACACCGAGTCCACTTCCTGCTCCAGCAGCACCTTCAGAATGATCTCCGCGCCTGATAACAACATGGCATTGCCTCCCGTATTGCTTGAGTACGGCGTCGCTACCGCACATTTTTGTATAAAAAAAGCCCTGCAGTGTGTTCACTGCAGGGCCCTTAGGTTCGTTAAGCCTACCCGTCTATGCAGCTATCCACTTATTAGCACGACCAAAACCCCGGACTACAAGTACGAGCCCGAGGAGAAGAATGCTAATAAGGATGATTCCGCTGATAAACGGTGACAACATATTTGATACCCTCAAATTAAGTTTTTATAAAAATAACATATCATAAAATAAAAGTCAAACAATTTTATATAATATATTCATTAAATTCGCATATTGCTCGGCCATATTGGCAGTCTGCGGTTGGAAAATCTCCCAAAACAATGGCGGTTGGCGAATTCGATATCATATATTTTCCGCGCGATATACATCCGAATATGCATCGTTTCCGGTTTATGGAGATGGTAGCAGCGAAGGAGCATCTAAAAGTACGGGTTTTTCTTCTGTTTGCGCGGCTTCCTTTGGCGTAGGGTCCTCCATAAATTCCGTCATGCAGCGCCAGTAGCGCTTGGGCATATGCCCCATGCGGCAGCGGGGATTGTGCCGCCCTTCCACCTCTATGGTATCGTAAAAAAGCCGCCACAGGGCGCGGTATTTTCTCTCCTCCTCGTCCGGCTTCGGCATGGAAAATGCCTCTACGTCTGCAATTTCCCATGCGCCTGCCTGATGAAGCAGGGCCATGGAGTGCGTTTTATCATATAAAACAAAGCGCTCATTGGGGTAGCGCGCGCAAAAATGCGGCGCAATGATGGGGAGTACGGTGTTTTTTGGCTCAATCGTGGATACCAGCACGCCATTCGCCTCGGAAAAGCGAACAAAACCCGTAAAAAGATGCGCTTCATGCTCCAGATGCCGCACCGCTTCCGTCAGCGCGTGCACGGTATCGTCTGTGAGCATGCGCATGACGATTGGGCCCTTTTCATATCCAAGCCGCAAAAACCGCAATATCAGAAGTTCCTTTTGCATATGGCAGGTCAAAAAGGCGCGCCGCACAAAATCCAGTGCGTCCGTTCCGATTTTCTGGGGGATGGAACGACGCACGCGACGCGCCCGGTCGGGGATCGTTGTAATTGCCTTTACAGGCAGCAGAAACGGAAGCTCGCTTGTGTCCGGCAGGATTTCTGTTGGGGTCTCCCGGCTGTTGTAGCTTTCAAATACGCAGCACAACAGGCCGTCGAAGCTGCCGTCGTAACAGTATACTAGGGGCTTTGACCCTAAAGCTGGCCGCTCAGGCATTTGTATAGCTCCTCCCGCGCAAATGTAGGCTGTTCAAACAAGGAGGTCTGCTTCGGCGCGAACAGAGCAGCCTGCTCCAATTTGCCCTTTTTTTGTTCGTTTAGCAGCGCGCACAGCAGCAGGTCCTGCGTCGCGTTCAAGCCGTCGCAGCGCTGCCCCCTGCAGGTGATGAAGTATTGCGCCCGTTTTAGCACCACGCCCAATTTCTTAAGGCCCGCAAAATCAAGGCTACCCGTTTTTCGCGCGATCACGATCCGCTGTGCGCTCCTTACCCCAATCCCAGGCACGCGCAGCAGCGTTTCATACGGCGCACGGTTGACCTCCACCGGAAAAAGCGAGGGGTGGTTGACGGCCCAGTTGCACTTAGGGTCAAGATAAGGGTTGAACGTGGGGTGCGCTTCATCCAGTATTTCCGAAGCTTCAAAGCCATAAAAGCGCAGCAGCCAGTCCGCCTGGTAGAGCCGGTGTTCCCGAAGCAGCGGAGGCTTTATATCCCGCGCGGGCAACAGCGCGTGCTCCGTCACAGGCATGTAGGCGCTGAAAAACACGCGTTTGAGTCGGTATCCCTTATAGAGTTTTTCGGTCAGATTCAGAATTTGCAGATCGCTTTCCCCGGAAGCCCCCACGATCATCTGCGTGCTTTGCCCTGCGGGCACGAACTTGGGCGCGCTCTTGTAGCGGACCAACTCTTTGGAGCTTTGTTCGATCCGCCCGCGGATAAACCCCATGGGGGCCAGTATGGAGTGCTTGGATTTCTCCGGCGCAAGCCTTGTCAGGCTTTCCTGGGATGGGAGCTCAATATTAACGCTCATGCGGTCAGCAAGCATACCCAGCCGTTCCACCAGTGCATCGCTTGCACCGGGTATTGCCTTTGCGTGGATGTAGCCGTAGAATTTGTAGGTTTCACGTAGCAGCCGCAACACTTCAATCATGCGCTCCATCGTATAATCCGGGTTTTTCAATACGCCGGAGCTTAAAAACAGTCCTTCTATGTAGTTGCGGCGGTAGAACGCCATGGTGAGGTCTGCAAGTTCCTGCGGTTCAAACGTGGCGCGGCGGGAATCGTTGGAGCGGCGGTTGATACAATAGGCGCAGTCATAGACACAGGAGTTGGTCATGAGAACCTTGAGCAGGGAAATGCAGCGTCCGTCGCCTGCAAAGCTGTGGCAGATCCCTGCAGCGACTGCGCTGCCTACGCCGTCCTTACCGGCGGCACGGTCCGTGCCGCTTGATGTGCAGGCGACGTCGTATTTCGCGGCGTCTGTTAAAATCTCAAGTTTTTCGTATACGTCCAACACCGTTCACGCTCCTGATTGTGTCTGCTTTAGTATAATATAGAACATATGTTCTTGTCCAGCGTTTTGCAGATATTCTGCGCCGACCTCTGTCGTATTATCCCGCCCAGAAATGCATGCGCCTGTTTATGCAAAAACGGGGAATGGTATCAATGAAAGAAACAAGTGAACCGGGGCAAGGAAAATGGATAAT
The DNA here is from genome assembly GCA_023435025.1 of Bacillota bacterium. Taxonomy (GTDB): domain Bacteria; phylum Bacillota; class Clostridia; order Christensenellales; family CAG-138; genus JAEYLA01. The sequence goes on from JAEYSE010000066.1 coordinate 15,119, forward strand.
TTTACATTGATGCAGTTTTTTGAATGGAATATTGAAAACGACGGCGCTCATTGGGACCGCCTGAAAAGCGAGGCGAATGCCTTAAAGCAAAGGGGCATCTCCGCCGTATGGATTCCACCCTGCACCAAAGCTGCGGGGCAATACAGCGTGGGGTATGACGTCTACGATCTTTATGACCTGGGTGAGTTCGACCAAAAAGGGACAGTCAGGACAAAATACGGCACAAAGCAGCAGCTTCTCGCGGCAATTGAGGAGGTGCATAGACAGGGAATGAAAGTCTATGCGGACATTGTGCTCAACCACAAAGCGGGCGCTGATGAAAAAGAGACGTTCCTTGCCATTGAAGTGGACGCAAACGACCGCAACCATGAGCTGTCCGCTCCTTACGATATCGAAGGCTGGACAAAATTCACATTACCCGGACGCGGAAATCAATACTCCGCGTTCCAATGGAACTATACGCATTTTACCGCGACCGACCGGGATGAACGCACGTCGCGCAACGCCATATTCAAAATCTACGGCCATGGCAAGGTATGGGCGGAGCATGTGGACGATGAAAAAAGCAATTATGATTATCTGATGTCTGCGGATATCGATTATCACAACGAATACGTGGTGGAGGAAGTTAAGCGCTGGGCCACATGGCTGATTGACGAACTGCATGTGGACGGCTTTCGGTTGGACGCACTCAAGCATATCGATCAGGCGTTTGTAAAAACACTGATCGATCATGTGCAGGCCCATGCCGGAAAGGACTTTTTCGTGATGGGGGAGTACTGGCATTACGAATACGGTAAGCTCAATCACTTTATAGATGTTTCCGACCAGGCGCTGCACCTGTACGATGTGGCGCTGCATTTTCACTTCCATGAAGCATCGCAACGCGGACGGGATTATGACCTCAGGCGCATTTTTGATGAAACGCTTGTTTCCACCAACCGGTTCCGTGCCGTTACATTTGTGGATAACCACGATTCACAACCCGGCCAGGCGCTCCGGTCCTGGGTGGATGATTGGTTCAAGCCCATTGCATACGCGCTGATTCTATTGCGCATAGACGGCATGCCCTGCGTGTTTTACGGGGATTATTACGGCATCGTGGGCCAGGTGCCGCCCAAACGGGACAAGCTTGATCCCATGTTATATGCAAGAAAATACTTGGCTTACGGCGAGCAGGTGGATTATTTTGACCATTCTAACGTCATCGGCTTTATTCGAAAAGGGGATGCTGCGCATCCGAATTCCGGCGTTGCTGTGGTAATAAGCAACGGAGAAAATGGAACCAAGTATATGTCTTTTGGGCCGGAGCGCGCGGGGCAGGAGCTTTTGGATATTTCCGGAAATAAAAAGGAGCGCATCACACTGGATCAGGATGGCGCAGCTACATTTACGGTAAATGGCGGTTCCGTTTCCGTATGGGCAAGCACGGCGAACGAAAAACCACAGGGAAACTATTTATTTGAATAACCGTTGCGTTTATGGTTATTTTAGAGATAACGGGCGATTATAATTGCCAGAAAAGAGGTGTTACTATGGGCATACTCGCGTGGATCATCGTAGGTGCGCTTTCGGGCTGGATCGCTAGCAAAATCACAGGAAATGACGCAGAGATGGGCGCCGTCAAAAATATTGTGGTAGGTATCATAGGCGCGTTTATCGGCGGATTTGTCATGAATCTGATCGGCGGCCAGGGTATTACGGGCTTTACGCTTTGGAGCGTCATCGTATCCGTGATCGGTGCTGTAATACTGCTTAGCATCATCAACCTGCTGCGCAGAAAATAATAACGTACCTTTTCAGACGGCCCGCGGACTATCCGCGGGTTTTTTCTATGTATAGCTTTATTTTTCTTTTCTGTTTTGGAATATACTGACATTTGCGACTCTGACACTCCGCATGAAAGGTATAATATCCACTTGCTGTCATATACTGTACAAATTTTGAAGAAGGGGCTGTACCGCTGTGGAATATAACGAGCAAACTCAGATCGCCTCCATACAGGGCGAGATCGGATATATTATGGAGCTGCTGCGCAGCACGTACAATGAACCCGCAAGGAACGCGTTGATGGAACGGCTAAGAAGCCTGATGCGCGCGATGGCCGCACTGACCGGGCAGCCCATGCCCCAGGTGCAGGCACAACCGGAAGCAGAAGCCGAGGCTGTTCCCCAGACTCAGGCGGGAGGACCGCCCATCGTTAGCGGGCAGGAACCTGTGATTTCGGTCCAGGGAACAAGGCGCGTGTTTACCCCCGAGGAGCTCGCGCTTTATAATGGCACCAACGGATATCCATCCTATGTTTCGGTAAACGGCATCGTCTATGATGTCAGCGGAGCGCCCATTTGGCAAACAGGAACACATTTCGGTTTGCATGCGGGGCAGAACCTTTCCGTGGAGTTTAATACCTGTCATTCCAGCAGGCCGTTTGTACTGGACGCCATGGTACCGGTGGGGAGGCTGGAAAATGGGAACGAAATACTTCTATGATTGCGCAACCAAGTTGGCGCTGGATTTATTCGGCAAAGTACAGGACGGCCTGAACAGCGGGACGATCAACCGTGCCAAGGTGATTTGGCTTGAGCTTTCCGGCTGCTCTGGCAACATCATTTCCCTGATGAATGCGGATCAGCCGGGTATCGGCTATTTCCTGACCCAGATGGTGGATCTTGTATTCGAGAACAGTCTGAACGCCAAAGAGGGAGAACAGGCGATGGAAAACCTGTTTGGCGCCCTTGATGAAGAATTCATATTGATTGTCGAAGGCGCTGTCGCCTTGCGGGACGAAGGCCGCTTTACCATCATCGGCCGGTATCAGGGCCGGAACATTACGGCGCTCGAAGCGGCCCGTACATTCGGGGAGCGCGCAAAGCATGTGCTGGCGATGGGTACCTGCGCTGCGGACGGCGGAATCTCGGCGGCAGCCCCAAATCCCAGCGCATGCGTCGGTTTACAGGATGTGCTCCAAAGGCCTGTCATCCGTGTGCCGGGCTGCCCCTGTAACCCGGCCTGGCTTTTGACGACACTTGCGCATATTCTGCTCTTTGGGCCGCCGGAACTCGATGCGTTCAACCGTCCCACCATGATTTACGGCACCACCATCCACGACCGCTGCCCTCGCCGTTCTTACTTTGACAGCGGAATATTTGCTTCGCAATTGGGGGAGGAAACCTGTTTGTTCCTGATTGGCTGCCGTGGCCCGGTTACATTGACGGATTGTCCCATCCGCAGGTGGAATCAGCGGGTGAACTGGCCGGTGGGAGATGATTCGCCCTGCATCGGCTGTGCACAGTTCGGGTTCCCGGATGCGATGGAGCCCTTCGTCCTGTATCCTGCCAATTCGGAAATCAGTATGGCGCAAGAAGGAATACGAACGACTTTCATGACAGGAGAGAGCATGGGATGAGCCAAATCGTAATCAATCCGGTCACCCGCATCAGTGGGTTTATGGAAATTTCCGCCCAGGTGGAAAACAACTCTGTGGTGGATGCGAAAGTGGAAGGGAATTTGTTCCGTGGCTTTGAGTTGATGCTAAAAGGCAGGTCACCGCTCGATGCAATCTACTTCACGGAGCGTATCTGCGGGATTTGCTCGGCGGCACACGCTACGGCCTCCAGTATGTCGCTTGAGCAGGCGCTTGGCGTTACCCCTCAGGAGCAGGGGAGGTACTTACGGGATTTCACGCATGCCTGCGATTTTATTCAGAACCATATCCGCCATTTCTACCAATTTACCATTCCGGATTATGTGCGCTTGCCGGATTACGGGCCGGTATTTGAAGCGACAGGAGCGGATTTTCGGCTACCCGATACAGTCAACAATACGCTTGCGGAACACTATTTTACATCCCTGAATGCCAGCAGGACTGCGCACACCATGCTGGCCATTCTGGGGGGGAAAGCGCCGCACTCCCACGGAATATTTGTTGGCGGCATTACGAGCCCCGCTACGGTGGAGGATACTATTGCTCTAAGGTCATTATTGCTCGAGCTTCGCATATTTGTGGACGAGGTCATGCTGCCCGACGCACATACTCTTGGGCAGTATTATGGGGATTATTTTAATATCGGCGGGGGTTACGGCAATTTTCTCAGCTACGGGTGCTTCAATAACTATCCAAGTCTCGGAACGCTCTATTTGGATGCCGCTGTATTCCACAATGGCGTGATTGGTCCGTTTGACCCGAACGGCATCACGGAATCGACGGCGCATGCGTTTTATGCCCCACCGGATCAGTACACGCCGTTTGAGATAGTCGTACAGCCGGACGCGAACAAAGCGGATGCGAATTCATGGGTCAAAGCGCCCCGCTATTTTGGCGTTCCCTATGAAGTAGGCCCGCTGGCGCGGCAATGGCTCTCCGGAGAATACCGCAACGGCGTCTCCGTGATGGACCGAACAATAGCCCGTGCGTTAGAGACCAAGAAGATAATCGCCATCATGCAAACGCTGCTCGATCATGTGATCCCGGGTGTTCAGTTGCAAAGCCAGTATGTAATTCCGGAGCAGGCGCGCAGCATGGGACTTGTCGATACCTCGCGGGGTGCGCTGGGGCATTGGCTGGAAATCGCGCAAAAGACCATATCGCTCTATCAAATCATAACGCCTTCCGCGTGGAACCTTTCTTCCAACACACAGGGGACTCGTGGGGCTGGGGAGCAGGCGCTTATTGGCACCCATATCGCGGATATTGACAACCCGATAGAGATCGGCCGCGTGATTCGATCGTTTGATCCCTGCATATCCTGTGGTACACATGTGTTTACGTCCGAAGGTCAGCGCGGAACGTGGAGGGTCGTCCCTTGAGTGAAGCTATGCACGCAAGTAGGCTGCTTGTTCTCGGTATCGGTTCGCGTCTGATGGGGGATGACGGAATTGGCCCCAAGCTCATCGATGCTCTGCAGCATGAGCCGTGCCCCGATAACTGGCTTCTATGCGCCGCGGAAACGGATATCAACTATGCATCGGGCCTCCGGCTGCAGGGGGACTGTATCGTGCTTGTGGACGCGGCGCGGGCCGGAAATGCACCGGGAACGGTATATTTGGTGGAATTGGAGACAAAAGGGTGGGGCAAAAGGCCAATTCCATCCTTGCACGAGTCCGGCGCATGGGAAATGGTGTTTCAAGAGCCGCATGCAGGCGGGTGGCTGATTGGCGTGGAGGTAGATGAAATAAGCCCCGGGATCGGCCTGAGCGAAACGCTTGATCTCACGTTTCCGGAAATTGTAGTACGCGTGAAAGCAGGGCTCCAGGAAATATCGCGGGTCAGTCATTTATTGCTAAAAGTATGAGAGCAGATTAGCCAATTTCATAATACCGTCTTTACCTGTGCGCGGCCCGTTGACGCAGGCATGGCCGTTCTGTTCAAAAAGGGCTGTCAACCGGTCGCCTTGTCTTTGTTGCCCAAAGAAAAGCCATAACGCAAAGCCGCGGTATGATACCGCGGCTTTTCGGGCTAAATCTTTGATTGTTTATGTTTTTGACACAATATCACGCGCTACCACAACGCCTGTTACGCTAGCCTGCATCAGCCCGCGGGTAATACCCGCGCCGTCCCCGATGGCGTAAAGCCCTTCTATGGCGGTTTGGAAACGGTTGTCCACCGTCACCTTGGAAGAATAAAACTTTACTTCCACACCGTAGAGCAGCGTATTCTTGGAATACAGGCCCGGCGCGATATGATCGAACGCGCGAAGCGCCTCGATAATGCTCGTTAAGTGGCGGTGGGGGAGGACAAAGGACAGATCCCCGGGGACCGCAGTGTTGAGCGTGGGCTCAGTGGTGGATTTACGCAAACGCGACGCGTCCGTTCGCCGCCCCTGCAAAAGGTCCCCAAGCCGCTGCACCATAATGCCGCCGCCGGTAAGCATATTGCCAAGCTGCGCAATGTAGTTGCCGTATTGGATGGGCGCGTTGAAGGGCTGTGTAAAGCGAGTGGAAACCAGCATCGCAAAATTCGTATTCTGCGTGCGACGCTCCTGCTCGTGGTAGCTGTGGCCGTTGACCACGGCGATGCCGCCCTCGTAATGTTCTTCGCTTACGATGCCGCCTGGGTTCATGCAGAACGTGCGTACGCGGTTTTCAAACGTATCGGAATAGTACACCAGCTTCGCTTCATAAAGCTCCTGGGTGAGATGGTCCATAATGGAATTTGGCACCTCGACGCGCACGCCGATGTCCACCTCGTTGTTACGGGTTTCCACCCCAAGGCGTACAGCCTCCTGCGCCAGCCACGCCGCGCCGCCGCGGCCGGGGGCGAGGACGATCTTCCCGGCTTCCACCTCAAAGGTCTCTCCGCTTGCGGTTTGCAGCACAACGCCGGTGGCTGTCCCGTTTTCTACAAGGATCTCGCGGGCGGCGGTCATCTCCATGAATGTGAAGCCTTCCGTCTTTACTAGCGCATCGTACATGTTCTGTAGTGTAGACGCGGAGTATTCCGTACCCATGTGGCGAACGGGGCAGCGCACCAAGTGGATGTTGTAGCGGCTCGCCTCGTAGGCTATTTCGCTTACCTTCGGGTTGTTGCGGCCGTGCACGGTTTCGGGCGCGCCGAATTTGGTATAAATTTTATCCGCATAGTCTATAAGCGCCTGCGCCTCGTGTGCGGGCATATAATCCGTAATATTCCCACCGACCTCATGGGAGAGTGAGAGCTTCCCGTCGGAAAAAGCGCCGGCGCCGGACCATCCGTTCATAATGGCGCAGGGCTTGCAGTTGACGCACTTACTCAAAGTGCGCGCGGGGCAGGTGCGGTTCACTAAACTCCGCCCCTGATCGACAAGCAGAACATTTATACCCTGCTTCTTGTCTAAAAGCTCCAAAGAGGCGAATATTCCCGCCGGGCCTGCGCCTACGATTACAACGTCATACTGCTTACGCATTACAAACATCCTTCCTGTAAACCCTAGTAGTTATCAAACATAAAACAGCATAACGCATCCCATTAACGATGTCAATACATAACGGAAGGTATAAAAGGCACGCTTATAAAACCCGAACATTCGGAATTTAACATTTGGATCAAACTTTGTTCACAAGCGTCCGGTTGGTATTCTGCATTCCAGCATGTTACAATGTAAAGAGTACTGCGGAGGCTTGTAACACATGAAAAAGCTCGTCGCGCTCTGCCTGCTAATCGGCTTGTTTCTTTCCGGCTGTGCCACAGGCACGGTCATAAAGGAGGAAGCAACTGAGCCTGCCAACATAAGTGAAATAACCTCCGCACGGGAGCTTACGGATTTTTTTGAGTCCGGCGGTTCTTCCGCACACCTCAAAGCGGATATTGATATGGAAGATAGTATGCTCAAGCTTACTAAGGCGCGCGGACCGGTGGAGATTGCGGGCAATGGGTACACAATATCGGGCAGCGCGCCCTGTGTCATCCGGCTGGAGGAAGGTTGCTCCATTGCGCTCAAAAGCGTTACCATTTCGGGTCGGCAAACAGGGATTGGGCTTTTGGGGAGCGGAACGGTTGCGGCTTCGGATGCCGTTGTCACCGCGCAAATTAATGCCATACAGGCTGCGGGGACGCTCACGGTTGCATCGGCCAGTTCGCTTACGCTTACGGGCGGGGGAAGCGGCATAGTCGCTATGGGCGTCTGCCTGCAGCAGGACAGTGCGCTTTCTGTAACGGCTACTTCCACCGCTATCAGCACAGAACGCGGAGATCTTATGCTGTATCCGCGCGCAAAAGTAACCTGCGAGGCGGCGGGGGACAACGCCGTGGAAACGGACGGAACGCTGATACTGATGGAGGATACAGTTCTCACCGCAAACAACACCGGCGAGCACAACGGCGTAAGAGTAGGTTCCCTGCAGGCTAAGGAAAGCGCCACGCTCAACGCCAAAGGCGGAATAAACGGTGTGGGCCTGTTTTTGGTGGAGCTATACGAGGATATGACGCTCAAAGGCATGAGCACGCCGGATGTCAAGATAGAGGCGGGCAAGGGCAAACTGACGCTTGAAGCGCAGTAAACGCAATCGGGAAGGATCAACGAGGGAAGCATGGAGTATATCGCGTTAAGCGGCGTAAAAAAAGAATACCGCATGGGTGAGGTCGTGATTGAGGCGCTCTCCGGCGTTGATATGGCGGTGGAAAAGGGGGAACTCTGCACCATCGTCGGCCCTTCCGGCGCAGGCAAGACAACTCTTTTAAACATACTGGGCGGCATGGACACGCCCACATCAGGCAGTATCATGGTGGACGGGGAGGCCGTTGACCGGTTTGACCGCAGGAAGCTCACGTCATACCGCAGGGACATGGTCGGCTTTGTGTTCCAGTTTTATAATCTTGTACAGAACCTGACGGCGCTTGAAAACGTGGAGCTTGCCGCGCAGATATGCAAGGACGCATTGGACCCGCGCGTTATGCTAAAAGAAGTCGGGTTGGGAGAGCGATATAGTAACTTCCCGGCGCAGCTTTCCGGTGGCGAGCAGCAGCGCGTCGCTATCGCAAGGGCGCTTGCGAAAAACCCGAAGCTTCTGCTGTGCGACGAGCCGACCGGGGCTTTGGACTACCAGACCGGCAAGCAGGTGCTTGCCCTGCTGCAGCAGGCCAGCCGCAAACAGCATATGACCGTGCTCATCATCACGCACAATTCCGCAATAACGCCCATGGCGGACCGGGTGGTTCACATAAAAAACGGCCGTGTTGCCCATATGGCGAAGAATAACAGCCCCGTGCCAGTGGAAGAGATTGAGTGGTAACATGAAAAAGAGGGGCCTTCTCGTCAAAAACCTGTTTCAGGAGATACGGCTCACACGCGCCCGTTTTTTTTCCATCGCCGCCATTTCCATGCTAGGCGTCGCGGTCTTTACGGGCTTGCGCGCCACGGGGCCCGATATGATGCTCACCGGCGACGCATACTTGGATCAACTGGCCCTTTCGGATATTCAGGTGATGTCGTCTGCGGGGCTCACGCCCGAGGATATTCGGGCTCTTTCAGATATTCCCGGTGTGAAAGCGGTGGTTCCCGGCCTGCAGGCGGATGCGCTGATGCGGGCCGAAGACGGCGGGGATACGGAACTCAATATACGTCTGCTTTCCATGCCGTTTGCGCAGGAAGACGAGCACCCTTCCGGCCTGTTCCGGTTGCCGGAGTATGCCATAGATCCTGAGCCGGATCATACCCTCAACCTTGTCCAGCTCACGGATGGGCGTATGCCGCTTGACGATCATGAGGTGGCGCTTGATGCTCAGGTGGTAAAACACATGGCAGTGCATATTGGGGAGTGGATGCAGTTTCAATCCACGGGCGGCAGTGTGCGGTTGCGCGTGGTGGGGTTGATTGAATCCCCCAAGTATATGTCCTCCGCGGAACGCGGTAAAAGCACTGTGGGCCGGGGTGTGAGTGACGGGTTTGCCTACGCCTCGGGGAACGCTCTTACGAAGCTTGGCACCCGGCTTCCCGCAATGGCACTTTTGACGGCTCGTTATACCCATGCGGATATCGTGGTGGAAGGCGCAAAAGGGCTCAACTGCTTCTCTGAAGAATACCGGCAAATGGTTTCTGCCGTAATGGACCGCCTGGAACAGTACGGGGAAGAGACGGGTGATACCTGGTATGTGCAGGGGCGGGATTCTAACCCCGGCTATGAGGATTACCGGCAGAATACCGAGCGTATTTCTGCCATAGGCCAGACATTCCCGCTGATGTTCTATGTGGTGGCGGCGCTCGTTTCTCTCACCACCATGACGCGCATGGTGGAGGATGGCCGCGTACAGATCGGCACCCTCAAAGCGCTCGGGTATTCGAGCGCCGCCATAGCGGGCGGATATTTTTCCTACGCGGCGCTCGCGACCCTGCTTGGCGGGATATTGGGAAGCATGGTGGGGTTCCGCCTGTTTCCTACAATAATCTCAAACGCCTACGGCGTGTTTTACCGCCTGCCCGATTTTCAGACGCCGTATCACTGGAACATCGCGTTTGATGCCTTATTGTTTATTACCGCATGCACCACGGGTGCTGCCGTCTCCGCATGCATCAGCACGCTCAGGGAGGTTCCTGCGGCAATCATGCGGCCCAAGGCTCCCAAGGCCGGAAAACGTATATTCCTGGAGCGTATCGGGTTTGTATGGAAGCGCATGAGCTTCACCACCAAGGTGACCGCCCGCAATCTTTTGCGCTACAAAAAGCGCTTCTGGATGAGCACGATCGGCATTGCGGGGAGCTGCGCGCTGTTGGTCACGGGCTTTGGCATGATGGATTCCATATTCGGTATCAACGACCGCCAGTATACCCAAATCATGCGTATGCAGGTGCAGGCGTATTCCTATGAGGCCATGGATGACTCGGATTGGGAACAACTATTGGGCGCGCGGGATCCGGAAGGAAAGATCAAGGGTTTTATGCTGGTGCACGATAAGGCCATGGACATTGAGGATGAGGAAAAGGGGGACCGCAGCGTCCATTTCGTGATGGTGCAGGACCCTGCGGCGCTTCGGCCGTTCATTGACCTCAAACGCCCGGGCGGGCAGCCGTTGGATATTCCCGATGACGGCGTAATTGTGACCAGCAAGATTGCGGAGCTCTATGGGCTCAAGGCAGGCAGCGACCTTACGCTTACTTCCGGCGCCACAAGCTACAAGCTGCGCGTAAGCGCTATTGCAGAGAACTATGTCATGCACTATGTGTTCGTCGCCCCTGCCTATTATCAGGATGTGACGGGGCGGGAGCCGCAGTACAACGGCGTGCTTGCGCATATGGAGGATACCACGGATGCGGCTGAAGACGCGCTTGCGGCGTCGCTGCTTGCGGATGGGCGGATGTACTCGGTCAACTTTACTTCGGGGATGCAGAACTCGCTCTACGATAATTTGAGTTCCCTCAATTATGTCGTGGGAGTCATTATACTTTGCGCCGCTGCGCTTGCGTTTGTGGTCATGTTCAACCTGACCAACATCAACCTGACCGAGCGCAGACGGGAGCTTGCGACACTGCGTGTGCTGGGGTTTTATGATAAGGAGCTCTACAGCTATGTGTTCAGGGAAAATAATGCGCTTGCTTTTATCGGCGCATTGTTCGGGCTTTTGTTGGGCGTGTCCATGCACCGTTATGTCATTGCCACCACGGAGGTGGATATCGTGCGATTCGTGCGGGAAATTAAGCCCCTAAGCTATGTCGTCAGCTTCGCGCTCACGCTTGCGTTCTCCTTTATGGTCAACATCATGATGCAGCGCAAGGTCCGCGAGGTGGATATGGTGGAATCCTTAAAAAGCGCCGAATAATATCCCGGTATCGGGGCCCTACCCGTTTCTTTTAAAAGTATGAAAATCATGGTCCGGCAAAGCTGGACCATGGAAAGAGCAAGAAAAGGAAAATTGTTATGAAGCGATCCACAAGAATTGTCGCCGCCGTCATCGCCCTGGTATTTTTGCTGGGTATCATATTCATGGTCGTCATCATGGCGTCCTATGCCATGCAAAAGGGCGAAAAGAGCGAGACCGTCTATATCTCAACGGATGCGGACGGTAACATAAAATCCATGCTTTCAAGCGTGTATCTCACAAACCCCGGAAAGCTCGATACCATACGGGATACAACCACGCTTACGAATATTGAAAACCTGATGGCCTCCGAGCCGCCCAAGGCGGAAGACGGAGGTTATGTGTTTGCAGCCGAGGGCGAAGACGTGGCCTATCAGGGAACGGCAAGCGGGGAACTGCCGGTTTCGGTCATTATAAGCTATACGCTCAACGGAAAACCGGTTACGGCGTCCTCGCTTGCGGGCTTCACAGGCCGCATCGGCATTACGGTCCGCTTTGTGAATAAAAGCCTTGTCGCTACCGACGTCAACGGGGAAAGCGTACAGCTCTATACGCCTTTTACGGCCATCGGAATGCTTACTCTACCGGAAAGCGCCCAGAATATCGTTTGCGAAAACGGTAAGGTGGCAAACGAAGCAGGCACCACAACTGTGACCGCCGTACTTTTCCCGGGCCTGGCGTACAATTTCGATACCGACGCGACCGGCAGGCTCGCGGAAAGCTTTCGGGTGGAAGCGGACGTCACGGATTTTGAATTTGACGGTGTCCGCGCGGTGATCATGACCGGCCTTGTGGAGGCTGGCGATCTTGACGATGCGGAGGACATTGCCGATTTGATGAACGGCATCGACGATATGAGCGCTGCGGGGGACGAACTTACGGATGGTACGAGCAAACTCTATCGCGGCGCACGGGATCTAAGCGATGGCTTATACGAATACCATGACGGCGTTGCAGAACTCAATTCCGGCATGTGGGAGGCGATCGACGGCAGTGGGGAGATCGTTTCCGGCATGAGCGAATTGGTTTCCGGTATCTCCGACCTGAAAAAGGGAGTAGCCCAACTCTCCGACTCGTTGGATAATCCGGGCTCCTCCGGCGGAACGATGGATACCGGAGAACTACAGCAACAGCTTGCGGCTCTGGGGCTTTCTCCGGAACAGATGACGGGGGTGGTCGCAATCGTGCAGAAGACGGCGGCAGCCGCTTCCGCACAAACGGCCTCCGCCATTGTTTCGGGCGTTAAGGGCGGGCTTTCGAAGCTTGAAAGCGGCGCTGCAGAGCTTCAGGACGGCGCGTCCGAACTGGGCGGCGGCATGCGGCAGGTGCACAACGGGTTTATTGAGCTGGGGAAAGGCACATCAACTCTTGCTTCAGAAGGAGAAAAGCTTGTGGACGGCGCGGGCGAGTTGGTAGACGGTATCCGTAAACTGAAAAACGGAGTCAAGGAGCTCAATGAGGAAGGACTGCAGCAGCTTGCGGAGGAAACAGGCGGCATGCGCGTGGCGCTGGACCGCAAGGATGCGGTCGTTCGCCTGGGGGAAGCATACCAAACGTTCACCGGCTTGCCGGAGGGGATACATGGAACCGTGCAGTTTGTTTACGAAACGGAGGGTGTATTTCAGCCCAAGCCGCTTGCGCAAACGCCTTCCTCCATGGAAGATGGCGTGAAAGAGTATGTCAAGGGGGAAGAACCCGGGTTTTTTGAGGCGATTTGGGCCTGGATCAAGGAGCTTTTTGGCGGCTGAATAAAAGGAATTGCTTTCATGATACATGCAGGAGGCATCCGTTTCATATGCTCCATGTAGGAGCAAATGGGGGGCGGGTGCTTTTTGTTGAAAAAAAATGAGAAACACAACGGATTGCGCTTTAAAAAAGGGTATCTTGCGATCCTTTTGATGTGTTTGCTCCTGGGCGGCGCTCTATTGTGCCTGCCTAATGAGGTTGCGGACGCCAACTCATCTTCTTCCGGGGGAGAGGAAGAGAGCAAAGAGGATTATATCCATTGGGTGGAATTCGGCGTCCCGCTTGAAGTGCTGGAGCAGGCGTATCATTATGACGTGGAATCCCATAAGGATGGAGGCGTCAGGCTGAATTGGGTTGAACTTTTGGCCTATACCGCGGCAAAGAACGGTGGCGTGTTCAAAAAAGGCAAAAAGAGTGCAACGATGGACGATTTGGTGGAACGCCTGCGCAATGGGGAACGGCTGGAGGAAATCACCGACGGTATGCGTTACTGGACCTATTACAAGGAAGCGTATACGGCCATACTCGCCCAGTTCGTAGGCGAACACGATGCGGTGCAGGATGGAAAACCCATCACCGAATACGGGCTCAAAGTATATTCTCCGGTCGCCAAGGGCTACAATTTCGGGCATTATGACGATTTCGGCAACCCCCGAACCTACGGGTACAAACGGCTGCATTTGGGCAACGACCTGTGCGGCTCCATTGGTATGCCCATCATCGCGGTAGAAGGCGGGGTGGTGGAAAAGCTGGGCTGGAATCAGTATGGCGGCTGGCGCGTAGGCATAAGAAGCTACGACAAGCTGCGGTACTACTATTATGCGCATTTGAGAAAGGGCAGCCCCTACGCGGAAGGCTTGCAGGAAGGGTCGGTTGTCCGCGCGGGGGACGTCATAGGCTACATGGGTATGACGGGGTACAGCACCAAGGAGGACGTCAACAACGTAAAGGTGCCGCACTTGCATTTTGGACTGCAGCTGATATTTGACGACAGCCAGATCGATGGCACCAACCAGATCTGGATCGACGTATACAATATTGTGCGGTTTTTGGAGCGCAACCGCATGCCGGTGGAAAAACTTGAAGGCGGCGGTTATATCCGGGCGGACGGGCTTGCGCAGGAGGTAACGGAATGAAGGCGGCTGTCCGGTTATTAAAAAAACGCGCCGTGGGTTTGCTTTCGGCTTGCGTTGCGCTTTTTGTATTCGTGCTGCTGTTTGAGGACGGCGGGGTGGTGGAGGTAATGCGGGCGGATGCGATTTCGACGGTACCGCTGCCCATTATCATGTACCATGCGGTTCTAAAGGACCCACAGCGCGCAAACGATTATACCGTTTCCCCGGCGCTATTGGAAGAAGACCTGCTGTACCTGAAAAACCAGGGATATACCGCAGTACTTCCCAGGGATTTGGTGGATTATGTAAACGGTAAGGCGGAGCTGCCGGATAAACCCGTGATGATCACGTTTGACGACGGATACTATAACAATCTTGTTTATGTTCTGCCCATACTTAAGCGCATGGATATGAAAGCGGTCGTATCCGTCGTGGGCAGCTATACCCAAAAAGCTTCGGATCTGATGGACCAAAATCCGGCTTACGCGTACCTTACATGGGAAGATATCTGTGCCCTAGAAGAATCGGGGCGGGTGGAGATTGCTAGCCACACCTATAAGCTGCACACCAACCAGAACGGGCGGTCAGGCGTAAAGCGCAAATCATGGGAACCCAAGGAGACGCACGAGGCTATGCTAATAGCGGATATCGACACATTCCAAGACGAGATGGAGCAACACTGCGGGCTATTGATTGGCACATTTGCATATCCGTTTGGTTTCTGGGATAACGACACCGAGGCGGTGTTGCGAAAAGCAGGCTTTTCCATGACTCTGACCTGCCGGGAACGTATGAATTTCATAGAACGAAATCCCGCGAGCCTCTATCATTTGGGCAGGTATAATAGGCCAAGCGGCGTATCAACGGAGGAGTTTATGGAAAAGGTGCTCAAAGAATAAAGCATATCCACAAATTTCCGCTGTGTGGTATACTGTGTACAATTTTATTGTTAACAGATTCAGGAAGGGGTGCCATATGGAAGAACGCCCGGATATTGTGGTTCTTCGGGACGTGGGGGAGGACGACCTTCCTTTGTATTACGCTATGTACGCAAGCCCCGAGGTCATGCGGTATACGCTAATTGACGCATGCCAAAGCCTCGAAGCGTACCGGCCATATTTTGAGCGTACGCTCGAAGACAACAGGAAGCCCGACAGGCTGCTGTATGAATACGCTGCTTTGCTGCCGGATGGCCGGCCAATCGGCATGGGCAACATCAAGCTTTTAAAAGCCGACCCCGGCAATGCGGAAATCGGTTATATGCTGCTGTCGCCCTATTGGGGACAAGGCTATGGTACCAATATTGCACAACAGCTTATCCGTATGGGCTTTATGGATCTTGGTTTAAAAAAGGTGGTCGCCTGCTGCAACGCGAACAATCTCGCATCCGAGGCCGTTATGAAGAAGTGCGGCATGCGGCGCGAGGCCATATTCAAGGCCGTGCGGTATAAAGGCGGGGAATGGCAGGACGAACTGCGGTACGCCATTACATATGCAGATTGGAGCAAAATGACGCATGGAAGTACGATCTGAAACCATAGCGCGGGTACAACGCAACTATGGAGTAGACTGGCTGCGGACAAGCTGCATTCTGTTGCTGTTCCCCTTCCATACGGCGCGGGTATTTGACGGTTGGGAGCCAAATTACATTAAGGATACGGTCAATTCTTTCTCTTCCTGGTTTGTGCTCCTGACGTCCTACTGGTTTATGCCGCTGATGTTTGTCATAGCGGGCATATCCAGTTATTATGCGCTCCAAAAACGCACTTCCGGGCAATACCTGAAAGAACGCTTTGTGCGGCTTATGGTGCCCTTTTTGTTTGGCATTCTTTTGGTCGTACCGATCCAAGGGTACCTTGCCCGCGTACAGCAGTTCCGGTACACGGGAGGGTACTTTCGCTTCCTTTCATCTTACTTTACAAATTTTTCAGACCTTACCGGCTATACCGGCAGCTTTACGCCGGCTCATCTGTGGTTTTTGCTCTACCTCTTTGTTATCAGCGCGGGGCTTTTGCCCGTTTTATTGCGTATTAGAAGAAACGATGGGGACAAACCGAGTTTCTGGGGCAAGCCCTCGGCGCTTATTTTTGCGTTTGTGCCGCTGACCATTGCGAGCGCGCTGCCCGGCGTCGGTGGAAAAAATCCGTTTTACTTTGCTGCGTTCTTCCTGTTGGGGTATTGGATTGCGCACCGAAATCTGATGGATACAATAAAGAAGTACCGTGGGTGGTTTCTCATTGGCGCTTTATTCTTGGGAGCGTGCTTTATGCTGATAGGGTCGCGGTTGCAGTTTGCTTCCGGGTATAGCATGCAGGCGGCTGTTGTCGCGTTGCTCAGGGATGCAGCTGCCTGGCTCATGATACTCGCGCTTGTCGGGCTGGCGCAGGCGCATTGCAATAAACCCGGCAGAGCGCTTAATTACAGCAACGGCGCGTCGTTTCCGGTATATATTCTGCATCAGTCCGTCATGATGGCGGTCGCGTTTTATGTGGTGCCTTTGCCGCTGCCGTCTTGGGGCAAATTTCTGCTGATTGCCGTGGGTTCTCTGCTGTTCTCCCTTGCGGGGTATGAGATATTCCGGCACTTCAAAGCAACGAGGTTTGTATTGGGCATGAAATAAGCTCTATAATCCCTGCATGATTGAAAGGAAACAGGAGAATGGACATTGCAGATCCCCCAACCGCAGGACAATAGAGCTGCGGTTGAGGGATTTCGTATATTTCAGATGAATGGGCAACAAAGGCAACCTATCCGGGCTATGCATTGAAACCTTAAGAACGACAGGTTATACTGTACGGTATGTACGCATGCATATAGCGCATGCAGGCCTGATTCGGAGGTATCATGAAGCTGTTGTTTCGAATGATGGGGGATGCGAAGCGGTTTAAAGGGCTGTATATCATCGCCATCCTCTCCACACTGTTTATGACCATACTGAACCTTGCGGCACCCAGGGTGTTGTCTGAAATCACAAAGACCCTGACTGCGGGGCTTCAACAGGAATCGCTGCAAAAAATCCTGTATCTAACGGCGGTGCTTGCTGGTATTTACCTGCTGCGCGTACTGTTCCGTTACGCCAGCAATTATTACGCCCATGTCGCAGCGTGGAATCTGGTGGAAAGCGTCCGGGTGAAGCTGTACCAGAAGATTCAAAGCTTTTCCATGCGTTTCTTTCATGAACGCCAGACGGGGGATTTGATGAGCCGCGTCGTCAACGATACGGCGACGTTCGAGCTATTATACGCGCACATCATACCCGAAATGCTCACCAACTTCATCACGCTTGCGGGCGTGCTCATTATGCTTCTGTCCATCAACGTGAAGCTTGCGTTATTGACCTGTATTCCGCTACCGCTGATCGCATATGCAGGCTATATGTTCATCACAAAGATACGTCCGCATTTTCGCGTAGCGCAGGGGAAACTGGGCGCGTTAAATTCCAAACTGCAGGACAACTTTTCGGGAATCCATGAAATACAGGCGTTCGGACAGGAGCGGTGCGAGGAAGAAAGCATCGGCGCACAGGCGCGCAGCTACACCAGCGCGATATTGAAAGCGCTGCAGAAAAGCGCCATATTCCATCCTTCGGTGGAGTTCTTTTCCGCAATCGGGACGCTGATTGTGGCAGGCGTGGGCGGAGCGCTTGCGTTAAGGGGAGAAATGGACGTTGCGGATATCGTAGCGTTTTTGCTCTACCTTGCGCTGTTTTATGCGCCCATCACCGGTTTTGCAAAACTTATTGAAGATACCCAGCAGGCCTATGCGGGGGCGGAACGCGTCCTGTCGGTTATGGACGCGCCTTCAGATATTGTGGATGAGCCGGATGCAGAGGACATCGGCGCGGTGCAAGGGAAAATTGAGTTTGATAACGTGCAGTTCGGCTACGAAAAGGATCAGGAAGTGTTGCGAAACGTTAGTTTCACCTGTGAGCCCGGGCAGATGATCGCGCTCATCGGTCCCACCGGCGTAGGAAAGACCACTTTGACGCAGCTCATATCCCGCTTCTATGATCCCATTTCCGGGCAGGTGCTGATAGACGGCAAGGACATCAAACACGTTACCATAGAAAGCCTGCGACGGAACATCGCGCCTGTCATGCAGGATACGTTCCTGTTCTACGGCACAATCGCGGAAAATATAGGCTACGCGGTGGAAAACGCCACAATGGAGGATATCATTGCAGCCGCAAAGGCGGCGCATATCCATGAGGACATCATGGCCATGACAGATGGATATGAGACCCGCGTCGGGGAGCGCGGAGCGCGCCTTTCCGGCGGGCAGAAGCAGCGTGTGGCAATCGCCCGCGCGGTGCTGCGGCGCGCCCCCATTATCATATTGGACGAGGCCACGGCCTCCGTGGATGTGGAGACCGAGCGCGAGATACAGAGCGCGATCAACGAGCTGGCGGGTTCCTGCACCATCATTGCAATCGCGCACCGCCTGACGACGATCCGCAACGCGGACAAGATATTTGAGCTGAAGGACGGCAGGCTCACGCAAGTGGATAAATCCACTCTGAACTTCGAATAAACGGGATAAAGCTGCCGCTTACTGCGTCGCATAACCGTTACATTATTGAAAAAGGAGGAACAGGTATGATGAATATGGCAGTTCGCAATGTCTCTGCGTTTTTCTTGGTTTTGTTGCTTGCCGTCGGGGCTGCGGTTGGTATGGGCTTTGTGGTACAATCCCTTGCAAAAAAGAAGGGATACCAGACGAGTTTTGCTTGGGGGTTCTTTTTCGGCGTAGTTGCTCTTTTGTATTGGGGCTTTGTGCCGGTGCACCCGGATCTTCAGGCGCACATGATCGCGGAAGGCATCAACCGTTCGCGCTTTGCGCCGCGTGGCGATTAGCTGCAGGAACCTTTTCTTGATCGGTTGAGCAACCCTTAGGTTTTCAGCCACACCATGTGCAGCAAAGAAGAGGAGTGGGAAACGTCAGTTTCCTCAAAGTAAAAAAATCAATCGCGACGGCTCGCAGGCTTAGTGTCCGAGGTGTCTCCAGCCGAGGACGCGGTATGCTGGAAAGCGCCGATACATTCCGAACATAATGTTTGAGCTTAGACGGTTCATTGACGCTAGTGGATAAATCCACTCTGAACTTTGGCTAAGTTGGTGACAAAGGCAAGCGCTATAAACGTATACCGCCATATAAGATACTGATACGTGAAAAGAAGGGAAAGGGTTATGGCAGCTGTAGGTATTTTTGGCATTTTACTTTGGTTAGTGGTTGTTATCGGTGCCGCAGTCGGCATGGGCTTTGCGGTACAATCCCTTGCAAAAAAGAAGGGATATCAGACGAGTTTTGCTTGGGGGTTCTTTTTCGGCGTAGTCGCTCTTTTGTATTGGGGCTTTGTGCCGGTGCACCCGGATCTTCAGGCGCACATGATCGCGGAAGGTATCAATCGTTCGCGCCTTGCGCCGCGTGGCGATCAGCCTCAGGAACCGTTTCTTGATCGGTAATAGAAAACGCTCCGTTCTTAAAAGAGAGCGGAGCGTGAGCAACCCTTAGGTTTTTCAGCCATACCATGTGCAGCAAAGGAAGGGGAGTGGGGAAACGTTCGTTTCCACAGCAAATAAATCAAGCGTCGCGCAAAAAGCGCCGATACAGTGACGCCTCGCTCTCAAATGAGAGCGAGGCGTTTAGTTCAGTCTTAGCCTACAGGTGCGGGGCTCGGCAGGGAAGTATTGTCCTTGAACGCACGGTACGCAAGGTCAGTTGCAAGATTGGTGAACGCTTCAACATCCACCTTGTCTTCGGTATACAGCGAAAACTGTACGGGGAGGTACTGCCATCTGGCCAAAGCGCCTGCGTCCTTGTTGGTATTGATGTTGATGATCGCATACCAGTCCATGCCGTCCACTGCGATGTCGCTGCGCTCGTCAAACTCCGTATATACGCCGGAGATGTCTTCTTCCGTGCCGGTGTTGGCGGAACGGTACGTGTAGGTGACGCCGTCGAGCGTAAATGTGATTTCCGCTACTTTGTCCCCAATGATACGGTAACTGACGTCGGAAGCGCCTTCGGGCGCGTCGATCTTCACATTAAGCTTTTCAAAGTCCGCAGCGCTATCCACTTCCACAATGGGATTGGGGATGCCGGTTGCGGGCGATTCGACGGGGGCGGCCGTGGGTTCAACCGGCGGCACCGCATTGGGCGAGCAGCCGGTTACCGCCAGTAGCGCGGCAAAAGCGAACGATGTTATCAGTAAAATTGTTCTCTTCATTTTTCTATCCTCCAAGGTTTCTTGCCTATATAACGTTTGTGGCGCAGGTCAGGTTCCCTGTTCCACCATGTAGCAAGCAGAAAGCTGCTCTATAAGAAGGAGCAGCTTTCTTTTGTTTCTATAGGTATGAAACGGGGCGTTGTTAATATCCTAAGCTTTCTTCAACCAATAACACATGCACGTCCTTTACGGCGTTGGTGGGGCGTTCTAGAAGCGCTGTAATATGGCACATCCGCTGGGGGGAGTTACAGTCCGAACATTTGCCGGTTATCGCGCAGGGGACATTCAACCCAAGCCGGCGCGCGTTGGGCGGGCAGGCTTCCCGCTTGATGCGGTCAATCCCATCCTCATAATTCTCACAGATCTTGTTTTCCCCTGCAATCACCACCACCCGTTTGGGCCCATATATGAGACTGGATACCCGGTTTCCCGTTCCGTCTATGTTCAAAAGCGCGCCCGATTTCAACACGGCGTTCGCCGAACAGAGGTACACATCCGCTTTCTGCGCCGCCGCGTGAACGGCTGGCACCTCTTCTTTTTCACACTTCCAGTGCCAGTAAACGGGGTGGCCCGCTTGAAGCAGCGTTTCATACAGCCCAATGTCGCGCACGGTAACGGAGCCGCCGAACCCAACGCTTGCACCTTCTTTAATCAAAGCGAGCGCGGCTTCCTTTGCTGCCTGCGCATCCTTACATATCTGTACCTGAAAGCCGTGCTTTTTCAGGGCTTCGGCCGCCTGTTCGACTTTAGACATACGCATCCCTCCTGCCGTTTTTTGTATTGTATCACAAGCAAGCCTTACGGCAAAGCCACTCTCTTGCAATTGCCCCTCCGATACGGTATGATCAATGCTGAATACAAATGCCACATAAGGAAAGACGGAGGTACTATGGCCTTTCCGCGGGAACAGATACGTAATTTCTGCATCATTGCCCATATCGATCACGGCAAATCGACGTTAGCCGACCGCCTGATGGAGCTGACCGATACCGTATCCAAAAGGGATATGGAGGAGCAGCTGCTCGACACCATGGATATTGAGCGTGAGCGCGGCATCACAATAAAAGCGACAGCCGTGCGCATGTTCTATACCCATACAGACGGCAAGCAGTACATGTTCAACCTCATCGATACGCCGGGCCATGTGGACTTCACCTATGAGGTCAGCCGCGCGCTTGCTGCGTGCGAGGGCGCGCTACTCGTTGTGGATGCCACGCAGGGGATAGAGGCGCAGACGCTGGCCAATGTATACCTTGCAATTGACAACGGGCTTGAGATCATGCCCGTCATCAATAAAATCGATCTTCCCAGCGCGCAGCCGGAACACACCATAAAGGAAATTGAGGACGTCATAGGCATCCCCGCGGAGGACGCGCCGCGTGTATCCGCAAAATCCGGAGAAAACGTGCCCATGGTATTGGCGCAGCTGGTCGATCTGATCCCTCCGCCCATGGGGGACAGCGAAGCTCCGCTCAAAGCGCTGATATTCGACTGCTATTACGATAATTACAAAGGTGCGGTCAGTTACGTTCGTGTCAAGGAAGGTACAGTACGCGCGGGCACGCGCGTGCGCATGATGAGTTCCGGACACGAGTTTGATGTCACGGAGGTGGGCGTGTTTACGCCCGGACACCGCCCGGTGGAAGAGTTGACAGCGGGCGAGGTTGGCTATATCGCCGCCTCCATAAAAAGCGTGGCGGAAACCAAGGTGGGCGATACCATAACCGATGCAGAGAACCCTGCAAAGGAGGCCCTGCCCGGCTACCAGCAGGCACACCCTATGGTGTTTTGCGGCATCTACCCCGCGGACGGCGCACGCTACAACGATTTGAAGGACGCGCTGGATAAATTAAAGCTAAACGACGCCTCTTTGACCTATGAGCCAGAAACCTCGATCGCGCTGGGCTTCGGGTTCCGCTGCGGGTTCCTTGGGCTGTTGCACATGGAAATCATACAGGAGCGGCTGGAGCGTGAATTCGACTTGGATCTTGTCACCACCGCACCCAGCGTTATCTATCGCGTCAAGATGCAGGATGGGGAAGAACGCGTGATCGACAACCCCTCCAACCTTCCCAATCCGACGATGATTGCCTACATGGAAGAACCCATGGTGGACGCGCACATCATGGCGCCCTCCACCTATGTAGGCACCATTATGGAGCTCTGCCAGGAAAAGCGCGGCATATTCATCAATATGAAGTACATAGAAGAGACGCGCGTCAACATCCATTACGAGCTGCCGCTTAACGAAATCATATACGATTTCTTCGATCAGCTCAAATCCCGTTCCCGCGGCTATGCTTCCTTTGATTATGAACTCAAGGAATATATGCGCTCGGATCTTGTGAAGCTTGATTTCCTGTTGAATGGTGATATGTGCGATGCGCTATCCACAATCGTCCACCGGGACAAGGCGTACAACAAAGGCCGTGCCGTGGCGGAAAAGTTGAAGGACGTTATCCCGCGCCAGCAGTTTGAGATCCCCATACAGGCGGCAATCGGCGGCAAGGTGATCGCCCGTGAAACCGTTAAGGCCATGCGCAAGGACGTGTTGGCCAAGTGCTATGGCGGCGATATTACGCGCAAAAAGAAGCTGCTGGAAAAACAGAAGGAAGGCAAGAAGCGCATGCGTCAGGTCGGCTCCGTGGAGGTCCCAAGCGAGGCCTTCATGAGCGTGCTGCGCATTGATTAGCCATGAAGGTGGCGGTTATTGGCTCACGTACGCTGTGGGATGTTGATATTGCAAAGTATATCCCGCCGGAGGCGACAGAGATCATTACCGGCGGCGCATACGGCATAGATACGCTCGCGGAACGGTATGCACAAAGCCGCAACATCCCCGTACGCGTGTTCCGCCCGGATTACGACGTACTGGGCAAAATGGCCCCGCTAGCCCGGAACGATCAGATCGTGGATGCGGCGGATATGGTGGTGGCGGTGTGGGACGGCGTTTCCACCGGCACGCGCTACACCATAGGCCGTGCGCAGAGGCTGAATAAACCGGTAAAAATTTATGTTGTGGAACGGGATGGCTAACGCCATCCCGTTTTTGCAGTGCTTAATAGATGAATATGGCTATTCAACTGCGGCCTTAAGCCGTTCTAAAAAAGCTTTTTGTTCCTCCGTTCCATTTTGTAGGCCTTTTTGTACATCCGGGAATATCGTTAACATATCTTTTGCTGTGAGTTGCTCATAGGGATTGAATGCGTTAACCCTGATCGGCAGGGTCCGCTTCGAAACGCCATTCTCACGGATTTGAAAAACGCCCTGGCTGTCCCGGATATACTGCACCTGCCAATCATCCTCATAATACGTATCTTCTGGAGTGCGCGCATCCCAATCCACATACTTTTCCGGGTTTACCAGAAGACCACGATAGGTTAGATTCAAGATAAGGGCTCCGCCCTCATACCGGGCGTCCTCCGTACACCGGATGTCATAGCCCCAATTGCCCGCGTAATCCGCCCAATGGGAAGCCAGTTGAGACATGTAGGTGAGCGCGTGCCGCCCGTTTGAAACATCGTACCAATCCGTCTGCACGCTAAACCGCGCGGAGCCGTGATCGCGCCTGCCTGATACGACGGCATAAACGCCGGATGTATCTGGACCTGTTTGCAACTCAACAAAGCGGGATTCTGGCGCTTTCAGATAACCCGGCTCCGCGCAGCGGAACCAATCCAGTGAAATCCACTGTTCAGCGTCTTTTGTAAACAGCAGCGCCACGCCTTCGCCTGAGAAGTTTAGACGCAGAATGGCATACTTTGCTTCGCCTTGAGACCTGAGGAATTGGTTCGTTGCTTCGTTTTCCTGCCGGATGGGCGCCAATGACGCATCCGGGGACATAGAACTGGAAAGCCGATCGTCCAGCATCGAAGTATCGACGCCATGCTTTTCAAATAAAACGCGGAGTTGCTGCGCTGTCAGCCATTGCTCGCCTGAATTGCGCTGCATTTCATAAATCTCCGCAGCCAATGGCAGTTCGAACTGTGGTTCCGGGGATGCAATCGGTCTTAATGGCTGGATCGAGGGCTGATGCGACGGTATCGATGGGGCCAGGGAGGGAGCGGCTTTTGCCGGAATCACCGTATTGCCGCATGCTATGAGCAGGCACAAACAAAGAATAAGGCCTAAGCCGCATATCCGTTTCTCAAGGCCTTTGCGCATTGCACGTTCTCCTGTTCTATCCGGGATTATGAATGAAGACGCCGTTTCCTACGAATTGGTCTCGCTTAAAAAATACTGTAGCGCCGTGTTCTGCATATCAAGCCCAGCGCTCGTCAAATACGCGTGCGTCGGAGACAGGGTGAGCCAGCCTTTCCTCATCAGCTTTTCAATTGCCTGTGGATAGAACGCCTGAAACGGCTTTTGAAACCGCGCTTCAAATTCCGCAAGCGGAATGCCCGCGATTTTCCTCAGCCCCACCATAACGGTCTCAAACGCTTCCTCCCCATAAGGAATGGATGTGAGCGCCCGTTCCCGCAAAGGCGTTGCAGCTTCCTTCATATAGGAATCCAAATCCGCAGCGTTGCTCCAACGCGTCCATTGCGGCGCCCCGTGAAAATCGAGGCGCCAGGCCGAATGTGCGCCCGCGCCAAAACCGAGATAGGGGCCGTTTGCCCAGTAATTCAGGTTGTGGCGGGAAGCATGTCCGCTTTTTGCAAAATTGGAGATCTCATAACGTGCGTAACCCTGGTTTTCAAGATAATCAATGCCCGCGTCCTGCATCCCGTACACGTCGTCCTCATCGGGCAGCGTTTCGCGTCCTTCCTCGACATCTTCAAATAGCGCTGTGCCTTCCTCTAAAATCAACCCATAGGCCGAAATGTGTTCGGGGGAAAGCGATACGATCTCGGACAACGTATTAATATAGTCCTCTTTCGTTTGCCCCGGCAGGCCGTGCATGACGTCCACATTGATGTTGTAAAAGCCCGCCTCGCGCGAACGCCGGAATGATTCTAAAAACGCATCTTTTGTATGGATGCGCCCGATGCGCTTTAACAGCGCATCGCTCATACTTTGCAGGCCAATGGAAAGCCGGTTGACGCCCGCTTCCTTATACGCCAAAAGCTTCTCGGCATCCAGCGTGCCGGGGTTGCACTCGAACGTAATCTCCGTATCCGGGGCGATGGAAAAGCCTTCCCTCAACTCTTGTAACAACATTTTGGCCTGATAGCCTGAAAGCAGCGAGGGCGTACCGCCGCCAAAGAACACGGTATCAAACGTCCCCCAGCCATGCTGCGTAGCCTTGTGGATTTCCCGATGCAGTGCGTCCAGGTAACGTTCCATACGCTCCGGCTGTGCAAGGGAGAAGAAATCGCAATAGCGGCATTTTTTTACGCAAAACGGAATATGCACATAAAGCCCGGGCATAAAGTTTCCTTTCTTGCAACAAGGCCGTCAAACTCTCTCTTTATTTATACCATACAATGGCTATTATGCAAAATTCCCGGGTATTCTAAATGTGGAAATGGGCTGTCCGTGGCTCGTTTTCACGCACCGTATTCCGGGCCGAAAAACCCACGCTTTTGTTTCCACTTTGTCACAATGGAACATTTGCGTTCTATTGACAAAGACTATGGCGAGTGCTATTTTAATTGTAGTGATTTAGCACTCAATCATATAGAGTGCTAACACCTTTAAACAGGAAAAGCACTGTGGGAAAGGAGGCGTGGCAAATGGAACTTGATGCAAGGAAAATGCGCATTTTGCAGGCGATCATAGACGATTATATCATGACTGCCGCGCCGGTCGGTTCCCGTACCATATCCAAGCGCGCGGACTTTCACGTCTCATCCGCGACCATCCGTAACGAGATGAGCGATTTGGAGGAGCTTGGGTATCTGGAACAGCCGCACACCTCGGCTGGGCGTATTCCATCCAACAAGGCATATCGGCTCTATGTCAACCACATGATGCAGCGCGCGCAGCTCAATGAGCAGGAGCGCCGCATGATCCGGGCCTACTTTACAAGCCGCATGGATCAGGTGGAGGGCCTTGTGCGCCAGACGGCCACCGCACTTTCTGAAATCACGCGCTATACGGCCATGGTAATGGCGCCTCAGATCGAAACGGTGCGCATCAAGCACATTCAGCTGGTTCAACTGAATGCGGAGCGCGTACTGATGGTACTGGTAACCGACAACGGCATGATACGCGATATCATGCTGCGCCTGCCGGAGGGTATGGGCGCCCAGGATTTGGATAAATTCTCAGCCCGCCTGAACAACATGCTGCGGGATATGCGGCTGGATCAGGTGGCGGTGGACGAAGTGCTGGGTATGGGGGAGGAAATGGGCGCGGAGCGCGCATTCTTCCATAATATTATGGAAGCGCTCGAACGGCATGTGCATAGTAACGCGCAGAAAGTGGAGCTTTCGGGCGCTACCAACATCCTGCACTACCCCGAGTACAGCGATATGAACAAGGTGAAGGGCTTCCTTTCCGCTCTCGAAGGGAAGGATACGCTTTACAGCATGCTTAAAAAGGCTTCGCGGCTGGAGTTTTCCATCTCCATTGGGGAGGAAAATGAGCCGGACCAATTAAAGGATTGCAGTGTAATCACTGCGACCTACCGCATCGGCAACGAACCGATGGGTTCGTTCGGCATTATTGGGCCCACGCGTATGCGCTATGGCCGCGTGCTCTCCATACTAGAATACATGCAGCTGAGTCTTTCGGAGGCCCTTGCCGGGCTTTTGGAACAGGACCGGCTTGAATAGCCAACGGGAGGAAGTTATGGCAAGAAAAACTGCAAATGAAAAAGCGCCCATTGAGGAAACCCCGGTTGTGAACAATCAGGCGGCGGACCGGACGGAAGCGCCGGACGGGGCCGCCGCAGCAGAAACGCAAGGTGAGGAATTCGTCAAACTGACCAAGACGGAATTCGATACCGTCAAAGCGCACATCGAAACGCTGCAAAAAGAAAAGGATGAAGCAATCGTGCTCGCACAGCGCTTGCAGGCGGATTTTGACAACTACCGCAAGCGTAACGCCACATTGAAGGCGGACAGTTACCAGGAAGGCATGCGGGATTGTGTGAAGGCGCTCATTCCTTCTCTGGACAATTTTGATCTTGCCGTACAGAACATGGAGAACGTCGACCCCCGCTATCTGGATGGCGTAAAGTTGGTACAGCGCACGCTTCTGGACGCGCTCAATAAGCTGGGGCTGCAGGAAATACAGGCGGATGGCATGTTCGACCCCAATTTGCATAACGCCGTGCTGCAGGAACCGGTAGAAGGCAGGCAATCCGGAGAAATACTCGAAGTCTTACAGAAGGGCTTTGAAATGAACGGCAGGATATTGCGCTACAGCATGGTCAAGGTGGCTGAGTAACCACAAACTTGTCGTATACGCCGCAGGAGCGGCATCGAATAAAGAATCGTTAGGTTGATTATAGGAGGAGTATCATTCATGGGCAAAATTATTGGTATTGATTTGGGCACCACCAACTCTTGCGTTGCAGTGCTCGAAGGTGGGGAACCTGTTGTTATCCCCAATGCGGAGGGCGCGCGCACTACACCTTCCGTCGTAGCGTTTAAAGATCAGGAGCGTCTCGTCGGTCAGGTTGCAAAGCGTCAGGCTATTACGAACCCCGAGCGTACCATTGCCTCCATCAAGCGCGAAATGGGTACTTCCCACAAGGTACAAGTGGACGGTAAAGATTATACGCCGCAGGAGATTTCCGCTATGATTTTGCGCAAGCTTAAGCAGGATGCGGAAGCGTACCTGGGCGAAACCATCACGCAGGCGGTCATCACCGTTCCTGCCTATTTCAGTGACAGCCAGCGCCAGGCCACAAAAGATGCGGGTCGTATCGCAGGCCTCGAGGTGCTGCGTATTATCAACGAACCCACCGCAGCTTCCCTTGCCTACGGCATGGATAAGGAAGTCAACCAGAAAATACTTGTCTACGATCTGGGCGGCGGCACGTTCGACGTTTCCATACTGGAGATCGGCGACGGCGTGTTTGAAGTGCTTGCCACCAACGGCGATAACCGTCTGGGCGGCGACGACTTTGACCAGCGCGTGATGGACTATATCGCGACCGAGTACAGAAAGGAAACCGGCATTGACCTGCGGAATGACCGCAAGGCGCTCCAGCGCTTGAAGGAAGCCGCTGAAAAAGCAAAAGTCGAGCTTTCCGGCGTGGTATCAACGGACATCAATCTGCCGTTCATCACCATGGACGCTTCCGGCCCCAGGCACTTGGAAATGACGCTCACCCGCGCAAAGTTCCAAGAGCTCATTTCCGACTATGTGGATAAGACCAAGGACTGCATGTTTAAGGCCCTGCGGGATGCGAACCTAAGCTCCGATAAAATCGATAAGGTCATTCTCGTGGGCGGTTCGAGCCGTATTCCCATGGTGCAGGAAATGGTCAAGACCGTAACGGGCAAGGAGCCCTTCAAGGGTATCAACCCGGATGAGTGCGTCGCGATTGGTGCTGCCATACAGGCGGGCGTATTGGGCGGCGAGGTCAAGGATATTCTGCTGCTTGACGTCACGCCGTTGTCCCTCGGTATTGAAACCGTGGGCGGTGTGTTCACCAGGCTCATTGACCGCAACACCACCATCCCCACCAAGAAGAGCCAGATATTCTCCACCGCTGCGGACGGCCAGACCTCCGTTGAAGTGCATGTATTGCAGGGCGAGCGCGAAATGGCGCAGTACAATAAGACTTTGGGCCGCTTCCAGCTTGCGGGTATTGCCCCCGCACCCCGTGGCGTGCCGCAGATTGAGGTCACGTTTGATATCGACGCGAACGGCATCGTGCATGTCAGTGCGAAGGACCTTGGCACCGGCCATGAGCAGAAGGTGACGATTACCGCTTCCACCAACCTCAACGAGGAAGAGATTAAGCGTGCCGTCAACGAAGCTGAGCGGTTCGCGGGCGAAGACAAGAAGCGCAAGGAAGAGGTCGAAACCCGCAACCATGCGGATCAGCTCGTTTACACCACTGAAAAAACATTGAAGGAGCTGGGCGATAAGGTCTCCTCCGACGATAAGGGCAAGATCGAGGCCGCGCTTTCGGATTTGAGGAAGACGCTCGAAGGTACGGACAGCGCCATGATCAAGACCGCCTCCGAAAAGCTGACCGAGGTGTCCTACGAGATATTCGGCAAGATCTATCAGCAGGCACAACAGGCGAACCCCGGTCAGGCGGCTGGTGGCGGCGCCCCGCATGACGATACCGTGGTCGACGCCGATTACGAAGTTGTGGACGACGATAAGAAGTAAGCATAGTATGAAGCGGTTGGGGCGGGTCATAGCCCGCCCCTTTTCATGAAAATTATTTCTACATGACGATACGGCTCTGCTTTTGTTATAATGGGCTTTGATTGAAAGCTTGGGGGGATGTCCTTTGGCAAATAAACGCGATTATTATGAAGTATTGGGCGTTGAAAAAAACGCCTCCGAAAGCGATATCAAAAGCGCATTCAGGAAACAGGCCAAGTCCTGCCATCCGGACCTGCATCCGGGAGACAAGGATGCGGAGGCAAGATTCAAAGAACTGAACGAAGCCGCAGAGGTACTGAGCGATGCGAAAAAGCGTGCGCAGTACGATCAGTTCGGCCATGCCGCATTTGATCCCGCGGCGGGCGGCGGTGGGTACTCCGGCGGCAACCCATTCTCGGGCTTTGGCGGATTTTCCGATATATTTGAGACTATGTTTGGCGGCGGGTTTTCCGGCCGCGACACCACTGGCCCCGTTGCGGGAAATAACCTCAAATATACGCTGACCATTTCGTTTGAGGACGCGGCGTTCGGTGCAAAGCGCGAAATACTCGTACCCCGCGAACAGAACTGCGGTTCCTGTAGCGGCTCGGGCGCAAAACCCGGCACGAAGCCGGAGCGCTGTACCACCTGCGGCGGATCCGGGCAGGTGCGCGTACAGCAAAATACAATGCTCGGTTCCTTTACCACCGTCCGCCCCTGTTCGGCCTGCGGCGGTACGGGGCAAATCATCAAGGAACCTTGTCTTGACTGCCACGGCCATGGCCGGGTGAAAAAGACCAGCCGCGTGGTGGTGAACATTCCTGCGGGCATCGACGACGGCCAGACATTGAGCCTTTCGGGCGAAGGGGAAGCCGGATACCGCGGAGGTCCTAGCGGCGACCTGTACGTGCTCATCCGCGTGAAACCCCACAAGCTGTTCCGCAGAAACGGCGCGGACCTGTTTTTGGATCTGAAGATTTCGTATATCACGGCGGCCTTGGGCGGGGAAATTACGGTGCCCACACTCACAGGCAGCGTCAAATACACGGTGCCGGAGGGCACGCAGCCCGGCACCACGTTCCGCATGCGGGAGCAGGGTATACAGCGCCTTAGGAGCAAGGAAAAGGGCGATCTGATGGTTAAGGTCGAAATTGAGGTGCCCAAGCGCCTTACGGATGAACAGAAGCACCTGCTGCGCGCCTTTGGAGAAACGATCGGGGATAACCCGGCACAAGGGGAGCAGCAAAGGTCCAGCGCCAAGAAGAGCATATTCGACAAGGTAAAGGATGCACTCAACAACGATTAGTCTTATTGGTCATTTGCCGCCGTGCAGGTACTGCACGGCGGTTTTTCGTGTTATCCAAATGTAATGAAATGCGTCCAAATCACTAGAATAAATGATTAGAGGAACGCCCTCTCCTACAGATTAATGAATGGACTGATATAGACGATTAATAGTAACATAAAGAAAATGAATTCAAGGAAGGAAAATATATGAAAAAAAAGCTGTTGCTAATGATACTGGCGGTGCTTTTGATTCTAACCGCCTGCGGCAAAGATGCTGCCGCTCCGGGTGCTACCCCCACGCCAACGCCTGTTTCTGCCCAAAAAACGGAAGACCCATCTCTTCCGGGAAATGGAGGGCAAAATACAGCTCCTCCTGCAGAGACGGCTCCGCCTAAAGCAACAGATGAGCCGCGTAAAAGCAACCTCTATGACCCGAGCATATACGTAATAGAAGCGTCCGGAACCTGGCAGCAGGAACTGGAAAAGGGATATTACGCAAATTTCGAAGCTGAGATTTATCTGGACAAGGTCGATTCCAACAACAACCGCGTTGTCGCTGGCGCTTATCAAGGATTTTGCTGGATCAATGTCACCATGGATACCACAGAGTGGATTGAGGAGATGCTAAAGGATGTTCCCATGGAAATGACATTTGATGCGGGCGGGGAAGCGATCTGCGACAACCTTGGCATTTATTTAAGCGCGGAGGATGACAAGGCGTGGGTGGACTATACCATACTGGATGACGGTGGAAAGCCACTTCCGCTTACGCAGGACACGCCGGTAGCAAAGGGCAGCTTTGTAGCTGTGGGGAAGCAAGCATATGTGGATGCAAAGGTGCGCGGCGCACAGGGCGAAAAAGTGGATTATGCAAATACGGCTTCAGGAGGGGATGTGGATGTCAATTATATCATCCATGTGGAACCTGACTCTATGGAGCAGGTCGCGGTACGTAATGTAAAAATCCATCTTTTCGGTGAGGGATTCTCAACCGTTCTGAATGGCACGCTCAAAAGGCTTGCCGGGTATCCTGAGGATGTCGCCAAATATGCGAGCGACTCGCCATCCCAGCAGGCGCTGAACAAGCATTTGGGAGAATAACGATTCCTAAACAAGTACAGGCTGAAAGGGCTTGAACTGCGGTTCAAGCCCTTTTGTGTCACGCTCATAAGCCGGAGTGCGCATCAGCCGAAGTAAGGCGATTGAATTTGCATAGGCTAACAAGTATAATGAAAAATATCTCACTAATTCTTATGATATCTATCCATTCAATACAGGTGCCTGAAGCAAAAGGATGACGCAATGGAAACAAAGCTACTTGAAAAAAAGACATTCGGCATCGGGCAGGAGGGCAGCCGGGCAGCCAATATCAAAGCGTTCCGAAAAAGCAGCCTTCCTTATTTTTGGGTCTGGATGTTCTATTACGCGTGGGTGGTGGCGTTTTCCACCTGGTGGACGGCAACGCCCGCTACGCAGAATGTGTTCGGCGAACAGATCCGTAGCATGATGCATATCATAAACCTCTTGTCCTCGGCTGTTTGCGTGTTTCTTATTCGTAAAGAGAAGGCGGCAAATACCGCGCGTATTGGCGCTGCCCTGCTGGTTATAGGTATGCTCACGATGCTCTTTTCCAAAATGGCTGCCATACAGCTTGGCTGCACCATATTGGTGGCCGTGTGTTTGGGCATCGTGAACATCAGTATCCTATCCCCCTATATATTCGTCCTCAACAATACAGAAAAGCTGTATGCCATGCTTGGAAGCAATGTGCTGATCTGCGGCATAGGCCTGCTGATGGAAAGCCCCTTCTTTCAGACGCTTTCCCAAACGCAGGGGCTGATTGTATCTTTTGCTATATTGCTGACAGGGCTCGTTGGCATCCTGTTTTTCCGCCAGCAAGATATCACGGAAAAGGCGGAGGAAAACGCCGCGGGTGCCGCCGTATTTCACCCCAAGCTCTATCTGACGATATTTATCAGTTGCGTGTTCGCCATACTCTTTAAAGGGGTTGGGAAGGGGATATTCAACCTCGCCATACAGGATACGGCTTATCTGATCTCCAACTGGTATCACATTGGCGGCTTGTTGGGCGTGGGCGTATACTTGCTTGTGTTTGCCAAAGTAAAAAAGAGCATGCATGTGGTGGTCAATTTTTCGTTCTGCCTACTTTCGTTGGGGCTTTTGTGTACCGCACTTGCGGATCATAAGCCGCCTTTTCAAATCATATTTGCGCTTTTACTGGGTGCTGGCAACAGCATGGGCGTCATTACCATGTATTATATGCTGGGCGTTATCGGCAAGAAATTTCATTCCGTTAAATACATCCAAAGGACAATTGTATTCGTGGGCATATGCGGCGGGGTCGCCGGGGTAATCGCCGGGAACTTCATTGTCAGCATGCGGGAAGCCACAATCGCGGCTTCGGTCATCGTTTCTACGGTCATGATGTTGCTTGTTACGTTCTACCCGCTGATGCTCAACGATCATTTCAAAAGCTGGACGCAGGACGCCGAAAAATCCGAAATTGACAACGAGCAGCTGTTCCTCTTTAAAAAATACAGGCTGAGTAAACGCGAAATCGATGTTTGCAAGCTGCTGCTTCAGGGATATACCATGCGACAGATTTCAGGCGTTCTGTCCCTGGCGTACCCGACGGTCAACACCTATTGCACATCCATGTACCGGAAGCTCAACATCAACAGCCGCACCGAGCTTTTGGTGATGTTTAAGGATTATATGAACTAAAGGCGGTGGGGGTTTCAAGGTATCGGCGCTATAAAGCGCCGCGTCCTCGGCGGGAGACGCCTCAGACACTAGGCCTGCGGGCCGTCGCGATACCTTTTTTACTGTGGGGAAACTGCGTTCCCAAACCCCTTCCTTAAGAACGCTCGTACTTGAGTATGGAGCGGCCCCTCAGGAAACTGCGTTTTCCCTTGGGTATAGGGGGCGGAACCCTTCATATAAAAAAAGCGGCTTGCGCCGCTTCAGGATAATCTGTTCTTGAAATCCTCATACCCGAACCGCCGGACGGTCTCAAACGAGCCGTCCTGTTTTTTTAATACGATATCCGGCAACCGCATGCCATTGAACGTATTGTTCTTCACCATGGAGTAGATCGCCATATCTAAGAACACCAGTTTGTCTCCCGGTTTCAGCGGTGCGTCAAATGAATAATCGCCTATGACGTCGCCCGCCAGGCAGGTCGGTCCGCCCAAGCGGAATGTATGCGCCTTTTCTTTGGGCTTGCCCGCGCCTATGATATTGGGGCGGTAGGGCATTTCAATGACGTCCGGCATGTGGCAGGACGCGGAGGTATCGAGAATTGCGATATCCATGCCGTTATGAAGCGTATCAAGCACTGTTGTAACAAGGAATCCGGCGTCCAATGCAATGGCTTCGCCCGGTTCCAGATATACTTCCACCCTGTAGGTTTCGCGCAGGCGGAGTATGGTTTTTATGAGCGCCTCCACGTCATAATCTTCCCGCGTGATGTGGTGCCCGCCGCCCAGATTGAGCCACTTCATTCCGTGGAGGTATTGTCCGAAGTCCCGCTCAAATGCGGCCAGGGTAGTAATAAGCGCATCCGCGTTCTGCTCGCACAGCGTGTGGAAGTGGAGGCCGTCTATTCCATTGAGCATATCTGGCCGAAATTGTTCTTTTGTTACACCCAAACGGGAACAGGGCGCACAGGGGTCATAAATTTCATGGCCTTCCTGCGTGGAGCATTCGGGGTTTACGCGAAGGCCGCAGGATTTGTTTGCGGCCAACGCGCGGTCCTTATATTTCTCCCACTGCGCAAAGCTGTTGAATATGATGTGGTCGGAAACCTTGAGGATTTCCGAAAACTCATCTTCGCGGTAGGCGGGGGAGTACGTGTGCACCTCACCGGAAAAATGTTCGCGCCCCAGCTTTGCTTCAAACAATCCGCTTGCCGCCGTGCCGAAAAGGTATTCTGACAGAAGCGGGTATACGCGGAACATTGAGAATGCCTTTTGTGCAAGTAGTATTTTCGCACCGCTATTTTGCCGCACGTACTCCAGTATCTTCAGGTTTTTGAGCAACAGCGCCTCGTCCACCACATAACAGGGAGTGGGGAGCGCGTCAAACTCCGTCCGCATTACGGCACCAGTACGGGGGAAAAGTCCTCTTCCCAGGGGAGGCCCCATTTATTGAGCGCGTCCATAAAGGGGTCCGGATCGAACTCCTCCATGTTATATACGCCGGGTTTTTGCCAGGTGCCGTTCATCACCAGCATCGTGCCGATCATGGCGGGTACGCCGGTGGTGTAGCTGATGGCCTGGCTGCCCACCTCGCGGTAGCATTCCTGATGATCGCAGATGTTGTACAGGTAGTAGGTCTTCTCCTTACCGTCCTTTATACCCTTGAATATGCAGCCGATGTTGGTCTTGCCTACCGTACGAGGCCCCAAGGAGGCAGGGTCGGGCAACACAGCCTTCAAAAACTGCAGCGGCACGATCTCCACGCCGTTATATAGAATGGGTTCAATGCTTGTCATGCCCACATTCTCCAGGCATTTTAAATGCGTCAGGTAGCTTTGCCCGAACGTCATAAAGAAGCGGATGCGGCGGATGCCGGGAATATTGAGCGCAAGGCTCTCGATTTCCTCGTGGTGCAGCAGGTACATGTCCTTTTTACCTACGCCTTTGAAATCATATTCGCGCTTGATTTCCATGGGTTCTGTCTCCACCCATTCGCCATTCTCCCAGTAGCTGCCCTTGGCGGTGACTTCACGGATATTGATTTCGGGATTGAAGTTGGTGGCGAACGGATAGCCGTGGTCGCCTCCGTTGCAGTCCAGGATGTCGATCTCGTGGATTTCGTCAAAATGGTGCTTTAATGCGTAGGCGGAAAACACGCTCGTCACGCCCGGATCAAAGCCGGAGCCCAGAAGAGCGGTGATGCCCGCTTCCTTGAATTTCTCCCGGTAGGCCCACTGCCACTTGTATTCGAACTTCGCGGTGTCCTCGGGTTCATAGTTTGCGGTATCCACATAGTGTGTCTTTGTGATGAGGCACGCATCCATGATGGTAAGATCCTGATAGGGGAGGGCAAGGTTCAATACGACGTCCGGCTTTTCCCGCTCAATGAGCGCAACAAGCTCGTCCACGTTGTCCGCATCCACCTTCGCGGTGGTGATTTTGGTGCCCCGGCCTTTGAGCTGTTCAGCAATCGCGTCGCATTTGCTCTTCGTCCGGCTTGCGATGACGAGTTTAGAAAACACCTTAGAATTCTGCACGCATTTGTGTATGGCGACTCCGGCGACGCCTCCGCAGCCGATGATCAACGCTTTTCCCATGGTAAGTCCTCCTATGCTGATTTCGTTTGTTTGACTAAAAGGTGCAACAGAAGCTCCCGCAACAGCTTGCAGGCGACGGCGGTGGAAGCGCCGCTCGCGTCCAGCATCGGGGAAAGCTCCACAAGATCACAGCCGATGATATTTGCACGGTCCGCTACCATGCCCATCGCGCGCAGCAGCTCCAAAAAGCTGACGCCGCCTGGCTCCGGTGTTCCCGTGCCGGGAAATACGGAAGGGTCCATCACGTCAAGATCCACCGAAAAATATACCGGCTTGCCGGAGAGCGATTTGAGCGTTTCCTCCAAGCCGAAGAAGCCGAACTTCTGGGTGGTAACGTGCGCACGGCCCCACAGAAACTCTGCCCGTTCGCCGGAGCGTATGCCAAACTGGAAGACACGCCCGTCGCCCGCTAACTCCGCACAGCGTCGCATGACTGTGGCGTGAGAAAGCTTTGCTCCCAAAAAGTCTTCCCGAAGATCGGCATGCGCATCAAAATGAATGATGTGCAGGTCCGGGTATTTTCGTATGGCGGCCCGCACCGCGCCAAGCGTCACAAGGTGTTCCCCGCCGACCATGAGCGGAAGCTTGCCGTCCGTAAAAAACGTATCCGCAGCACGCTCAATTTCCTGTAACGCGAGTGAAGAGTCGCCGATGCACAGCGTCAGATCCCCCGCGTCGAACACGGAATAATCGGTTAGATCTGCGTCGAGGTATGGGCTGTAGGTTTCCAAGCCATACGATTCCCCCCGCATGGCGCGGCTTGCAAAGCGCGTGCCGGGCCGGTTGCTGGTGGTGGAGTCAAACGGCGCGCCGTAAATGACGATGCCCGAGTCCTCATAGGCCGCGTCGCAGCCGAGATAAGTTTCAATGTTCGATTTCCACATGCTCTGCAAGCTCCTGTACAAAAGTGGGTAGCGCGAAGGACGCGCGGTGCAGGTTGATGTTGTAATACCGTGTTTTCAGGCCAAGCGCCTTCCACGCAGGGGACTGGAGGTTTTTAATGGGGTGCAGCCCTTTTGACGCAAACCCGAACATCCAGTGGCCGGATGGGTAGGAGGGGATGTGGGCCTGGTAGAGTTTGCACACCGGGAATGTCGCGGCGATCCGTTGGTGCGCCCTTTGCATGGCCTTTGCGTCCTCATCATAGAACGGGCTTTCGTTCTGGTTGACCAATATTCCGTCCTCATGGAGCGCTTTATAGCAGTGGCCGTAGAATTCCCGCGTAAACAGGCCTTCCCCGGGCCCGAAGGGGTCTGTAGAGTCCACCAAAATGAGGTCGTACGCGTCCTCGCGGCTGCGAACGAACTTTAACCCGTCCTGCACATGGATTTTCACGCGCGGGTCCCTTAAGCTGCAGGAAATGGACGGGAGGTACTGCTCACAAAGTTCAATCACGCGCCCGTCGATCTCCACAAGATCAATGTGCGTAACGCTGTCGTAACGGCACAGCTCACGCACGGCACCGCCGTCTCCGCCGCCTATGACGAGCACGCGCTTTGCCTCCGGGTTAACACCCATGGGCACGTGCACCATCATTTCGTGGTAGATGAACTCATCCTTTTCCGTGCACATCATAAACCCGTCCAGAGCAAGGAAACGTCCAAACTCCCGGCTTTCGAATATTTCAATGAGCTGGTAGTCACTCTGCTCGGAGCATAGCTGCTTTTCCACCTGTATGGAAAGCCCCACGCGGGGCGTATGCATTTCGGTAAATGTCAGGCCCATACCTAGTCTCCTTCCAGTACGTTAAGCCGTTCAATCGCAAGATCCTCCGGCCCGGTCATGGAGCAGCCCTTCTCCTTGGCGTAACGGATATAGCTGATGATATCCGACGTAATGCGCTCTCCGGGAGCCAGTATCGGGATGCCGGGCGGGTAGCACATGACGAACTCGCTGCAGATATGACCGTTCGTCTGCTCCAGCGGCAGGCTTGTTTTCTTCGCGTAGAATGCGTCCTGCGGGGAAACGACCACCTGGGGGGAGATGTATTCATGCCGCATCAGTCTGGCTTTGTCACGCTTATAGCGCCTGCGGATATCCGCCAACGCGCTTACCAGCCGCTCAATATCCCGTTCGCGGTCGCCCACGGATACATAGGCGAGTATGTTGCCCAAATCCCCGAACTCCACCTGAATGTCGTATTCATCCCGCAGGATGTCGTGCACCTCAATGCCTGCGAGCCCCGTACCCAGGGTGTTTACAGAAAGCTTGGTCAGGTCAAAATCGAACACCGTATCGCCGTTTACAAGCTCCTTGCCATAGGCGTAGTAATCGCCGATCTCATTGATCTCTTCCCGGGCATAGGAGGTCAGTTCCTGTACGCGGGCGAATATTTCACGGCCGCGCAGGGCGAGGTTCTTTCTGGAAATATCCAGGCTGACCATTAAGAGGTAGTTGCCGCTTGTGGTCTGCGTGAGGTTGATCACCTGGCGCACATAATCGTCGTTTACGTCTGGGCCTGTCAACAGAAGGCTGCTCTGTGTGAGTGATCCGCCGGATTTATGCATGCTCACCGCCGCCATGTCAG
This sequence comes from Bacillota bacterium, assembly GCA_023435025.1. Taxonomy (GTDB): domain Bacteria; phylum Bacillota; class Clostridia; order Christensenellales; family CAG-138; genus JAEYLA01. Next base: position 53,822 of record JAEYSE010000066.1, read on the forward strand.
CGCCCGCCGCCATAGCGGAGGGCGGCATGTTTTCCCCAAATGAGAAATGCGTGCCATGCGCTTCATCCGCCAAAACTTTCATGCCACGCGCATGGGCCAATTCCGTAATCGCTTTGATATTGGAACAAATACCATAATAGGTGGGGTTGTTCACAAACACGGCCTTGGCGTCCGGGTGCGCATCCATGGCGGCTTTTACGCTGAGAAGCCGCATGCCTAACGAAATCCCCAGCCGCTCGTCTGTTTCCGGGTTCACGTAGATGGGGACGGCCCCGCACAATATCATTGCGTTGATAACGCTTCGGTGCACGTTGCGCGGCAATATCAGCTTGTCCCCCCGTTTGCATACGGAGAGTATCATGCTCTGAACGCTGGAGGTCGTGCCGCCAACCATAAAAAAAGCGTGGGACGCATGGAACGCCTCAGCCGCCAAAGCCTCCGATTCCGCAATGACTCCTATAGGATGGCAAAGGTTGTCGAGAGGCTTCATGCTGTTGACGTCAACGGAGAGGCAATCCCGCCCCAAAAACGCCATCAGTTCCGGGTTGCCCTTGCCGCGCTTATGGCCAGGCACGTCAAAAGGAACCACGCGCATGGCACGGAATTCCTCCAAAGCCTCCATCAGCGGGGCTCGATGCTGGTTGAGCATAGCTTCTGGACCTCCTTTCCTTTTTGATAAACAACATCGCCTGGTTTATTCATACACATTCCGGCCCGAATATATCTCAATCATTTCGCGGCGCAAATTTTCCATAATGGAAAGGCGCACGCGGGGGGAAAGCTCGTAAATATCCGTGTTGAACAGATAGTTCTGCAGATTGACTTCTTTGAGCATCATCTTGCTGTGGAACAGGTTGGCCTGGTATACGTTCACATCGATTACGTCGTACTTCAACAGGATGTCCGGATCAATATAATCCTGAATGGAGGTAATCTTATGATCCATAAACACCTTTTTGCCGTCCAGGTTCCGCGTAAAGCCGCGTACCCGATAATCCATTGTGATGATATCCGAATCAAAGCTGCCAATTAAGAAATCCAGCGTCCGCAACGGCGTGATTTCCCCGCAGGTGGCAACGTCGATATCCACGCGGAACGTCGCGATGCTGGTTTCCGGGTGGTATTCGGGGTAAGTGTGCACGGTAATATGACTTTTATCCAAATGCGCAAGCACCACGTCGCCCGGCAAGCAGCGCACGTTTTCTTCCGCGAGAAGGAACGTTACGCTGGCGCCCTGTGGCTCGTAATCCTGCTTGCTGACGTTTAATACCTGCGCACCAATCATTTCCGAAAGCTTGTGCATGATGCCGGTAAGCCGCTCGGAGTTGTATTGCTCGTCGATATAGGCGATATAGTCCCGCTGCTCCCGCTCCGTCTTTGCGTAGCAGACGTCGTAGATGTTGAAGCTGAGTGCTTTGGTCAGGTTGTTAAACCCGTAGAGTTTGAGCTTATCCATAGGGAGCCGCCTCTCCTTCATGTAGTTGCGGGCAAAAGAAAACGCCCGGTACTTTTGTGCAGGGCACATACAAGTACACAGGCGATACAATCTTCATTCAAAAACTGTGCGCGGTTGCCCATTCGGCATACCGGCATATTCAGCTTTTGGTTTGATCAGAGTCTATATAGCAAGGAATTACTTTTACTACTCTTATTGATCGTTCACAAGTGTTTGCGCAAGTGCTTGCACATGGCTGAACCTCAGCCTTAACCCATAAATTCCGAACCCGCTGGCTCGATCAATAAGGCAACAAAGTTGCCAATTTCGGCTTTTGACCCGGCTGTCCGTCTGGCCTTAATCCACCTTTACGCTGCCCGGAGGATGGTCAAAAATTCTTTGCTAAGTAGGCTCTTATTCCTCTTTCGCAGTGTGAATTATAGCGGATACAAGTAGTTTTTGCAACTGTTTTTTATCATATACTTTTTTGCTGTAAAAGGTTACGGGAAAATGTGGAGAAAAGTATATACTTGTAAAGGCATACCTAGGGTTTTTAACGGATCTGGGCTTGAAAGCGCCGACGGGTTTTTCGCGTTTGGCTATTAAGCCTCCCTCATCAGAGAAAGCCGAGCAAACTTTCACGATAATCCATAAAAATACGAAGATGTCACGCTTTTTCGTGCGTGACACCCTCGAAATAAGTTTCTTAGAAGCGGATGTATCAAGAGCAAACGAATTTCCCGCCGTTTACATGCAGCGTTTGCCCGGTCACATAGGCGGAGTCGTCCGTCGCAAGATATACGTATGTCGGCCCAAGCTCAAACGGCTGTGCCGCACG
>JAEYSE010000086.1 GCA_023435025.1 Bacillota bacterium
AATCCAGCAGCATGAGGCTGTGGAACGTAATCAGGTTGCAGAACTGCGTAAGAACATTGAGCAGCACCGTGATGTCGCTGTACCCCGTAATGATTTTGGGGTTTCTGGCGATGACGGAAAGATTGAGGTACGGCAATATCCCCGCCACGCCCACACCGCCCCGCGTGGGTATAATGGCGCGGACCTCGGGGTTTTCAAACATGCTCATCAAATCAGCGGCGCGCTGATCTTCGGATGCCGCTACATAGCCCTCGTATGAGTACACATAATTGCCAACGATCACATTGAAGCCCATGCTTCTGAGCATCATAATGCCGCGGTCTATCGTGGCCGCGTCCTCGGGGCTGCCCAGCGTAACGACGCCTATCGTATCCCCCACGCGCAATATCGGCGGAGCAATAGCCATGAGCATTGGTCTCCCATCTCCTTTTCTTACAGTATATGGCGGCATAGACATTCTATATGTCGGAAAAGTAAAGCGGGCCGGAACGATCGTTCCGGCCCGCAAATTCTAATTTTATTCCGCTTCGGGCGTCTCCCCTACTTCCGCGTTGGGGAGCGGGGTTATGGAAGGTTCCGGCGTGGCGGATGCAGGTGTGCCCGTACCCACCGGCAGCAGCTCATAGAACGATTCCGGCAGCATCTTTTTATCCACCTGCTGCTGCGTAATATTACGCGTCAGGCAATAGGCATACATAGCGTCGGCCAGCTTGAACTGCGCCTGCTCGATCGCCTTTTTATCCAAAGAATCTGCTGTAAGCTTCTCTATGGTTTTCTCTCCGGCATTTGCTGGAATGTCCCGCTGAGCGACCATAAGGAGCTCAGACATGGCGGCCTCCACCGGCTCCCTCTGTTCCCTTTCCCGGATGGTCAATGACGTATCCTTTTCCTGGTCCAACAGGTACTGTGCGGCTTGTGCGTATTTGAGCGCAGCAAAAGCTGCTTTATCCGCGCGGACATAATCAAGATCATACCTTGGGTTGGTTTCTATCTCTATGCCGTAGACTTCCCTGACCAGCGCTTTGAGTTTATCATTATCCAGCACATAGTAGGAAGCGTTGTAAACGTTGCTGATGTATTCGCCCTGCAGCGTATGGCGGCGAAGATCTTCCATATCCAGACCCATTGCAAAAACCGTCATGGCGGCAATCTGCTGGGCGTTGAGGTTTGTATTGATTTTATCCTGCACGGAAGCGTATATCTTGGGCAGATTGACAAGCTGATTACGGCTTTTGAGCTGCTCAAATATTGCAAACAGCATACGCTGCTGCCGGTCGGCGCGGCCCACATCGGTGCTGATACCCTTGCGCGCACGCACATAGTCGAGCACCTGCTGCCCGTTCAAATGCTGCATCCCTGTTTCAAGCACACGGCCGTTGAGGCGGATTTCGACATCCACGTCGTAGTCCACGCCTCCCATTGCGTCCACAATGGCCTTTAGTCCCGTCATGTCCACGCCTGCGTAATAATTGATGGGTACGCCCAAAAGGTTTTCCACCGTCTTCGTGGCGTATAAAAAGCCCTCACCCTCCGCGCTTCCGCCATGCGCGAATGCCGCGTTGATCTTCCATCTTCCCTTTTTATTGTAAATGGGCGCGTAGGTGTCCCGCGGAACAGAAATCAAGTCCACCGTGCCCCGTTCAAAATCAACCGCCATCAGCATGATAACGTCCGACCGGTAGTTGTTTTCTTTATCCCGGTAAAGAACGCTTTCCTCGTCGTCACGCTCCGGGCTTTGGTCCCATCCCAGCATCAGAATATTTACCTTGTTTTTCATAAACTCCAGGTCCGCGTTTACGCGCAGCGCCTCTTCCGGGGAAAGGGTAGGCTCCGGGGTAGGGGTAAGCGGCGCCTGATTGTTTTGAAGAGGCGGCTGGACAGCGACTGGCTTGGGACTGGGCGCTACAGGAGCAGGCGTCTGAAACGCGCTCATCGGGTCCATAAACATGACATACGCATACCGTCCCCCTACAAACAGCAGCGCAATGCCCAAAGCAATCAATACAATATTCCAAATTCGTCTATTTCTGGTAGTGGCGTGGCCGGTATCCTGCCCTTTCATGCCATACCTCCTTACAAAGCTTTCGCGCAACATGTTATGCGCGTGTTTTTATAGTATACCACTGCGAAAGGGTTTCTTGTCATAGTATGTGGATGGATGACGGGAACATTTTTGCTCCGTTTTGGATAATACTTCTTTTATTTTTAATTTTAGTAAATTGGGTATTGATTATAGCCGTCATTCGCATTAATATACAAATATATCCTGTAACGTTTTGAGAGAAAATAGAAATCATCACTTAAAATCGTATAAAAGACGTAAACGGGGCGGAAAACCGTTTCTTATATAGAAGTTTCGCTCTTTTTTTCTTTCCTGGTACAGATAGCAACGGAATTCCTCTACTAAGAAATATGCTGTTACATGCCGTCGAAGCGTTCAAAAAATAGGAATTCTGCGTTGTCTATTTTTGAATTTATTCTTTGTCAATGCAAATTCGACAACAATATTGGATATTCACCCCTGACATTCCACAAATTTGGGTGATACAATATTATCAGCACCAAAAACAAAAACATAAGATATAAAAAGTGATTCTTCGATAAAGTTTTTTTGAAACCAATCCTGTAGTGGGGGATTATGGGATTGCGATAAAAGCGAAAAGGGGGATCTTTATGTCAAAGTACCGCATTTTGTTGGTCGATGACGACCCGCAGTATCTTTCCGCTGTCCGGAGCTATTTCTCTGTGCAAGAACCGATCCGGCAGGTGGACGTTGCAACGGATGGACGGCAGGCACTTGAAAAGCTACATATGACACACTATGACGCCGTACTTATGGATCTCATCATGCCCAAATTGGACGGGTTGGGCGTACTCGAAAACCTGTCTATGACCAGCGGGGAGAAGCCCGCCGTTATCATTGTTTCCGCCATACGCAATGAAAACATGATCCGCAATGCCTGCAGCTTAGGCGCAAAGTACTTTATGGTAAAGCCCGTGGAACCGGATACGCTGTACAAGCGCGTGTTGGACATGCTTCAGACGACCCCGGTGAGCACCACAATGCCCACTCTATCCCAACCGCCCAAGACACTGGATGAAAAAATCACATCCGTGTTCCTGGTGGCGGGAATACCCGCCCACATCAAGGGCTACTACTACCTGCGCGAAGGCATCCGCATGGTGTTTTACCAGCCCGTGCTGATCAACCGCATTACAAAGGAGCTGTATCCCGGAATCGCGAAGCAGTTTTCCACCTCGCCCAGCAAAGTGGAGCGCGCCATCCGCCATGCGATTGAAGTCGCATGGACGCGCGGAAAGATTGAGAACATCAACCAGCTCTTTGGCTACAACATCTACTCCAAAAACGACAAGCCGACCAACGGGGAGTTTATCGCCCTCGTGGCGGACAAGCTCCTGATGGAGCAGGGCAGGGAAAAGCCGCTTTCAGAAGGCGGTGCGGCATAACAAAAAGCATCGGGGGACAAGGCCAATTGGCTTCGTCCCCCGGGTTTCTTCATGCAATATGCCGCTCATGGCGATTTAATCTGGGCGCATGCCGTCAGATTTGATTAAATTATGGGGATTGTGATCCCCCATACCCCTTTAGACGGTGAGTTTCCAAGCATAAGCAGGGCCGCATTGACCCTGCTTTAATATTTTGCGGTATTAGGTATTTGCCTTTCCCGTTATAGATCTGATCGCAATCCGCACAACTGCTGTATGTCCGATGGCGGATGAGATGTATTTTTCCACGCCTTCCATGGCATCCGGCGTATGGCGCTCACACAGGATGCGCAGCGCGTGCGCCTTTTCTTCCTTCTCCGTCACCAGCCCAGCAACGCCGGTTACGATAGCGGCGGCATAGTCCACGCTGTAGGCTTGCTGCCTGGTGATGGAACGGGAAACGCACGCCAGAGACACTTGCGGGCGGGAAGTAAGGTTCTCTATCTTCTGCCCGGCCTGCGCTCCGTGGAAATAAATATTGTCATCCTCCCGCACGATTGTGACGGGCACACAATAGGGGGTTCCGTCCGCGTTGACCGTAGCGAGTACGGCGTAAGGGCAAGTATCTACAACTTCCAGAGCAAATTCACGGGATTGTTCGCGGTCTTTTCTGCGCATGGAACCCTCCTGAACCCAAGTTTTCAATAGCATACCACATCCGGCAGCGGGAATGAACAAGCTTTTGCTCGCAATCCCGTTACCGGATCAAAAACCCGCCGGAGGCAGGCGCGTCTGGTGAAAACGGGTCGTAAGCCGTTGCTGCTTTCGGTAAAATGGGTTTGCTTTTTGCAGGGCGGGACATCAGCCCATAGCGCAGGGCCTCGGGCGCGTGATCCTCGCCGTTTGCCGCGTCCTCCAGGTTTTTATTGTCATGTAAAAGTTGCGGCAATGTGCGTATGAGGTTATTACAGGTGGAGAATATCTGCAACAGCGGCATTTTATCCTCCGCGTCCGCCAGATATTCTCGCACGCGCTGCCAGCCGGGGATGCGGGCGTTATCCGCGCGTAAAAGCGGAACGCCGTGCTTCGCGAACACCTCCGCTATGCTTTCGCCTTCCATCCCGTCCTCTCCCCGGCCTGAAATCCCGCGTTTCTGCCACGCGTCAGGAGAGGCAACGGTGTAGGAAATTCGCTCGCCCTCGGAGCATTCCACAATTTGTTCCGCCATGCGGGAGGACAATACCTGCCGCTTGTATTCCTCCCGGTAGACGTAGACGCGCCCGTCCGGCCCGCAGGCAAACCACAGCACACAGCAAAAATCGTTGTAGCCCCAGTCCATGGCGCGGAACCGCCGCCACCAGGCGGGAATAGAAAATGGCTCGCATACATGCTTTTCCCTCCGGAACTCCGGAAAATACTGGCCTTCCAATGCGTCCCAGTCCCCTTCGAGATAAGCGCGCCGAAGCTGCTCCGGCAGGTTCAGGAGTGTGCGTACATAATCCGGATCTCGCTCCATTAATACCTTGTTATCGGTAACGCGGGCGGGAATGAATGCATAATCCTCCGGCCGCTCGGCGTTCCGGTACTGCCGGTCAATGAACAGCCGCTTAACCCATGCGTGCCCCACGCCGCCGGGGTTACAGGTGTAGTACATGCGCGGCCTGAAATCCGTGCGCGTGGAGCGACTGCAGGTGCACAAAAACTGCATCTGCGCCTCGGTAAAGTGCGTCGCCTCCTCCAGGCCTATTACGTCATACTCCTGTCCCTGGTATTGATAGACATCCGCTTCCTTATCGCAGTACCCCAACCGGATGCGCGAGCCGTTGGGAAAATGGAACGAGCGCGCTCCGGCGTTGTAGCTTGCAAGGCCATACAGTTCCTGCTGCAGCGGGCGGCCGTGGTTTTCCTGCAGTTCCGGCAGGGTTCGCCGCAGCAATAAAAGCTGTAACCCGGCGCGCCTTAGTGCAAGCAGTACGAACTTCCGGCGCATGGCCCAGCTTTTTCCGCCGCCGCGTGCGCCGCCATATGCCACATGCCACGCGGTACTGATAAAAAAAGCGCGCTGCTGCGCGCTGGGCGTACCCATAAGCTTTCGTTTTTTCTGCATTTTGTCCCTCCCATAAAGCGATTAGCGGCTTAACTCCTCCGGGTCCTCCAACACCACAGTAAGGGCCGTTTCTCCCTTTTCGGGCTTTTGCGGCTCCATTGCGCCATATCCCCAATCCTTGAGCAACAATGCAGCCAGATTGGCGTTGATTTCCCCCAACAACGCCCGTTCCACCAGGTGCTGCTCCACCCGTGCCGCCGCCCAGGCGAGCGCGGCCTGTACTTTACTCCGCCGCCTGCGCTTCCCTGTGTCCCGCGGGCGGCGGGCGCCCTCCAGAGCTTCCCGTGGCACGTCGAGCGCAGCGCAGAGGCCCGCCATGGTATACGGCACCTGATGGTAGCTGCGTTCCCCATTTTTGAGTGTGACGCGCTCGCGTGTCGCGTCGCAGGCGGCAAAATACGCCTCCGCTTTTTTGCGAAGGGCCTCCGCGGCGTCTTGCTTCTGTATCATCCGTTCCACCTTTTGTGCGTTATTCCCGTTTTCTATTCGTATCGTAGCATAACCGTTTTGAAAGCGGCAGGCTGAAAACGATTTTCGCGTGGATTATCAGAGATGGTTTGCACCGATAAAATACCGGATGAAACGCAGTTTTTTATTCCGCTCCAGAATAATCCACTTTCATATTGTGTTCCATGCTGAAATATCGTACTGTAAAGGCGGTGGCAGATGAAATAGAATTTCCACGAATAAAGCCGGACTTTTGCTGAGAAAGCTAAGTACCGGCAAGCCTTCCTACTAAGCATATCTCCGGAGGAAACAGTATGACGTCGGCGCTCTGTGAAACCATACGGCTGTTTGTTAAAAATACGGAGGACACAAAAGGCGAATTTTCCTTTCATAGCCCCATGATGCGCCGCATGGCAGCGCTTCTTTACGCGGGCGAAGGCAGAAATATCGACTGCGGGCGGGTCTGGGAGGCAATGCGTCTTATCAAAGATAATACCGGCGTGTTCTCTATGTTTCGTGGCACCGTACTGCTTGGGCTTGGAGCCATGCTGTCCCTGAGTGCGGAACCGGATCAGTTACTGAAAGATACCCTGCTTGTCTACCGGAGTTTAAAATCCAACCGGTTTTTCCCCAGCATATACCTTGTGTTTGCCGCGTATCAGATCGCGAAGACCGTTCCGCATGACGCCCAGCAAGAGGCCGCTCAGAAGACGAGGGCCATGTATGACGCGCTCCGTCTGGCTCATCCATTCCTCTCGGGTGAACAGAATATCATCTATTGCGCGCTGATCGGCAGCTTTGCAAAATGCGCTCAAGAAGCCGCGGTAAAAACCGAGCGGCTCTACATTGAACTAAATGAGCTTTCCCCCAAGAGCGAACTTTTGAACCTCTCGATGCTGCTTGCGCTTTCCGAAGCGCCGGATATCAGTACGCGGGCGCTGCAAATTTACGATGCCCTGAAGGCCGCGGAACTTCAGTTCCGGCGCCACCACTTGCTACCCATGCTGGGCGGGCTTGCGCTCTCCCCGCTTACCCCGAATTTTATTGCGGCACATATTACGGAGGCCGCGTCTTCGCTCCGTGCGCAAAAAGGGTTTGGCCCGTTGTTCATACAAAAGCAGGAACTGTTGCTTCTAAGCACCTCATTGGTACTCTACACCCAATCAAGCAGCCGGGAGCCTTTGAACGCCGCGCTTATGGGCGGATTGACGGGTATGCTCGTCGCACAGCAGGTCGCCGTTGCCGCGGCGGCGGGCGCTGCGGCAGCCTCGGCTTCGTCCTCGTCGTCCTCATAATCATTGAAAATGCAATGCCCCGAAGGCGGGGCTTTTTTTGTGCCCGTTTATATGTGGCACCCTGGACCTGCCTGCTTGATAGCCTGAACGCTTTGGCGTAATATAGGTATAATCAATCACAGCAATTAGTGAGGAATTTGTTTTGAAAGACTTGATGGCGCTCTATGTGAAGCTTCGCTCCCTCGTCCTGTTCCGAACCCTGTTGGTGGACGACGTCTTCCTTTCGCTTATGGACCTTTTGACCTGTGCACACAAAAGCGAGGCGGAGCGTGTGGATGCGTACGCAGCTTTCACCGCGCAGCTTTTTGATATTACTGAAGACTGGACCGCATATGTATGGGGTCGCGTTGCCGCAAATGGGAACCCGTATGTGTATAAACGCGCAAGCCATATGCCCATATCCGCCGCTTTGAGCGATTGCCTTACGGCGGAGCTTGCCGTATTGGAGGAACTTTCCCAACTGGACTCGCAATCAGTGCGGCAGGCAATCGGTTATGGCGGCTACCTGCCGGAATGGGCCACGTGCCCCTTCGCCTTTGCCCCGGCATATGAGGAGCGCATGACGAGACTTAGCAAGGTCGGGTACGGTATCTACGCGGAGCATACCATGTTCCATATTGAACAGGACGACATACTCCCCGTACGAACACCGGACCCTATCCGCTTACATGAGCTCAAGGGATACGAACGCGAGCGCGGGCTTGTAGCGGCAAATACTCTGGCGCTTATAAATGGAAAGCCCGCCGCCAACACGCTTTTATACGGTGACGCGGGCACGGGCAAATCCTCCACGGTAAAGGCGTTGGTCAACGAATATGCGCAGGATGGGCTGCGGCTGATTGAAATCAAAAAGCACCAGCTTTTGTTGATCCCCTCCATACTCGAACGTCTCAGGGACAACCCGCTGCGCTTTATCCTGTATTTGGACGACCTTTCCTTTGCGGAGTGCAGCGAAGAGAGCGGCGCGTTAAAGGCCATTTTGGAAGGTTCCGCCACGGCGCGCACGAAAAACGTGGCCATATACGCAACCAGCAACCGGCGGCATATCGTCAACGAGCGATTTTCCGACCGCGAAGGCGGAGACATCCACCGCAACGAGACGATAGAAGAGCAAACCTCTCTTTCCGAGCGCTTCGGCCTGCGGATCTACTTCGGCAAGCCCGACAAGGAGGGCTATCTTGCGATTGTAAGCGAACTGTTGAGGCAATACGGCATGGATGCGACAGAAGAAGTGCTGTTGCAAGCGGAGCGGCATGCGCTTTCCCGGGGCGGCCGTTCGCCAAGGGTGGCGAAGCAGTTTGTGGAAATGCTTGTTACCGGAGAACAGCTATAATACCGAGTAGTTATTGCGGCTGATCCAGCCGTTTTTCAAAGCATACGGCTTCGGGGCGATCAATATACTTTCCGTAATTGGGGATACGACGATATCCCCTTTTTTCATAGAACGAAACGGCCCGCTCGTTTATCAGCCTTGTCTCCAACCGAATTGTTGCATAGCCAAATTCCCGCGCCCGCCGTTCCAACTCAAGCAATATCGCGGTGCCCACGCCCGGGCGGCACGCGTACATGCGCTTTAGTTCCACTACGGTATCCCCCATGGGCCGTATCGCGCCGCAGCCCAAAGCTGCCCGCGTTTGCTCGTCGTATGCAATCAGGAAAACGGCACGCTCGCTCATGACATCCTGTGGGTCAAACGAATTTGTGCCGCTGTCCCCGGTGATGTTTTTTAGGCAAGCGGACAGTTCCGCCATCAGCTCCACAGCGTCCGGAGAATCCGGCGCGCATTCGATCAGTTTCATAATTGCTCCGTTGAAAAATATGAAAGACGAAGACTTATCGTGCTTTGCGTTTTGCTCTCCGTCCTTTTACATAAAATACCGCCAGCATAACACATCGGGCCAAAACTTTCTTTGCACCCATCATACCGGATATATCTTCCTATTTCAAGCAACAGGATGACACAAGCAACGCCTATCTTCCTCAAAAACGTCGGATTTCGTATGGGAGGTTATGGTATACTACTTTTACTTCATGAAGCAACTTCATATGGGCAGGTTATGATCCTTGGATTACTTTCTTACGATATGGTCGGTGATTGTATTTGTGGAAAACCGGCTGCGCGGTGAAATCCGTACCGCTGAACTTGAGCGGGCGACGGGGTTTTCCCTTGCGCATATCCGGAGCGTGTTTAAAGCGCATGTTGGCATGCCGCTCAATCACTACATTTGCTCCCGAAAGATCGCAAACGCAGCGTTTGATTTGATCAACACGCAAAAGAGCATTCTTGAGATCTCCCTCGCCTACCGGTTCAACCCGGACACGTTCACAAAAGCATTCAAGCGCGTCACCGGATGTACGCCGCAGGCGTTCCGGCGCTCGCGCCGCCCCGTTGGGCGTATCAAGCTGTGCGCGGGCGTATACAGGATCGGTATCTTTTCACAAAAAGCGGAGGATTGCTTATGAAACAAAGCTTTGAAGACGGCGTCATCCTGTACGGCGTTCCTAAAGTGGAATACGGGCCGGGCGGCTGCACCCCCTATCCCATGTGCGTCAGGGCTTGTGCAAATTACCTTGGGCAGGACGTTCCCTATCATTATGTCATGGCGGCAAGCGGCGCGGCCTTCCGGCTGACCTGGGATACATCCTCGTGGAACGGCGGGAATGTGGACATCATTTTCACGTTTGACGATCCGCTCAAATCCTACCGGACAGCAATGGAGGCGCTGGGCCGCGGCTTCCACATGATCGAACGCAACGGCAAAATCCAGTCAAAAAAGGAAGCCTTTATTGCATTCATCCGCGAGCGGATCGACGCAGGCATCCCCTGCATCGCGCTGGGGATTATCGGCCCGCCGGAAGCCTGCCTGATTACAGGTTACCGGGAAAACGGGCAGGTATTATTAGGTTGGAATTTCTTCCAGGATAACCCCGAATTCAGCGCGGGGACATCCCTGGACGACTCCGGCTACTTTATCAGCCGCGCATGGTGGGACAACCCGTGTACCACCGCCGTAATGGCAATGGGAGGCGCTGCTTCGCCCGAATTCGGGCCACAAACGGTACTGCAAAACGCCATAGAAGCGCTCACCGGCAGAAAAGCCGGAAAGTATGCAAAAGGACTTTATGCATACGATGCATGGAAACACGCGTTGCTGGACGACGCACAGTTCCCCCGCAACGCGGTGCTGCCGCTGCTGTTTGAACGGCTGATGTGCCAGGGCGACGCTATGGACTGCCTGATGGACGGACGCCACCATGCCGCGCTCTATCTGGAAACGTTAAGGGAGCAACTCCCCGCACACCAGCGGCTGTGCGCCACTGCAAAGGCGGGCTTTCTGGAGGTGTTCGCCTGCGTACAGAACATGGCGGAGCTGCTGGGCGGCTATGAACGGGGCGAAGAACAACTCCGGCGTTTGGCCGATGCAGGCGTAAGGCAAGGGCTGGGCCGTATCATCGACAAATGTAAGGCCGCGGACGAGAGAGCGCTTGCAGCAATGAAAGCGCTTTATAGCGCCATACAAGAATCTGCGTAATATGCAGCACCCCATCCACGGCTGCATGGATGGGGTGCTGCACAATACTGAAGGGAATTTACTTTAAGATATTCCGCGTGTTGGAAAGCTCCAGTTCGTTGCGGAGGTAACTCCTTGTGGCGTCATAAAGCGCATCCTGCGCTTTTCCTACGCTTAAGCTATTCTCATACGCTACCTGATAGGCCCTACGCAGATCGGAACCGACGTTGATTTTTGCAATACCGCTGCGAATGCCATCGAGAATATATGCTTTCTTGATACCCGAGCCGCCATGCAGCACCAGCGGAATGTCGCAGGCACGCTGCAGCGCTGCGATATGTTCTACGTCGAGCTTTGCCTCCGGCTTTTTGGCGAAGCGGTTGCTTTCCGCAATGGCCCCGTGGAAGTTGCCTACGGCAACTGACACCCAATCGCATCCGCTTTCTTTTACAAAGCGCGTCAATTCCTCCGCCTTGGTAAAGCCCATCTTCTTGGAGAATATCTCTTCATAGGGCGGCATCTCCCCACCCTCATGCCCCATAACCGCGCCAAGCTCCGCCTCACAGGGAACGTTGGCTGCATGCGCAAGCGATACGGCCTCAGCGGTCGCAGTGATGTTCTCGGTTAGCGGCAGGCGGGAACCATCTACCATGACGGATTGGTACCCCGCTGCAATCGCGCGGCGGATGACGGAGGCAAAGTCCACGCGTTGCAAATCCTCGTCGATTACGGGAACGTGGTCCAAATGCAGCATTACGTGGTCGGTATTCGCATACTTCGCGTACTGTTCTGCCACGGCCTCCAGACTTATTGCGTCCATCTTCTCCCATTCCAGGCGTGCAACCTGTATCATGGCTACGGAGTTTTCATCCACAACCGCGCGGATGATGGGCTCCACCATGTTGAGATTGGGCACGTTGAACGCCGGAACGGCAACATGCTGCTTGAGCGCCAGCGCTATGATGTTTTTGGGATTCATCGTCTTCCTCCGTTTTCTTATGCAAATATGTTTTTGACTGCGGGATAAATCCGCTTATACTTTTCGTACTTTTCGAGATACCGGTTATGGCGCTCCATATCGGGTTCGTATTGCGTTCCCTTTTTCACCACCAACGAGACCGCTTCTTCTATGGAGCCGTATACGCCAGAGGCCACGCCCGCCAATATGGCGACGCCCATGGTTCCAGCCTGATCGCTTGCTATGGTATGGATGGGCCGCCCCATCATATCCGCCTTCATCTGCAGGAACGTACGCGAGTTTGCAAGCCCGCCGGTCGCCACCAGCTCACGGATGGAGACGCCCGCCTGCTCCAGATGCTCTACATTGACCATGCTTTCAAACGTAATGCCTTCAAGCAGCGCCCGCACAATATCCGCCCTGGTGGTTTCCAGCGTCATGCCCACTAGCGCGCCTTTGCTGTTATAATCCATATAGGGCGTTGCTGCCCCCGCAAAATAGGGCAGTAGGAACAGGTCGGTTACTTCCGGGCTCATTTCCTCAATCAGCAGTTCATAAACATTTCGGCTAGCTTTCTGCGCACGGGCAAACTCTTCTGAGCCCAGCGTGTCGCGGTACCACTTGAAAAGCCGTCCTGCTGTAAACGTGAACGCATAGGTAATGTATTTATCAGCAAGCACATGCGGCACGCAGGCAAACGACCCCTGCGCCATCTGCGCATTCAGCCTGGGTTCGTCAAACGTGGGGTTGATGGACTCCACCGAGCCTAGGCCATCCGTTGCCAATCCAGAATAAATCGCGCCCGCGCCTAAGGAAGCGCAGGGTTGGTCATGCCCGCCGCTGACGAGCAATATTCCTTGCGGCAATCCGGTGAGTTCCGCAGCTTCGGTTGAAAGTTCCCCAACCACTGCCCCGGAAGGCACAGCCTCCGGGCATTTTGCTGCGTCTATTCCCGCAATATCCAGTATTTGATTGGACCACTGTTTTTTTACGACGTCAAACGCCATGGTCCGGGCCGCAAGCGAATAACTGGTATGCAGCTTCGCGCCCAGTTTTGCAAGCGCAAACCCGTCAAAGGGCAAAAACGCGCGGGCATGCCGGTACGCTTCCGGCCTGTGCTGCTTGAGCCACATCAGCTTAGGCAGC
>JAEYSE010000022.1 GCA_023435025.1 Bacillota bacterium
ACCGTACGGCCGCCTTCGCGGATAGCGAAGCGTAAGCCTTCTTCGATCGCGATCGGCGTGATCAGCTTGATGGTCATCTGGATGTTGTCGCCAGGCATAACCATTTCAACGCCCTCAGGCAGTTCGATCGTGCCGGTAACGTCCGTTGTACGGAAGTAGAACTGCGGACGGTAGCCGGGGAAGAACGGGGTATGACGGCCGCCTTCTTCCTTGGTCAGAACGTACACCTCACCCTTGTAGTGGGTGTGGGGCTTGATGGAGCCGGGCTTTGCAAGCACCTGGCCGCGCTCGATGTCCGTGCGCTGTACGCCGCGCAGCAGAACGCCGATGTTGTCGCCCGCGATGGCCTGATCCAGCAGCTTGCGGAACATTTCAACGCCGGTAACAACGGTGGAGCGGGTGTCGGCCAAGCCAACGATTTCAACGGTATCCTGCACCTTGATGGTACCGCGCTCTACACGGCCCGTAGCAACGGTGCCGCGGCCGGTGATGGAGAATACATCTTCAACAGGCATCAAGAACGGCTTGTCGGCAGCGCGCTCCGGGGTGGGGATGTAGCTGTCAACAGCGTCCATCAGCTCGAAGATGCACTTGCAGCTCTCGCACTCAGTGGCTTTCTTGCCAGCCATGAGATCTTCAATCGCGCGCAGAGCGGAACCCTTGATGATGGGGATATCGTCGCCGGGGAATTCGTAGCTACTGAGCAGCTCGCGGACTTCCATTTCGACGAGCTCGAGAAGCTCAGGATCGTCGACCTGGTCAACCTTGTTCATGAATACGACGATGTAAGGCACGCCGACCTGACGGGCGAGCAGGATGTGCTCACGGGTCTGGGGCATGGGGCCGTCCGCCGCGGATACAACCAGGATTGCGCCGTCCATCTGCGCGGCGCCGGTGATCATGTTCTTCACATAGTCGGCGTGACCCGGGCAGTCCACGTGCGCATAGTGGCGAGTAGCGGTCTGATACTCGACGTGCGCGGTATTGATCGTGATGCCACGCGCCTTCTCTTCGGGCGCTTTGTCGATTTCGTCATAGCGCATTGCAGCGGCGTTGCCGGACTGTGAGAGCGCCATCGTGATGGTCGCCGTCAGGGTCGTCTTGCCGTGGTCAACGTGGCCGATGGTGCCGATGTTTACGTGCGGTTTGTTACGCTCGAATTTTGCCTTTGCCATGGTAATCGTTCCTCCTAAATACTGGTTATTCAGTCTATCATACGCACTTTCCGTGCGCTTAAAATGCTTCCGGGTTAGCGCCCTTTCCCCGTCACCTTAGCGGCGACACTGGTGGGCACCTCCTCATAGTGGTCAAACTGCATGGTGAATGTTCCGCGGCCCTGCGTCCGGCTTCTTAAGTCCGTCGCATAGCCGAACATTTCGGATAGCGGGCACATGCCGTGGATCGCCTGGCCGTTTCCGCGCGCTTCCATGCCTTCGATGCGGCCGCGGCGCGCGTTGATGTTGCCGATGACGTCTCCCATGTAATCCTCGGGCACAATGACTTCCACCTTCATCATGGGCTCAAGCAGCACGGGTGCAGCCTTACTTGTCGCTTCCTTCAGAGCAAGAGAACCTGCGATCTTGTAAGCAAGTTCGCTAGAGTCCACCTCGTGATAGCTGCCGTCGAGCAGCGTCGCCTTGAAGTCCACCAGTTCGAACCCGCCAAGGGGCCCGCTGCGGGCGGCTTCCTGTATACCCTGGTCGATGGCCGGAATGTATTCCTTGGGAATTACGCCGCCGACCGTAAGGTTTTCAAACGCATAGCCCGCGCCCGGTTCTTGGGGTGTAAACTCCACAACGCAGTGGCCGTACTGACCATGGCCGCCGGTCTGGCGCACATAGCGGCCTTCGGCCTTGACGCCCTTGGTGATGGTTTCGCGGTAGGCGACCTGTGGCTTGCCCACGGTAGCTTCCACGCGGAACTCGCGGATTAATCGGTCCACGATGATTTCAAGATGCAGCTCGCCCATGCCCGCGATGATGGTCTGCCCCGTTTCCTGATCCGTATAGGTCTTGAATGTGGGGTCTTCCTCCGCAAGCTTTACAAGCGCCAGCGTCATCTTATCCTGCCCGGCCTTGGTCTTAGGCTCAATGGCCACGCGGATAACCGGATCCGGGAATTCCATGGACTCCAAGAGCAGCGGCTTCTGTTCGTCGCAGAGCGTGTCGCCGGTGGAAGTGTCCTTGAACCCGCCTATGGCGGCGATATCGCCCGCATAAACTTCATCCACCTCGGTGCGGGCGCTGGCGTGCATCAAAAGGATGCGGCCCACGCGCTCGCGTTTGCCCTTAGACGCGTTGTAGATATACGTCCCGCTTTTGAGCGTGCCGCTGTACATGCGGAAAAACGTCAGCTTACCGACATAGGGATCGGTGACGATTTTAAAGGCAAGAGCTGCAACCGGCGCCGTATCAGAAGGCTCGGTCGTGATGATTGCTTCCCCGTCTACTTCCTTGCCCTGCGCGGGCTCAATGTCGAGCGGAGAGGGCAGATAGTCCACAATGGCATCAAGCAGCAGCTGCACACCCTTGTTGCGGTAGGATGTACCGCAGCATACGGGTACCACGGTGTTTGCGATAGTCGCTTTACGCAGGCAGGTGCGGATTTCGTCCGCAGTGAAGTCTTCGCCGCTTAAGTATTTTTCCAGCAGCGCTTCGTCCTGTTCCGCAACGGCTTCCACAAGATTTCCGCGATATTCTTCACAGGCGCCGAGCATATCCTGCGGAATCTCTTCCTCCCGGATATCCACGCCCATGTCGTCGTAATAGACCTCGGCCTTCATTTTGATGAGGTCGATGATGCCTCGAAAACCCGCTTCCGCTCCGATGGGGATCTGAATGGGCACAGCGTTTGCGCCCAGGCGATCGTGCATCATTTGAACGACATTAAAAAAGTCCGCGCCGGTGATATCCATTTTGTTGACGTAGGCGATACGGGGAACGCCATACTTGGTCGCCTGACGCCAAACGGTTTCACTTTGCGGCTCCACGCCGCCCTTGGCGCAAAATACTGCTACCGCGCCATCGAGCACGCGCAAAGAACGCTCCACTTCAACGGTAAAGTCCACATGGCCCGGCGTGTCGATGATGTTGACGCGGTGCTCCCGCCAGTAGGCGGTAGTTGCTGCGGAGGCGATGGTGATGCCGCGCTCCTGCTCCTGCACCATGAAATCCATCGTAGCGGCGCCTTCATGCACCTCGCCCACCTTATGGATCTTGCCCGTGTAAAAAAGGATACGTTCGGTGGTCGTGGTCTTTCCGGCGTCTATATGCGCCATTATGCCTATGTTTCTGGTCATATCCAGGGATGTCTGTCTAGGCATGGGCACGTTCCTTTCCGTTAAAGGGACAATGAGTAGTAACCATAAACAAAAAATCTTTCCTCCAATGGGTTACAAAAGGATAATGGTCCATCCGCATGAAAACAAGCCGCGGATACGGCAAGGCCGTATCCGCGAACCTTCTGCTTACCAGCGATAGTTTGCGAATGCCTTGTTGGCTTCGGCCATCTTGTGGGTGTCTTCCTTCTTTTTGAAGGCGTTACCCGCCTGATTGGCTGCGTCCATGATCTCGCCCGCAAGGCGCTGCATCATGGTGCGCTCGCCGCGATTGCGGGAATAGGATACGAGCCACCTGAGGCCAAGCGTCTGGCGACGCTCCGGACGGATTTCGATGGGGACCTGGTAAGTAGCACCGCCAACGCGGCGCGCCTTGACTTCCAGAACAGGCATGATGTTACCCATTGCCTGCGTAAACACTTCTAAAGGTTCGCGGCCGGTCTTTTCGCGCACGATATCGAACGCGCCATAGCAGGCCTTCTGCGCGGTGCCGCGCTTGCCATCGAGCATGACCTGGTTGATGAGCTTGGTCACGACGATGCTGTTATAAATGGGATCCGCAAGCACTTCGCGCTTGGGTATAAAACCACGTCTTGGCATGTTTTATTCCTCCTTACTTCTTCGGGCGCTTTGCGCCGTACAAGGAGCGGGACTGCATGCGCTTTGCAACGCCAGCAGTATCGAGCGCGCCACGGATGATGTGATACCTGACGCCCGGCAGGTCCTTTACGCGGCCGCCGCGGATGAGCACAACGGAGTGCTCCTGCAGGTTGTGGCCGATGCCGGGGATATAAGCGGTGCCCTCGAGGCCGTCCGTCAAACGGATACGAGCGATCTTGCGCAGCGCGGAGTTCGGCTTTTTCGGGGTCATGGTACGCACGGCGGTGCAAACGCCCCTACGCTGGGGACGCTTCTTGAGTATGGGGGAGTTGGACTTGTACTCCACCTGCTCCCTGCCTTTGCGGATCAATTGGTTGATCGTAGGCATTCTATTTCCTCCTAAATATTATCCAGTCGCTTTTTTGTCCGGGGCCAGCGCCCGACCTTCAGCATAGGTATTGGGCATTGGCAATGCAACGCGTTTGCGGCATCCTGCCGCCCGGTATCTATGTGTTAAGAAAACTCCCTGCAACCCCTTGAGGGAGAGATCATCTAAATGGTTGAGGCGCCTTTTATGCATCCGGATACCAACCGAGTACCAATGCTACTTGCGCACTCCCGCGCATGCAGCGCCGACTTCGATGCCGCACATTGCGCCCAGTTCCCGCATGGTATTTACCGTTTCCACGCTCACGTCGTGCTCCTCGCATGCGGTGCGCAGCCTATTCTGTAGGTATGACTCCGTGTCCAGGGCGATATACACGCGCCCGAGCGTACCCACCCCTACGGCTTTTAGCACCTGCTTGGTGCCGACCACGGCGTTCTGAATACGATCCGCCATTCCATACGCCCCTTTCGCCTTACCCGCGTGTCCCATTTTTCCCCGGAAAATCGAGGGAAAGCGGCCCGGAAATCAAGATACGCATGGTGCTTTTGAGAACAAACGTCCCGCAAAGGCGCACCATGCGTATTTTATCATCCAGCCGGGGTGTTGTCAAAACCTTTTTTATACAGCGTCGCAATTACGCATAATATAGGAGATTATTGCTCCACAGGGCAGACGGCATCCTCAGGCGTCCCGGTACCCACGCCCATATGCATACGCTTCCTAACAAACACCAGTCGAAGGCGCTTGCCGTTGACGTTGAGGGGGAACCAGCCATCCTCCCTCATTCGGCGAAGAATGGGGAGACGAAACGGATCCAGTTCCGTCAAACCCGCATAGCGCTTTTCCAATACACTGGAAAGCACCCGTCCCACGATGGCCGAAACAATTACCAGCGTCGCAAACAGCGCGAGCGGCAGCAGCATCGCGATACGCTCCAAAGCATCGGATACGCCGGGCAGCATCAGCGCAATCAGCGCGAGTATGCCCACAAACAGCGGTAGCAGTATGGGCAAGTACTCCAATGTTAGGATGCGCTTGCGGCAGGCGTTGCATACAGAAATCTGCACCGGCACAAGGGAGCCGACTGCCGATTTGATCTTAAGGCCGATGACGGAGCGCTTGGTGCGCTTGGGCTCCACATGCCCCAGATCCATCAGCCCGTAGTAGGCGCGCTTATTGGGATGCTGCTTTTTACAAAGCCTGCATTCGTCGGTGTCAAAGAGCGGGTGAATGCCGCCTTCGGGCAGCAAGGAGGACAGTACCTCCAAATCCTGGGCGACCTGATCGCTCTCCTCCTCTTTGCCGTTCATTACGCAGACCTCGCAGGAGGGCATATTGAGCAGATCGCAGTGCGGCGTATGGTAGAGCCTGCACTTTTCGTTGGTAATGACCCGTTTCATTTGCGCTCCCCCTTACACGTTGGAGGTGTTTTCGCTTACCTCAACGTTCTTATACCGCTTGAGCCCTATGCCCGCGGGAATCAGCTTGCCGATGATGACGTTTTCCTTCAGGCCGACGAGCGGATCGATCTTGCCCTTTATGGCAGCTTCGGTCAGCACGCGCGTCGTCTCCTGGAAGGAGGCGGCGGACAGGAACGAGTCGGTCGCCAAACTCGCCTTGGTAATACCCAGGAGCTTGCGCTTTGCGATTGCCGGTTGGCCGCCGTTCATGATGACAGCCTCGTTCTCACGCTCAAAGCGGAATATGTCGATGAGTTCGCCGGGCAGCATTTCCGTATCGCCCGCGTCCTCGATCTGGACTTTCCGAAGCATCTGGCGGATGATGATCTCGATATGCTTATCGGAGATCTCAACGCCCTGCAGACGGTATACGCTCTGGACTTCCTTGAGCATATACGCCTGTACGCCCTTAACGCCTTTGATCTTCAGGATGTCGTGCGGATTAATGGAGCCTTCGGTCAGCTCGTCACCAGCCTCCACCGTGTCTCCGTCGCGTACCTTGAGCTTGGAGCCGAATGGGATGAGGTAGGTTTCGCTTTCGCCGTCTTCATTGGAGATGATGGCTTCGCGCTTTTTCTTGCTGTCGCTGAGCTTCACAACGCCGTTGATCTCGGAAATGACCGCAAGACCCTTCGGCTTTCTCGCTTCAAAGAGTTCCTCCACGCGGGGAAGACCCTGTGTAATATCGTCTCCAGCGACGCCGCCCGTATGGAACGTACGCATCGTCAGCTGCGTACCGGGTTCGCCGATCGCCTGCGCCGCGATGATGCCTACCGCTTCGCCGATGTTGACTTCGTTGCCAGTCGCCAGGTTGGAACCGTAGCACTTGGCGCAAATTCCGTGTTCACTGCGGCACGTGAACACCGTACGGCAGGTGACTGAATCAAGGCCAAGCTTGCTTATCAGTTTGCACTCTTCCACATCGAGCAAGGTATTCGCTTTTATGAGTATCTCGCCGGTCTCCGGGTGCAACACATTGTCCGCTGTATAGCGGCCCAGCAAGCGATCGCCAAGGGGCTCAATCACCTTGTTGCCTTCATGAATAGCGGTAAAGCGCATGCCTTTGAGTGCCTCGCCGCGGACAGCAAAACAATCTTCTTCGCGCACGATAACATCCTGGGAGACGTCCACCAGGCGGCGGGTGAGATAACCGGAGTCCGCGGTTCGAAGCGCGGTATCCGCCAAACCTTTGCGCGCGCCGTGCGAGGAAACGAAGAACTCGAGCACAGTAAGGCCCTCGCGGAAGTTCGCGCGGATGGGCACCTCGATGATCTGGCCGGACGGGTCCGCCATAAGACCGCGCATACCGGCAAGCTGGCGGATCTGCGCGGTGCTGCCGCGCGCGCCGGAGTTTGCCATCATGTAGATCGGGTTGTAGGGATCGAGCGACTTCATCAGCGCGTCGGTGACGTCGTTGGTGGTCTTTTCCCATACCTTGATTACGCGCTGCTTGCGCTCCGCGTCCGAGAACAGACCGCTGCGGAAGAGCCCGTCGATATTATCGACTTCCTTTTCCGCCAGCTGCAGCAGTTCCGGCTTTTCCTTGGGGACTGTGATGTCCTGGAAGCCCACGGTGATGCCGCCGCGCGTGGAATATTGGAAGCCCAGTTTTTTGATGTTGTCCAGCACCTCGGAGGTGATGGTAGGGCCGTGCTTTCTGTAGCAGCTGTCCACGATCTTCCCAAGGTCCTTTTTAAGCACGAGGCGGTCTACCTCAAGCTGGAAGATATTCTCTTCCTTCGAGCGGTCCACATAGCCCAGGTCCTGCGGGATGGCGTTGTTGAAGAGCAGGCGGCCGACGGTGGTTTCAATTACCTTGCGGCGCTTTTCCCCGTTCCATACGCGCTCCACGCGTACCTTGACGCGGGCCTGCAAAGCGACAACGCCCGTCTGGTAGGCCATGACTGCTTCGCTTTCGCTATGGAAGGCCTTACCTTCGCCCTTTGAGCCCGGACGGTCCAAAGTCAGGTAATAGCAGCCGATAACCATGTCCTGCGTGGGGGAAACAACCGGCTTACCGTCCTGCGGTTTCAATATGTTGTTGGAGGCAAGCATCAAAAAGCGTGCTTCTGCCTGTGCCTCCACCGAAAGCGGAACGTGTACGGCCATCTGGTCGCCGTCAAAGTCCGCGTTGTACGCGGTGCAGACGAGCGGATGCAGCTTTAGGGCGCGGCCTTCCACCAGCACCGGCTCAAACGCCTGAATACCCAGGCGGTGCAGCGTCGGCGCACGGTTTAACAGTACCGGGTGGTCCTTGATGACGCTTTCAAGCACGCCCCAGACCTCGGGGCGCACGCGCTCCACCATACGCTTGGCGGATTTGATGTTGTGGGCGTGGCCTTCCTCGACAAGCTTCTTCATGACGAAGGGCTTGAAGAGTTCGAGCGCCATTTCCTTGGGCAGGCCGCACTGGAACATCTTAAGATCCGGGCCTACCACGATAACGGAACGGCCGGAATAGTCCACGCGCTTGCCCAAAAGGTTCTGCCTGAAACGGCCCTGCTTGCCGCGCAGCATATCCGAAAGAGACTTTAAAGGCCGGTTGCCGGGGCCCGTAACGGGGCGGCCGCGACGGCCGTTATCGATGAGCGCGTCTACCGCTTCCTGAAGCATGCGCTTTTCGTTGCGCACGATGATATCAGGCGCCTTTAACTCCAACAGCCTCTTTAAGCGGTTGTTGCGGTTGATGACGCGGCGGTATAAATCGTTCAAATCGGAGGTCGCAAAGCGGCCGCCGTCGAGCTGCACCATGGGGCGCAGTTCGGGCGGTATGACCGGCACGACGTCGAGTATGATCCATTCCGGCTTGTTGCCGGATTTTAAAAACGCTTCCACCACCTCAAGGCGTTTGATGGCGTTTGCGCGCTTCTGGCCCGAAGCGTCCCGGATTTCCTCCCTGAGCTGCTGATCCAGCTCAGGAAGCTTAATCTGCTTCAACAGCTCCTTGATGGCTTCCGCGCCCATACCGGCCTTAAAGGCCTTGGGGCCGTACTTCTGCTGAGCTTCGCGGTACTCCTTATCCGTCAACAGGCTCTTGTGCACGAGCGGCGTTGTGCCCGGATCTATGACCACGAAGTTCGCGAAATAGAGAATCTTCTCTAAAGCGCGGGGGGACATATCCAGCAACATCTTCATGCGGCAGGGGATGCCCTTGAAGTACCAAATGTGAGAGACCGGGGCGGCAAGCTCGATATGGCCCATGCGCTCGCGCCTGACCTTGGCTCTTGTGACTTCCACACCGCACTTGTCGCAGATGACGCCCTTGTAGCGCACCCGCTTGTAGCGCCCGCAATGGCATTCCCAATCCTTGGTGGGCCCGAATATCCGTTCGCAGAACAGGCCGTCCTTTTCTGGTTTGAGTGTGCGGTAGTTGATGGTTTCCGGTTTCTTGACTTCACCGTGGGACCAATCCCGCATCTTTTCCGGAGATGCGAGGCTAATCTGTATCGCATCGAAATTCGTTAGTTCAAACAATTCGCGTCTCTCCCTTCCCGCACTCAAACATCGAGATCATCGCCGGATTCGTCGTCCAGCAACAGCTCGCCATCCGTATCGTCATCGTCTGATTCCTCGTCAAACTCCTCAAAGTCGTCAAACTCGGAGAAGTCGTTAGCACTCGGCCTGAGTATCGGCGGCGCGTCCTCGGTGCCCGCGATGTTGACGTCGATGACGGAGGGTTCTTCCTCTTCCACCGATTCGCCGATCTCGATGACCTCGCGGGTATCGGAAAGAACCTTAATATCAAGCGCAAGCGACTGCAGCTCCTTTATGAGCACCTTGAAGGATTCGGGTACGCCAGGCTGCGGTACGTTTTCGCCCTTGACGATTGCTTCATAGGTCTTAACGCGGCCCACGACGTCGTCAGACTTGACGGTGAGTATTTCCTGTAGGGTGTTCGCAGCGCCGTACGCTTCGAGCGCCCACACTTCCATCTCACCAAAGCGCTGGCCGCCAAACTGCGCCTTACCGCCCAGAGGCTGCTGCGTCACCAGCGAGTATGGGCCGGTGGAACGCGCGTGGATCTTGTCGTCCACCAAGTGCGCGAGCTTGAGGTAGTACATATAGCCGACGGAAACGCGGTTTTCAAAGGGCTCGCCGCTGCGGCCGTCGAAGAGCACCGTCTTACCATCTTCATTAAAACCGGCCTGCCTGAGGTGGAATTTGATATCCTCCTCGGTCGCGCCGTCGAATACCGGGGTGGCAATGTGCCAGCCAAGCTTCTTTGCGGCAAGGCCCAAATGCAGCTCAAGCACCTGCCCGATGTTCATACGGGAAGGCACGCCGAGCGGGTTCAATACGA
This sequence comes from Bacillota bacterium, assembly GCA_023435025.1. GTDB lineage: Bacteria > Bacillota > Clostridia > Christensenellales > CAG-138 > JAEYLA01. The sequence goes on from JAEYSE010000022.1 coordinate 10,086, forward strand.
TCTGCAGCGGGGTGCCGTCGGGCAGGAAGGGCATATCCTCCTGCGGCAGTATGCGGGAAATAACGCCCTTGTTGCCATGGCGGCCCGCCATTTTGTCGCCAACGGAGATTTTGCGCTTCTGCGCGATATAGACGCGGACCAGCTCGTTGACGCCGGGGGAAAGCTCATCCTTGTTTTCACGGGTGAACACCTTGACGTCCACAATAATGCCATCTTCGCCATGCGGCACGCGCAAACTGGTGTCGCGTACCTCGCGTGCCTTTTCGCCGAATATGGCGCGCAGCAGGCGTTCTTCTGCGGTCAGCTCCGTCTCGCCCTTAGGCGTGACCTTACCAACCAGGATATCGCCGGAGCGAACTTCAGCGCCCGGGCGGATGATACCGTTTTCGTCCAGGTTCGCAAGCGCGTCTTCGCCGACGTTCGGGATGTCGCGCGTGATTTCTTCGGGCCCTAGCTTGGTGTCACGGGCCTCGGTTTCGTGTTCCTCTATATGGATGGAGGTGAACACGTCGTCCTTCACAAGCTCTTCACTGATGAGCACGGCGTCCTCGTAGTTGTAGCCCTCCCATGTCATGAAACCGATGAGAATGTTGCGGCCAAGCGCAATTTCGCCCATATCGGTGGAAGCGCCGTCGGCCAGGACCTGGCCCTTTGCCACTTGCTCGCCCTTCTCCACGATGGGGCGCTGGTTCAAACAGGTGCCCTGGTTGGAGCGCTGGAACTTTGTGAGCTTGTAGGATTTAAAGGAACCGTCCCTGTGGGACTTCACAACGATCTTGCGGGCGGAAACGCTCGCCACCTCGCCGTCTTCCTGCGCAATGATCACAACGCCCGAGTCATGAGCGGCCTTATACTCCATGCCCGTGCCGACAACCGGCGCCTCGGGGACCAGAAGGGGTACTGCCTGACGCTGCATGTTGGAGCCCATCAGCGCACGGTTCGCGTCGTCGTTCTCAAGGAACGGGATCATGGCCGTCGCCACCGAAACCAGCTGCTTGGGTGAAACGTCCATATAATCGACCTCTTCGCTTTTGACCTCTATGATCTGGTCAAGCAAACGGGCGACGACACGGCTCTTTTTAAACCAGCGGGTCTCCGGGTCGATGGGTTCGTTAGCCTGCGCGACGATGAACGGATCTTCCTCGTCCGCGGTCAGGTATTCGATTTCGTCGGTAATAATATGGGCCTTAGCGTCTACCCTGCGGTACGGAGCTTCAATAAAGCCGTACTCGTTGATGCGCGCGTAGGTGGAAAGCGAGTTGATCAACCCGATGTTCGGACCTTCCGGCGTCTCAATGGGGCACATGCGGCCGTAATGCGAATAGTGTACGTCGCGCACGTCAAACGTGGCGCGCTCACGGTTTAGTCCTCCGGGGCCCAGCGCGGAAAGACGGCGCTTGTGCGTCAGCTCCGCCAAGGGGTTCGTCTGATCCATGAACTGCGAAAGCTGCGAGGAGCCGAAGAACTCCTTGATGGCCGCCGTCACAGGACGGATGTTAATAAGGTTAGAAGGCATGGCAACATCCATGTCCTGCAGGCTCATGCGCTCGCGCACCACGCGCTCCAGGCGGGTGAGGCCCACGCGCAGCTGGTTCTGCAAAAGCTCGCCCACGGAACGGATGCGGCGGTTGCCTAAGTGGTCGATATCGTCTATTGTGCCAATGTCGTAATTGAGGCCGATCAAATAGCTGATGGAGGCCACGATATCATCCGGCACGATGTGACGCGGAATGAGATCGTGAACATGCTCCTTCAAAAACGCCTTCTTGCCCGCATCGTCCATGCTTTCGCACTCTTTTAAAAGCTGCATGAGCGTGGGGAAATGGACGTTTTCATTGAGGCCCGCTTCCATGGGATCAAACGAGAGTATGTTGCGCGGGTTGATAAACTGGTTGCCCAGTACTTTCACGCGCTTGTTTTCAAAGCGCAGCCATACGTAGGGAACGCCCGCGTTCTCAATTTCCTTAGCTTTCTTCCGGGTAACGACCTGACCCGCTTCCGCCACGATCTCGCCCGTAATGGGGGAAATGGCGGCTTCGTCGAGCGTATGTCCGGATATGCGCCTTGCAAGCGAAAGCTTCTTATTAAATTTATAGCGGCCCACGCGCGCAAGATCATAACGTTTGTCAAAAAACAGCGAGTTCAAAAGCGTACGCGCGCTTTCCTCCGTGGGAGGCTCGCCCGGACGCTGGCGTTTGTAGATTTCAATAAGCCCCTCTTCTACAGAAGAGGTGCCGTCTTTTTGCAATGTAAGCGACAGCCGCTCATCCGTCCCCAAAAGCTCCTCGATCTGCGCGTTGGTACCATAGCCCAAAGCGCGCAGCAACGCGGTGATATGCACCTTGCGCTGGCGGTCGATTTTGACGAACAGCACCTCGTTTGAGTCGGTTTCATACTCCAGCCACGCGCCCCGGTTGGGGATGACCTGGGTGGAGAAGAGCTGCTTGCCCGCCTTGTTGTCGATGGTCTTGGAATAGTACACGCCGGGCGAGCGGACGAGCTGGCTGACGATAACGCGCTCCGCGCCGTTGATGATGAACGTGCCCTGTTCGGTCATCAGCGGGAAATCGCCCATGAATACTTCCTGCTGCTTGACCTCTCCGGTTTCCTTATTAATTAGGCGCACGATAACCTTAAGAGGAGCCGAATAGTTGACGTCCCGCTCCTTGCACTCTTCCACGGAATATTTCGGGTTATTCCGGTCTATATAATAATCAACGAACTCCAGAACCAGCTTCTCGGAATAATCCGTAATGGGTGAGATGTCGTTGAGTACCTCCCGAAGGTCCTCCGCCAGAAACCGCTCGAACGAATTCTTTTGCACTTCGATCAGATCCGGCATATCCAGGACTTCGTTGATCCGGGAGAAGCTCATACGCGTCCGCTTCCCCATCTTCACCTCATGCACCATCGCGTTCACTCCTAACCGATGCATACGCATCAAAATCATTCAAATAAGAAAGTACCCACCCCAAACCCCGGCAACATGGGCACTTTTGCCAATGTACCGTTTGGAGTATTGCCAAATGGGTGATGATATAAACCTTATTGTCCCGCTTCCGCCAAAAAGGGAAAAGGCGCACATCATCCCATACATGTGCAGTTTATAATAATATCATTGCTGCACACAAGTGTCAATATATGATTTTCTTGAAAGGAAACTTTATTTCCCGGGCAACAGCGCGGTCCATCATTTTAATTTTGCAAATATCATCCTTCCCGCAGCCGTCTGCAGCACGCTGGTGACCACGGTTTCCACCGTTTCCCCAATATAGCGCCGCCCGTTTTCCACCACAATCATCGTACCATCGTCAAGGTAACCTACGCCCTGGCCGGACTCCTTGCCTTCCTTTACAACCGCAAGGGTCATTTCCTCTCCGGGCAGCACAACGGGCTTTATGGCGTTTGCAAGCTCGTTGATATTGAATACCGGTACGCTCTGGACGCTTGCGACTTTGTTGAGATTATAGTCGTTGGTAATGACAACGCCGCCTAACTCCTGCGCAAGCCTTAATAGCTTTGCATCCACCTCGGCGATATCCTCAAAATCCCGTTCCTCCACATGCACTGTCATATTAAGTTCCTTCTGCATGCGGTGCAGGATATCAAGCCCTCTGCGCCCGCGCCCGCGCTTTAAAGAGTCGGCGCTGTCGGCGATATGCCGAAGTTCCTGCAGCACAAAACCGGGCACGACGAGCTTGCCCTCCATAACGCCGGTTTGGCAAATATCGAATATGCGTCCGTCTATGATAACCGAAGTGTCCAAAATCTTCGGGCGCGCCATCACGCTTGTCCGCTCCTTTTTATCGGAGGATTTGAACCAACCAGGCTCGGCAATCTCATTTCTGCGCCGGAGCGTGACGCTTACCCCAAGATAACCACAGAACACGTAAAGGCCCACATTGATAATGGCCGCAATCCAGGGCACAGGAATCCGGTTCACAAGCGTCCCCAAAAGCAACGCCAAAAGGAGCCCTAAAATAAGGCCCAGTACCGTAAAGAAAATATCCGAAAGGGGCATTTTTGAGAGTGTTTCTTCCGTGTTCCGAACGGCCCCGCCGATAGCATCCATGATTTTGGGTGATAGAATAAAAAATAAAATTGCAAAAACAGAAGCACCCACTACATAGATCATTACCAGCGCCCATGTCAAAAGCGAAACATGGATGCTTGTCAGGCCGAATGCCACAATGATGTTGTCCACCACCGCAATCACTCCGCAGCCAAGCGCCGCGCCCAAAAGCATAATGACGACGCGCAGCATCTTTCGTACCAAAGCATTCACCTCTTCATATTTGTTGATGGAAAAGATCTATTCGCCCATTACGGCCAGGAACGCATCTTCCTCCTTTCCGCTGGCGGCGACAAGCTCCGCAAGCAAGACCTGTTTTGCAGTTAAAAACATTTTCCTCTCCCCTGCCGAAAGCCCGCGGTCCCTTTCGCGGCGAATGAGGCTTTTTACAACATCAGCCACGCCGTAAATTTCGCCCAGGCGTAGCTTCTCTAAATTTTCTCTGTATCGCTGGTTCCAGTTATCGCTTTCCGGCTGCACGTCCTGCATAAGATAGATGCGCACCCGTTCGCATTCTTCCGGATTAATGACCGGACGAAGCCCTACGCTTTTTGCGGAATGCACGGGTACCATGGCCGTCATTTTCCCAAGCACAAAGCGAAGCATGTAATATGCCTTGGTTTCGCCAAGCACTTCCTGCTCCTGTATGGCTTCCACTATCCCTACTCCGTGCATCGGGTAACAAACCCGTTCGCCAACCCGGAACATACGCGCGCCTCCCTTCGCAAAAGCATAAGTCCCTATCCTTATGATAGCGCAAGAGAGGCGGAAATGTCAATAAACGCGTATTTTATCACAGCAGTTTTCGGTTGTCAACGCAAAATTTTAATGCTCGCGGCTACCCTCACGCAGGAACGGCGGCGGAGATGTTACGGGACCAACCCGTTGACGGACACCAGGTTATCCTTGGCGGAGCCGGTCTTGCGGTCCAGATAGAACCGGGTGATATCCTCAATCGCAGGTCCGCCAGCTCTTGAACCGGACTGACCGTAGGGCAGGCAGGTGACGATGACGATCTCCGGGTTATCACGCGGGAGCAGGGTGACAAACCACCCCGTATTTTCAATATCTACGTTGCCTGAGGCGGAAATCTGCGCCGTGCCAGATTTGCCGATAATCTGGTTCAGATACCCAGTTTCCTCGTTAACAAATTCCGGACTGAACGCTGACGCTGCGGTGCCGCGGTCCTCCGGGGACACCACGCCCTTTAATCCTTCGCGGATGGCCTGCCAGTATTCGTCCGGCGCCTCAATTTTATTGTATACGGTGGGCTCGTACTGCTTTACGACGGAGCCGCTTTCATCCAAGATACGGTCCACGATATGCACGTCGTATACTGTGCCGCCGTTACCGAATGTCGCGGCGTACCGCGCGATGGCAATGGGTGTGGTCAGCGTGGACGCTTGGCCGAAGCCTGCGCGGATTGTCATGGTGGGCTTCCATTGCAGCTCCGTGAGCATGGAACTGATCTCGTTCACCCAGTTCTGTTCCTGCGTGATACCGATGGGGATGCCCAGCTCCTCATTGAGTATGCGGCGGATATCCGGGCCGAACTGGGTATTGGGTTCGCCCGTCTGGAGCGCGATCAGCTTCTGCGCACAGGCCTTTACCGCTTCATCGTCCACTTCCATCGTGCGCTTTTCCAATATAACTTTAAGGTGGCGCTGCAGAGCGATGTAAACGTAATTGGGCAGGCTGCTTTTCTGCTGACTGACAGGTAATTTGTTGTCATACAGCACGCTTTGCCCGCCGACATGGCTGGTTAGCTCCCCCGGCAGTTCAATGCCGGTGGACGTGCCCAGGCCAAGCTTGGTGGACCAATCGTTGAGCCGCTCAATACCCAGCATTTCCGCCACCGCACAGAAATAGTAGTTGCAGCTCTTGGTCAGCGCCCTGGAAAGATTCAAGTGCTGGTGGTCCGCAAGCATTCCCTGCTCTACCGCCCAGCACTGGGGCGCGTTCCGGGTAATTTCCACTTCGTTCCCATTCACGTCTGTCTCATAGAGGATATACGGACCTTTATCGTCGATCTCGGTGGAGGTGGTGATTTCCCCTTCCATCAATCCTGCAAAGCCGGTCGCCATTTTAAATATGGAGCCGGGTGCCAGACGGGAAGCGATGGCGCGGTTGAGTGTGGGCATACCGGAATTTTCCCCGAAGAGCGCATCAAACTCCTGCTCGGACAGCCCGGCCATAAACGTATTGGGGTCAAAGGACGGATAGGAGGCCATGGCGAGCACCTTGCCCGTATGGATGTCCAGCACCACAATGCTGCCGGTTTCCGCCATTTTAATGGTGGAAAGATCGGAACGTTTTTTCAGGTAATCGTCGCGGTGGTCGACGAGCAACTGCTCCTCATATATGCGGATCTTTTCTATTGCTTCCTTTAACGCGGCCTCCGTCACCGTCTGCAGTGGAAGGTCTATGGTGAGCATCACGTCGTCCCCGTTGGAGGCGGGGGTCTTTTCCAAAGACCGGGTAATTGTGCCGCTTTTGTTTTTTTCTATCGTCTGTGTGCCGCGCTGCTTGCTGGTATTGGCGGTGAGGTATTTTTCCATGGTCTTCTCCACACCCGCCACGCCGATATAGTCATTGTAGGAATAGCCCATTTTGGTCATATCCACTACGGTTTCGTTTTTTTCGTTTGTATCGAATATATCTTTGATGCCGTTGTAATCCTCCGAGGTATAGCCCATGCGCTGCATACCGTCCTCGGTCATTTCATTGGTCACCTGCCGCCCGAGGTACCCCAAAATATGCGCCGCGGTTGTTCCCCATGGGTATACGCGCGAGGTACTCTGCACCGTCTGTATGCCCAAAAGCTCGCCTTTGCGCATATCCAGCTGCGCCACGACCTCCATGGGCACGTTAAACGCGATGGTCACGGGCTCATACGCCCGCCATTTGTTAAGGTTGACCTCCTGCCGGATGGATATTATTTTTACAGCCTCGGAGAACGGAAGCTCCTCGGGGATTTTCCACGCTTTTCTGAGCTTGCGGTAAGCCTCTTCCGCGCTGATCCACTTGCTCATGTCGTTTTCATATTCTTTTTTAATGGGAAACGCCATGACATTGCAGAAATTCTTGTAGCGGGCCTTGATTGCGTCCTCGCTCGTAACGCCCCAATTGTATTCGAGCTCCCCATTATCGTTCATACGGATATAGGACGTATCAATAATTGTGCCGCCGCCTTCCTCGATTAGGCGTATCGCCTCAAGGAGCGATTCGGTGTAGAGCGCGCTGTCCGCTTCGGAAGTGCGTTCCGGATCGCGGTAGAACTGCACGTTGTAGCTGGTGGAGTCGTACGCGAGCGGGATGCCGTTCCTGTCAAGTATCCTTCCGCGCGCGCCCGTGGTGTACATGGTGCTGGTGCTTAGATTTGCTGCGGTTTTCGCGTATGTTTCGCCTTCCGCCAACGTCAGGCTGCCAAGCTGCATTAAAAGCGCCACCATCATCGCCGTAACGGCAAGCGCCAATATCGCAAATCTTCCTTTCGCCTTGTTCTTCATGGTAAATCCTTTCCTATCCCAGGGGGAGGCAACGTTAATGGCTCAGGCGGTCAAACTGCCTGCGCTTAACCTGGCGGGCAAGCTGTGGCTTAAATGCAATGTGCATCAGCGCGCACAAGACGCCCGTCAATATGGCGCAAGGCAGTATGTACCTTAGAAAAACGCCCGCAAACGGGAACTGGGCCCCGCTCGCCGCCTTGATAATAGCAAGTATGAGGTCTTTTGCAAAGCCCGCTGCTGCGGCCGCCGCCGCGGGCACAATCAGATTGTCCGCATAAAACTTCTTATAAAAGAATCCGGCGCATAAGCCCGCCACCAGGTACAGTGCGCCGTAAAGCCCGAGGCTTGTTCCAAAAAAGAGATCCATAACGAGCCCGCCGACCGCCCCGTAGACCGCGCCGAACATCGGGCCCTGCAAAATCCCAAAGCTCACCGCCGCTGCAAGCATGGCATCCGGCCGTATATCGAATAAATTGAGCCGTGTAAACACGATCGAATCCAATTGCATGCAGACGATCATCGCCACGAGCGCGGTCAGCTTTTTGTTCATGGCGTCTCCTCCGCCTCCGGCATGCCGATGACCACCATCAACTCTTCCAGATGGCGAAAGTCCACCGAGGGCTGGACAATGGCGTTGCTGCCACTGTCGCTCGCGCGGCTCACGGAAATCACTTCGCCAACCGGCAGGCCCTTGGGGTACAGGCCCCCTATGCCGCTCGTGACAATTTTATCCCCCGGGATTAAATCGCTGTCCGAAGGGAGGTAGTAAAGCTCCAGCTTGTCCGCCGCGTTTCCCACCTCAAGCATACCGCGCACCATGCCGGAATCCCTGGTGCGCTCCACCATGACGCTCACGCTCATGCTTGAATCGATTACAGCAACCACCTTGCTCCAGGTGGCGCCCACATCCGTGACATGCCCCACCAGTCCCTTGGCGTTGACGACGGGCATGTTCTTTTCTACGCCCTGGCTGCGGCCGACGTTGATGGTAAACGTATCAAACCAAATCCCCTGGCTGCGGCCGATGACAGTACCCGTTGCATAGGTGAGATCCGGTGTGCTGTTCACAAAAGCCAGCAACTGTTTTAACCGTTCGTTTTCGGCGCGCAGCGAATCCATTTCGCTCAACGATTGTTCCAATTGGGAAACATACACCTTGAGCTGCTGGCTTTCGATATCCGCGTCGGTGGTGTTGAGCAGATTTTCCATGAAAGAAATAATGGAGTCCGAAGCGCGCGAAGCAAACGACTGCACGGGCTGCAGTACCGTGCCCACCGTGCTTTCGACGAACGTGAGCGTGCGGCCTCCCGACGTAACGGCGGCAAGCAACAGCAGCAATATAACCGCGATCATCGCGATGAGCAACGGCTTGTTTTCGAGCAATCTGCGCATGAGTGCCTCTTAACATATACGCTATGCAGCGCATTATCTTCCTCATTATAGCATATGGCAAGGCTCCCGCAAGCAAAGCGAAAAAAGGTTTACAGGAGGGTCATAATCGAAGCCTGTTAAAATCCCGCCCTTATCCCTGCAGGATGGCAATCAATCTGCTTAGGGTTTCAAGGTATTGGCGCTTCCAGCGCCGCGTCCTATATGGGAGATGCCTCGGACACTATGCCTGCGGGACAAAGAATGTGCAGCCGATAGACTGCACATTCTGCTTTTCTATTTATATATGAAAGTATTACACCGCGCGGCTCCGGTAATAGGAGATGTTTTCCACCGCGATGCGGGCACCTTCTACCACGCAGTCCAGAGGGTCAGGCGCCACATACGCCATGATACCCATTTCGGAGGCAAACAGCTCGGGCAGCCCGTTTAGGAGCGCGCCGCCTCCGGTCAGACAGATGCCCCTGTCGAAAATATCCGCGGAAAGCTCGGGCGGCGTTACGGAAAGCACCTGACGCACGCAGGAAAGTATGGTAAGCACCTGCGGCAGTATCGCGCGGTAGATTTCCATGCCGCTGAGCGTAAGCGTGCGCGGCAGTCCGGAAGCAAGCTCCCGCCCGCGTACTTCCATCTTTTTTGTGGAACCCGGTAACGCCGAACCCAACGCCAGTTTGATTTCCTCCGCAGTGCGCAGGCCAATGGACAATCCGTATGTATGCCGCACATAATCCATAATGCCCTGGTTGATATGCGTGCCGCCCGCCCGGACAGAGTGCTTTTCCACTACACCGCCCAAAGCCAGCACCGCGGCGTCCGTCGTGCCGCCGCCGATATCCACCACCATAGACCCCGCCGCTTCCTCCACCGGAAGCCCTGCGCCAATGGCGGCCGCCACCGGCTCGTCCAGCAGGAATGCCGCGTGCGCGCCCGCGCTCCGGGCCGCGTCTTCCAAAGCGCGCTTTTCCACTTCCGTCACGCAGCCGGGCACGCACATCACCGCGCGCACGCCTGCACGCCGCGCAAAATTGCCTATTGATTTTTCAAGAAAATGCCGAAGCATGGCTTCACAAAGGCGAAAGTCCGCCACAACGCCGTCCTGTAGCGGCTGCACAATCTGCACCGCCCCGGGCGTCCTACCCAGCATATTGATCGCATCATTCCCTACGGCGATGACGCGTTTTTCTTTGTCGAGAGCTACCGCGCTCGGTTCCCGAAGCACAATACCATAGTCCCTTCGCGCAATCAGGGTGTTGACCGTCCCAAGATCAATACCGACGTCGCGGCTGAACAGCCCCGCAAGACCCAATCCCATACCTTATTCCTCGCTTTCACCGCCAGCATGAATAAAGATTCAAAACTTTTATGGCGGATGGTTTCTATGGAAGTATTGCCAAGAAATGTGCGGTTTCATACACTTGAGGAACAAATTGTTGAAAACACATTGTGTGCATATAGAGTCCGGCTGTTACATACATAGTTTTTGTTATTGATCGCAGCAACCCCCCAATACAATTTTCTAATATCCGGACAAATCCGCCTTCTTCTGTGCGCCTATTCTTCTTGAATTTATGGGGGGATGCGCACGCATAGGGGCTTAGCGCTCCAAAACGGCAACTTCCTTCCACCAAGGCATGGACACGACCCATATATATATGTTAAGGTGAAAAATGATAAATGTTTGACGACGAGGGATTATGAATAAAACGCGCCTTCTGAACAGATTTTTACGGTACATTGCCTGTGAAAGCGAGACGGGCAACGAAAAGGCTTTCTGCGACATGATGGAGCAGGAGCTTCTTGATGCGGGGCTTACCGTCATACGGGACGACGTTTCCGCAAAGTGCGGCTCAAACGGGTATAACATTTACGCAAGCTTACCCGGCATCGGCGAACCGCTGCTTTTAAGCGCGCACCTTGATACCGTATCCCCCGGGCGCAACATTGAGCCGATGATAGAAGACGGCGTCATCCGTTCCAAGGGCAATACCATTCTGGGTGCGGACGATAAATCCGGCGTTGCCGCGATATTGGAAGCGCTCGAAAGCGTAATTGAACAGAATCCCCCCCACCGGCCGGTGGAGGTTCTGCTATCCGTGTGTGAGGAAGCCGGTCTTCTGGGCGCAAAGTACGCGGATTATTCTTTGATCCGAAGCCGACAGGCCATCGTGCTGGACAGCAGCAAGAAAGGCTGTATCATCAACCGCGCCCCGGCAAACGTCCATCTGCATGTGGAAATCCGGGGCAAGGGCGCGCACGCGGGCATAGCGCCGGACCAGGGTGTCCACGCATTAAAAGCCGCCGCGCTTGCGGTATCCAAAATTCCCTGCGGATTTGTGGATGAAAACAGCGTGATGAACGTTTCCAACTTCCTTTCCCCCGGGCAGACAAACGTGGTGCCGGAGCATGCTTCCTTCGATATAGAGATCCGCTCCTTCGAAGAAGGCCTGCTGCAAACGCATATTCATAACATGGAGCATGAAGTAAAAGCCGCCTGCGATGCTTTCGGCGCGACGTTTAGCATCACACAGGCGCGGCATTCGGACGTATTGTATGTGCCCGAAACGAGTCCGCTGCTACAAGCCCTTGTCAGCGCCTATCAGGAACTTGGCGTATCCGTCAAAATTGATCGCACATACGGCGGTTCGGACGCCACATGGTTGTTTTACCATGGGATAGACGCGCTCAACGTAGGTACCGGCATGTGCAACGCGCATTCGCTCACCGAGCATATTGCAGTTGCGGATCTTGAGCTGACCGCCCGCATGGTGGAACAGATGATTACCCTCTAATTGGCAAGAGCCAACGATTATAAAGGGACCGGAATTTTCGGCCCTTTTATTCAAACACAGCGCCCGCCTTTTGTCCGTTCCCACTTCTTATTTATATTCTCAATCCTCATAGCCAAAGTAAATTACCGATGTGATAATTGCAAATTGACAGTTCATCTGCGCAGAATGCCGCAATACAGGTATGATTTTTCCCGCGAATTTAGGGTCAAGCCGGGGTAAGAAACCGTAAGCTAACAATAAGATATTTCCTCCAATCCAATGGGGGAAATTCCTGATATACAGCGAGAAAATATACTTAAAATTATTTTTAACAAATGCTTTGACAAACGTCAGAACATATGTTATATTCAATTCGTACTCATTGACAAACGACAAATCAAATGTCAAAAATCCTTCCGCTTCGCTAAGAACTGCATCAAGGCACGCCCTCCCCTCTCATGAGACGAATTGAAACGGCTTACTTTTTCGCCGCACAAGCGGCAAATAAATAAGGAGGAGAGATCATGAAAAAGGTACTTTCTTTTGTCGTTGCGTTGTTGATGATCGCCACGATCTTCACGGGATGTCAGACGACGACTCCGGCACAGCAAACCGCCACGGAAGCGCCCGCCGCTCCCGCGGAACCCGCGGCTCCCGCAGAACCCGCCGCCACCGAGGCACCCAAGCCGCTTAAAATCGCATTCTTCGTATCGGATCTGAGCAACGTGTTCCACCAGGGTCAGGTTGCCGAAGCGCAGAAGTATGCAAAGGAAAAATATGGCGCGGAAGTGTATGCGTTTGACGGCCAGTCGGACGGCACCGTCATGACCCAGAACATCGACCAGATACTGGCGCAGGGCATGGACATGGCTACCCTGCACGTCTGGGATGACGAGGCCGCCATCCCCGGCATCAAGGCCGCTCTGGAAGCTGGCGTAACAATGGCTTCCTTCTTCGGTCCCTTCCCCGGAACCGGCATGCCGGTTGTCCGCAGCGATGAAGCGGGCGTCTCTTTCCAAATGGGTGTCGAAATGGCAATGCAGTGGACAAAAGCTTACCCGGATAAGCCCATCGTCATGGTGCAGCTGGGCTGGCCCAACCACACCGAAGTAAAATCCGGTCGTACCGATCCGTTCGTAGAGGGCGTGCGTTCTGTAGCGCCCAGCGCAGTGGACCTTGGCTGCCGTGATGCCTCCGCCGGCCCCGACGCTGCCAAGCAGATCATTGCCGACCTTTGCGTCACCCACCCCGAAGTGAACCTGATCTATTCCGAAGCATCCAACCTGACCGTAGGCACCATGGCGGCTCTGCGCGAAGCCGGGCGCGGCAAGTTCCAGGATGGCAAGCCGCTGACCGAAATCGTCTGCAGCGTGGACTTTGACGCCGTGGAAATGAAGGACGTATACGATCCCAACAGTTCCCTGAAGCTCTCCATGGGCCTGCCGCCGGTGGAAACCGCCCGCGCGAGAATTGACAACCTCTTTGCTATCCGCAACGGTGAACTCGCCCAGATCGGCGAAACCGAAGTGGAGACCTTCGCAAAGGCGTACAATGTGTCCTACTGGACCATGCCGCGCGAGGAAGCCTCAAGGTGGCTCAAAGAACAGTTCGGCGTTGACGTGCAATAACGAAACTACAAGGCACCTAGTAGCGGGGAGGGAGCCTCTTCCCTTCCCGCTTAAACTTTACTTCGGGGTGAGAACTATGAAAAGCGATACAGTGCTGGAAATTCAAAATCTCGTTAAGGATTATCCCGGCGTTCGCGCGGTCAACGATGTCACCTTTTCCATCAAGCGAAACACCATACATTGCCTGGTGGGCGAGAACGGCGCGGGAAAATCTACCTTAATTAAAATACTCACCGGTGCTGTCGCGCGCACCGGCGGCGTTGTGCTGCTAAACGGCAGCGAATACTGTGCCACTAATCCCAAAGAAGCCAAGCAAAAGGGAATCAGCACCCTGTTCCAGGAACTCAACGTAGTGGATCAGCTGACCGTAGAGGAAAACCTGACGCTGGGCGTGGAAGATACGTCGTTCGGGTTTTTAAAAAAGACCGACAAAATTAAAAAAATAATCAAAGTGCTTGAAAGCCTGGAGCCTTCCATAGACCCGCACCAGCGCGTTTCCACTTTGAGCGTTGCAAAAAAGCAGATCGTGGAAATTGCCAAAGCCGTGGCGAGCGAGGCCGATATCATCATTATGGACGAACCTACTGCCGCCATATCGGAGGCCGAGATTAACCGGCTTTTCACAATCATAAGAGGACTGCGGGAAAAGAACGTTACCGTTATTTATATATCCCATAGGCTGGATGAGATTTTTGCCCTGGGGGATTATGTCACCGTCATGCGGGATGGCAAACATATCGAAACCAAGCCCGTAAGCGAGGTAAAGGACCGAGCGGAACTGATCCGGCTGATGATAGGCAAGACCGTGTTTGAGTCTTATACCCCGCCTGAAACCCGCGCAGTTGAACCAATATTGGAAATCTCGAATTTGTGCAACCACAAGCTCAAGGATATCACGCTTACGGTGAAGAAAGGCGAGATCGTTGGCTTTTACGGCCTGGTGGGCGCCGGTAAGACGGAGCTTGCGCGCGCCATATACGGCGCCGACCCGTATTGCGGTGAGATTCGCTTTAAGGGCAAGTCCCTGCAGCTTTCGCCCAGCAAAGCCATAGAGGCGGGCATCGCGCTGGTGCCGGAGGAACGCCGTTCCCAGGGGTTGTTCACCATATTGACCATTCGCGCCAACGTACCCGTCATGAACATGAAAAAGATTTCAAAACGCGGCTTTATCGATACCGCAAAGGAAAAGAGGGTTGCGGAGGAATACATGGAGCAGCTCCGCATTGTTTCAAGCGGCATCGAAAAAGAAACCGCAAAGCTTTCGGGCGGCAACCAGCAGAAGGTGGTATTCTCCAAATGCCTGTTTGCAGACGCGGATTTGTTGATGTTGGATGAACCGACCCGCGGCATAGACGTGGGTGCGAAAAGTGAGATATACTCCATCATCCGCCAGCTGTCCCGGGAAGGAAAATCCATACTGATATTCTCCTCCGAACTCCCGGAAATCATGAACCTCTGTGACAGCATCTACCTGCTCTATGACGGGGAGTTAAAGGCCAGCCTGCAGAACTGCAGCGACATCAATTATGAGGACATCATGCATACCGTGACGGGAGGTGAACAGCAGTGAATAAAAGCAAGACGGGCTTGACCAAAAAAATGAGCAACGACGCCTATATCACGCTGTTCATGGCGTTCGTGCTCGTGGTGTTGTTTGCCATCGCATGCGCGTTCGTTCCAAACTTCTTTCTCCCGCGCAACATGCTTAACCTCGTCACCAACTACTGGCATGTCATCATACTGGGCATAGGCGTCACCTTCCTGCTGATTACCGGAAACTTCGATATGTCGGTCAGCGGCGTTATCGCAATGAGCGGCGTGCTCTCGGTATACTTCTGCCAGACTGCGGACGCAGCGCTCGCACCTCTTTCCCGCGGGCTGGGTCTCCCCTACGGCATAGCAGTCGTGCTTACCCTTTTATGCGCGCTGCTGATTGGCGGTATTAACGCGTTCTTTATCGCGAAGCTGAAGGTCGCCTCCATTATCGTCACATTGGGCACCATGTCCGTATCCCGCGGCATCGCACAGATCGCCGCGCTGGGCGCGCAGCGCAACACCAGCTTGCCCGATGTCTACGGCATAATAGGCAACGGAACGCTGCCGGGCACCCCCATCAAATTACCTGTTCTAATTATGGTGGTATTGGTGGCCATCGCAGTCGTTATAGAGAAAAAGTACGTATTCGGCCGGCGCACATACCTGATCGGCGCGAACATGGAGGCCGCGCGGCTCTCCGGTGTTAAGGTCGTAAAACACCTGACGCTTCTCTATCTCGCCAGCGCGTTTCTGGCGGGCGTCACGGGGCTCCTTATGGCGTCCGAATATAAGGCGGGGCTAAGTAACCGCGCTATCGGCTATGAGTTTGATGCGCTTGTCATCGCCCTGTTAGGCGGCACAAGCATATCAGGCGGGTTCGGTTCGGTACTGGGTACGGTGATCGGCGCGCTGATACTTTCAGTGGTCACGTCCGCGGCCACAGGGCTTCTGCTTTCGCCCGACTGGCAGTTCTTTATCAAGGGCGTGGTGACATTCCTGGCCATTCTTGCGCAGGGCATTGCCCTAAACAGGAGAAAGGGGTAAGACTTATGGCAAGAAACCTGAACTGTTCCGCCCCGCGGCGTCAAACGGACTGGAAAGCGGTATTCAAAAACGTCTACATCTACGTCGTGCTGTTTTGCATCGTTACCATATTCTCGGTAATGAAGCTGGATGAAGTATCCTTCTTCGGCCGCGGCCACTTCCTGGGCAAAGACAGCCTCATTCACCTGATGCGCATGTCCGTACCCATCATGACTCTGAGCGGCGGGTTTACGCTGCTGATGATTTCGGGTCACATGGATCTTTCCGTGGGAAGCGCGATGAGCTTAAGCTCCGTCGTATTTGCCTGGCTGGTATTAAACGGCGTATCCCTGCCGCTTGCCATGCTGGTCACCGTCGCCCTGGGCGTAGTGCTCGGCCTGATCAACGGATATCTGGTGATGAAGCTCCGCATTACGCCGGTTATCGCCACGCTGGTCACGCTCAACATATTCAAGGGCGTGGCACTGCTGATCGTTCCGGACGGTATCTCCGGCATCAAAAGCACGGATACGCAGACAATGCCCGCATTTATCAGCGATTATGCGCGAAAGCCGCTGCTGTTGGGGCTACCCGCCGCGTTCTATGTAGCGGTGGCGCTCATTCTCATACTGGTTATCGTCCAGCGCAGGACCATACTTGGTAAGTACGCCGCGGCCATCGGCGGTAACCGCACTGCGGCGGAGCTTTCAGGCATCAACGCGGTGAAGATCGGGTGGATACTCTACGTTATTGTGGGCGTACTGGCGGCGTTCGCCGGGTTTGCGCGGGCAAGCTACATGTCTTTGGGCGACCCACTTTCGGGCGACGGTATGGAAACGGACCTGATTATTGCGGTGCTTTTAGGAGGCACAGCGTTCTCGGGCGGGGAGGGCTCGGTGGCAAAGACAATCGTCGGAGCGCTGATTATCATGTGCATGACGACCGGGCTTATGACGGTAATAGAGCCGTTTTACCAGATGTTCTTTAAGGGCGCGGTGTTGATACTTGCGGTCACGCTCAACCATCTCCTGGTGCGGCAAAAGGTCTGCGCCTAGCGCATAGGAAAAGAAATCTCTAAAGTTCTTGATTGAATGGAGTATTTTTGTGGATGCGGTGAATTTATTCGGTCTGTATGAAAAGGCGCTTCCCGCATACTTAAGCTGGGAGGAAAAGCTCTCCTTCGCAAAATATGCCGGATACGATTTCGTAGAGATGAGCACAGATGAATCGGACGAACGGCTGGAACGCCTGTACCGCAAGGAGGCGCAGGATGAACTGATCAGCGCCATACAGAAAACGGGCGTTCCCGTGCTGACCATGTGCTTGAGCGGGAACCGACGCTACCCCATAGGCAGCCGGGAAAAGAATATTCGTGAAACTGGCGTGGACCTTATAAAACGCGCCATCAATCTCTCCGTGGCGGTTGGCATACGGGTAATCCAGCTTGCGGGGTATGACGAATATTACAACGAATCGGACGAAAGCACGCGCGCTTTCTTTGCCGAATCTCTTCGGGACTGCGTTGACTCCGCCGCGCGCTACGGCGTAATGCTGGCGATTGAAACCATGGATACGGAGCTGATGGGCTCTATATCCAATATCATGTCCTACATCAAAGAGATCGGGTCCCCCTGGCTGAGCGTGTACCCGGATATCGGCAACCTTTCCTCCCGCAAGGTGGATATCGAAGCCGATTTTAAGGCCGGCTGCGGGCATATCGCCGCCATACACCTGAAAGACACGCGGGAAAACGAGTTCCGGCGCGTGGGGTTCGGGGAAGGTATTGTGGATTTTACAGGCTTCTTCCGGCTGATCAAAGCCATTGGTTACAAAGGCCCGTTCGTGGTGGAGATGTGGTCGGACGACAATTTAAACTCCATACCCGACGTCAAGCGGGCAAGGGAATTCCTTTTGAGCAAGCAGGCAGAGGCCGCGCTCGCTGAGGCGCAGGAAGCATAATCAAATATTTAGAAAAGAAAGCGAGGATCTGGGCATGTTGGAATTTGAGAATAACGTACCGGTTCATGTGGTATTTGGGTTAAAGAAACTTGAAACGATCGGCGTGCACGTAAAAGCGCACGGCAGAAAGGCGCTCATCGTAACCACAGGCAACTTCTTTGAGAAAAACGGCCTGGTGGGCAGAATTCAGGGCTATCTAAGCGCCGAAGGCATACAGAGCGAGTATTTCTACGATGTCTCGCCCAACCCCCACCTCCATGAAGCGCTTGCGGGCGCAGAATTCGCCAAGAAGACCGGCTGCGACCTCGTCATCGGCCTGGGCGGCGGCAGCGCCATAGACGGAGCCAAATGTATCGCCGTGGCCGTAGCGCAAGGCGGCGAAGACATATGGGACTACTGGATGGGCAAAAAGACCATATACGCGGCGCTGCCCATTATCGCCGTAACCACCACTTCCGGCACGGGCAGCCACATCTCCCCGTACTCGGTCATCACCAATACGGAAACCGGCGAAAAGCCCGGCGCGGGTTCTCCGCTGCTTCACGCGAAAGTCGCCATCGTGGACCCGGAGCTGATGATATCGCTGCCTAAGAAAATGACAGCTTCCACAGGCTATGACGTACTCGCCCACGCGATCGAGGCCTATACCAGTAAATCTGCAACGCCGTTCTCGGACCTCTACTGCGAGAAATCCATCAAGCTGGTGGGCAAATACCTGCGCCGCGTCGTAAACGATGGCAGCGACGTTGAAGCCCGCGTGATGATGGCGCTGGCGGATACGTTCTCCGGCTACGGCATCAGCATCGCCGTTATCACCATGTGCCACGCCATGGCGCACGCGGTAGGCGGCGTGTGCAACACCGTGCACGGCGAAAGCCTTGCCGCCATGACCCCCGCGGCCATGCGGCACAGCATGAATAAGAGCCCGGAAAAGTACAAAAACATCGGCGCGTGGCTAGAAGGCTATGACGTAGTACCCGCGGATTGGACCACCGAAAATACTGTGCAGGCCGTGGAAGCAGTCATCCGCGATATCGGTATGTACGCTCCGCTTTCCACGCAGGGCGTAAAGCGCGAGGACTTTGACAAGATCATAGAAGGCACTATCGGCTACATGGCTGGCGGCTGCGAGATTGACCCCGCGGCACCGATTTCCGCCGACGATGTGCGCAAGGTTCTCGAGGCTGCCTTTTAAGGAGGCGGGCATATGCGGACGATCGGATATAAAAAGCTTACGAGGGACGCGTTCGCGCCCTATGGTACGTATGCAAGCATACTCAACCCGGAGGGCTGCCGCTTCGGCGAACCTCCGGTAGAGTTCTACCGCGATATGGCGCAGCAAACTCTGGGCGCAGGCGTCGGCATGGTATCCTATTCCTGCTGCGTGGTGCGCCAGAGGCCCGATTGGGTGCTGGAAAACGCGGAATACCACAACCACACCTGCGAGGCCATACTCTGTCTGGACGGCGATTACCTGATGCATGTCGCCCCCGCCTGCCAGGAGCATGAGGAGCCGTGGGACAATATTGAGGTGTTTTTGATTCCCAAGGGTACTTTGGTGGTCACAAGGCCCGGCGTTTGGCATCAGGCAGGATTTCCTTACGGCTGCGGCGAAGTACATATACTGTGCGCGCTGCCCGAACGCGCGTACGCCAACGATTGCATCTGCAAAACCATACCGGCTGATAAGCGCATCCAAGTGCTGGATGCGATGATGGAATAAAAACGCGCCCGTTCCTCCCGATGGCGTGGCGCGGGCAGGAATCAGAAAGGAGCGGGCATGGGCAAACGGTATGTTCTGGGGCTTGACAATGGCGGGACGGTAATAAAAGCCGCGCTGTATGACGAAAACGGCGGCGCTTTAAGCTGCGCGCGCATCGGCGTTGACAGCATATTGGGCGAAAACGGCGAAGTCGAACGGGATATGGATACGCTCTGGGCGGCGAACTGCGCAGTCCTGCGCGAGACCATAGAAAAATCCAACGTTGATCCCCGTCAAATCGCAGGCGTATCCCTTTCCGGCCACGGCAACGGGCTGTACCTGGTGGATGAGGACTTACACCCCGTAAGGCTAGGCGTCTATTCCACCGATGCCCGTGCGGCGGCGTTTGTAAAGAAGCTTCAGCAAACGGGCGCAAGCCGCATCATGTTTGAAAAGACCATGTCGGCAGCCTACCCCGGCCAACCGGGACCGCTTTTAAACCATTTGCTGCAGTATGAACCGGAAGCCATCAGAAAAGCAAAATGGGCGCTTGGCTGCAACGATTTTATCCGGCTCCGCCTTACAGGAGAGGCCTTCGGAGAAATTTCCGGTGCGTCGGCCGCGGGCATATTGAACCAAAAAACCCGCGGGTACGATCCTTTCCTGCTCGAAACGATGGGGATAGCAGGCTGCGGGAGGCTTTTCCCTCCCCTCTCCCCCTCCTTCGGGCTGTGTGGCGTGGTTTCCCGAAAAGCTTCGCAGGAAACCGGGCTTGCGGAGGGTACCCCTGTCGCTGGCGGCATGATAGACCTTACCGCCTGCGCCATCGCCATGGGCATGACGGATAAAAAAAGGCTCGCGCTGATTGCGGGCACATGGAGTATCAACGAGTATCTCGCGAATATCCCCCCCGTCGCGCCGGAGCTGCTGCTTTCATCGGTATATTGCATAGACGGCTACTACCTGGTGACGGATGGCAGCACGGCTTCTGCGGGCAACCTCGAATGGTTCGTGCAGGGCTTTTTGTCCTCCGAACGGGCGCAGATGCAGGCGGAGGGAAAGACAGTATATGACGCCGCAAATCATATGGTCGCTTCCATAATACATGAGGAGAGCAGCATACTCTTCCTGCCATTTTTATATGGTTCCAACGTGGACGCGGACGTCAAGGCCTGTTTCCTTGGCATCACCGGCAGGCACACAAAGGCCCATATGCTCCGCGCCATATACGAGGGCGTTGTATTCTCCCACAAAACGCATGTGGAACGGCTTTTAAAATACCGCGATCGGCCGGAAGCCGTACGCATCGCGGGAGGGGCCGCAAGATCCCGCGTATGGGTACAGATGTTTGCGGATGCGTTGGGTCTGCCGGTTGAGGTATCGGCGGGAGAGGAATTGGGCACCATGGGCGCTGCGATGTGCGCGGGCGTGGCGACGGGGGTGTTCCCCTCGTTCCTTGAGGCAGCGAACCGATTCTCCAATGTCGCTTATATTGTGGAGCCCGACCTGAAAAGCAAAGAACGATACGCGCAGAAATACATGCTGTATCATAAGGCAATCGAACGGCTTTCGCAATTATGGATGTAAATGCAAAATGTCCGCCACTCTTTGATGAATGGCGGGCGTTTCCTTCTCCTTATACTTTTCAATGCGTTTTGACTTTTGTTATGAAATATTCTTGACATACAAATCCCGGCAGGGCTAAGATGAAAGATGCATGGGATTTCCAATAACTTTTGAGGTGGCTCGATGGATACAAGGCATGACATACACATACTGGTGCAGGCCGCACAGATGTATTATATGGATGGACTGACACAGGAAAAGATCGCGCAGCAGCTGGGTATATCGCGCTCGGCTGTTTCTATGATACTCACCGAAGCGCGGGAGTTCGGAATTGTCGATATTAAAATCAAGAACCCGCAGATCAACAACGACGAACTCTCACAGAAAATGATAGAGCGGTTTCAACTAAAAAAATGCTTCGTCATACCTGTTAACGCCAAGCTTCAGCGGATATTGACAAGAATCGTGGCTACCCAGGGCGCGGCAATTGCAGAAAAAGAGATCCGCAGCCACTCCTCTCTGGGAGTCGCGTGGGGTACCACCTGTTATGAGTTCATGTCCGCCTTTCGCAACACGGAGAATTTGTTCGACGTGCATGTACTGCCGTTGATTGGCGGCACCAACCGCATCGCTTCGGAATACCAGCTCAATGAAATGGTGCGCATCATGGCCGAAAAGCTGCAGGGGCTCCCCTCTTTTATGTACGCCCCTGCGCTTGCCGAAACCATAGAAGAAAGGGACCTGCATATGAAAAGCGCATACATGCAGCCCCTGATTGAAAAATGGAATACGCTGGACGTTGCGCTCATCAGCGTGGGCGCACCGCCGGATTATTATAGCAGCAAGCCGCAGTTCGAGCCGGAGGTTGCCAAACAGCGTTTTGAATCCGATCCTACGCTGGCCGTGGGGGACTTTTGCGCGCGCCGCTTCAACATACACGGCGAGTTCCTGAACAACCAGTATAACCGCCGTATCATAGGAATAAGCGAGCAGGAGCTTCGCAACGCGGGCAATGTCATCTGCATGGCGGCTGGGGACCATAAGGTATTGTCCATATTGGGCGCGCTGCGCGCTGACGTGATCGACATCCTCATCACGGATGAAAATACCGCCGAGCGCGTGATGCGCATCGCGGACTGATTTCTGTTTTCGCATACGCCCGGCGGACCGGGCTTTTTTACCGCCGTTGAGATGAACGGTTGTTCATTGCATCCAGGGAATGTGAAAGTAAGTGACGGACAGTATCGGTAAGTGGAAGGTGCAAAATGGACGAGAGAAGGGACACAAAAATCCTGGTGGCTAAGCTCTACTACACGCAAGGGCTTTCGCAAGAGGAGATCGCAAAGCAGATTCACCTGTCCCGGCCCACCGTATCGCGGTTGTTAAAAGCCTGTATCGAGGAAGGCATCGTGCAAATCAAAATTGACGATATCTCTTCCCTGGGGCAGGAACTTGCAAAGCGCCTTGCGGATACCTACGGCATAAAAAAAGCGATCGTGGTGCCGTCCAGCTCCAGCGCGGAGGCGGATAAGGAACGTGTCGGCCGTGCGGCGGCAGGATACCTGCAGGAAATACTGCTTCCCAAAATGCTCATAGGTATCTCCTGGGGCTCCACCATACATGCCGTGGTACAGCACCTCGATCCCCCCAGCTTTATGAAGGCCGACGTCATTCAGCTTCTGGGCGGCACAGGCAGCAAGACAGGCGATACGGATGCAAACTCCATGGCGCTCTCCCTCGCGCGCGCCCTCAACGGTGACGCGTATCTTCTGCAAGCGCCATTTATGGTGCAAAGCAAAATACTGCGGGACCTTTTAATGGAAGAACCGCATATCAAGACGCATTTTGAAAAGCTCAAGCACACGGATATCGCAATCGTCGGGCTGGGCTCCACGAAACCGGCGCTTTCTGCGCAGTTCCGTTCCGGCCATATCAATATGGCGGATTCCGAGCGGCTGATCGCAGAAGGCGCGGTCGGGGATATCTGCGGAAGGTATGTGGACATCAATGGCCTAAGTTGCCATACGCTATTGAGCGACAAAATGATCGCGGTAACACTGGACGCGCTCAAACGCATCCCTACGGTTATAGGCGTAGCAGCTGGCGAACAGAAGGCGGATATCATCGTGGGCGCTTTGCGCGGCAGGTATATAGACGTGCTGGTTACCGATGAAAAGGCGGCTGTCGGCGTGCTCGGGTACAGATGAGCAAGCGCTTAACGTCCAAAGTATCGGCGTTAAAAATCGCTCCGTCTTCGCCAAAGACCTCGGACACTACCCTTTCCTAAGAGCGCCCGCAGCGAAGGTGCAGCAGAACACCCCTAGGTAGCAATGCTTAAACAAAACACATAATGTCCTTTTAACACACGCGGCTCCATGCGAGCCGCCTTTTTATTGCGCCCATATAGCCTGTCCATATATGCGTGAACATATGTTCAATATAGTGCCTCTATATTGACATGGGTGTATGGACGCAGTATTATAAATTTGACAAATGTCATGAACAATGTTAAAGGTCAACAGGAGCACATCATGAAGCTATCTGCGTCCATATTGTCGGCGGACCATCTGCGTCTTGGCGCGGAAATAGAGCGGGCGGTTTCCGCCGGGTGCGAGTACCTCCACCTGGACGTCATGGACGGCCACTTCGTTCCCAATCTTGCCGTAGGTGTTTGCACCGTGGAAGCGCTCAGAGGAGAAACCCGTCTTCGCAAGGACGCGCACCTGATGGTATCCAATCCCGAAGTCCTGATCGAGCCCTTCATCAGCGCGGGTGCAGACTCCATCACCATACACGCAGAAAGCACCCCCCACCCTATCCGCCTGCTGCGGGAAATCAAAAGAGCGGGAAAGCTCGCGGGCCTGGCTCTTACCCCCGAGACCCCGGTGGAAGCGGTGCACACCGCCCTGTTTGAAGCGGATATCGTGCTGCAAATTTCGGTCTGCGTGGGCTTTGGCGGGCAGAAGTTCATCGTCCCGGTATATGAAAAACTACGGCAACTCCGCGAATACAAGGCGCGTTACGGCCTTAACTTTGAGATACAGGTGGACGGGGGCATCAACGCCGAAACCGCAGGCATTGCCGCTGAATGCGGCGCCGAAGTCCTGGTGGCCGGCTCCGCGCTGTTCTGCGCGGCGGATATGAGGTCTGCTGCGAACGCTTTACGTAACCCAACGCCAAACGGCGTATATTGAGTAACGGAAATTGGAGGGAATGGTATGGGTCTATATTCCGACAACCTGAAGGATAAGGTCTGTGTGGTAACGGGCGCGGCAAAAAGCATCGGCTTTGCCATTGCGCAAAAGTATGCCGAGCAGGGCGCAAAAGTGGTGCTTCTGGACATCGATCCGTTGGTGGAGCGTTCCGCCGAAGAACTGCGGGAAAAGGGGTTCCAGGCGTTCGGCGCCGTGCTCAACATCACGGACAGGGAGGCTGTGTTAAAGACCTTCGAGCGTATCGTGGAGGAGCACGGCGAGATCTATGCGCTGATCAATAACGCGGGCGCAGTAGACCAGAGGCCCTTTGAAGAAAACGACGAGGCCGTGTTCGAAAAGATGTTTAAAATCAACGTCTATGGCACCGCCTGGTGCATTCAGGGCGCAATCGAAAGCATGAAGCGGCAGAAGGATGGCCGCATCATCAACTTCTCCTCCAAATCCGGCAAGACGGGTTCGGCACTGATGGGCCCGTACAGCGCGGCAAAAGGAGCGATCATTTCACTGACTCAGGCGCTCGCGTACGAGTACGCGCCCTACAACATCAAAATCAACTGTGTTTGCCCCGGCATTACGGACGCCACGGGCGTATGGTCCAGCGTGAGCGCCGGGTATATCGACAACCTGCATCTTCCCCGGGAAGAGGTCATCAAGAAATTCACGGCAAAGGTGCCTTTGGGAAGGCTTACGGATAAGCAGGATCTGGTGGACTTTGTGTTCTTCCTCACGGTATCCGGGGATTACTGCACCGGGCAGGCGTTCAACATCACCGGCGGCCGAGAGATGCACTAAAGGAGGCGCGTATGGATATTGAAAAACTCGTCCGGGAAATCACCGCGGAGGTTCTAAAAGAAGTGGGCGGTACGGCGGGCACATCCGCGCTGCAGCCCAGAGAATCCAAAAGGGACATGAGCTACGGCAAATACATGGATCATACCGTACTCAAGCCCGAAACCATAAGATCTTCCGTGAAGCGCTTCTGCGACGAAGCGAAGGAATGGGGCTTCGCCAGCGTATGCGTCAACCCCACGCACGTGAAATTCGTGTCCAATGAGCTCAAGGGCACAAGCGTGAAAACCTGCTGCGTCATCGGCTTCCCTCTGGGCGCGAACACGCCCTTTGTCAAGGCCGTGGAGGCAATGGAAGCCGTCAAGAACGGCGCCAACGAAGTGGACATGGTCATCAACGTTGGCGCGCTCAAGGATAAGGATTACGACCTGGTACTCGCGGATATCAAGGGCGTGGTGGACGCCGCGCATCCCACAGCAGAGGTCAAGGTCATCATCGAAACCTGCCTGCTGACGGACGAGGAAAAGGTTCGCGCGTGCGAGCTTGCCAAGCAGGCCGGTGCGGATTTTGTAAAGACGTCCACGGGCTTCGGCTCTGGTGGGGCGACTGTGGAAGACATCCGGCTCATGAAGCGCACCGTGGGGGACAGCATGCGTGTGAAGGCCTCCACCGGCATCAACGACAGGGCCATCTGCGACGCCATGATCGCTGCAGGCGCCGTGCGCATGGGCACCAGCAAGGGCATTAAGATCATAATGGGCGAGGAAGAGCAGAAGCAGTGCACGAACTGCGGCAACTGCAAAGCCTCCTGCCCAAGCGGTAACGTGACCATCCAGAAAAAGAGCGACTATTAAAGAATCAGTAAGGAGAATGTGAAATATGGATAAGCAGGCATTGGGCATGGTGGAAACAAGGGGTCTGGTCGGCGCGATTGAAGCGGCGGACGCCATGGTAAAAGCGGCCAACGTAACGTTGGTTGGCAAAGAACAGATCGGCTCGGGCCTTGTCACCGTTATGGTGCGCGGCGACGTCGGCGCAGTCAAGGCCAGCGTGGACGCAGGCGCGGCGGCGGCCAAGCGCGTGGGTGAACTCGTAAGCGTGCATGTCATACCCCGGCCCCATCAGGATGTGGAGAACATACTCCCCGCGAAATGACCGCGAAGACTTTTAGGAGGGCAATATGGATCTCGCTTTGAAAGGAAAAACCGTGTTGGTCACGGGCGGCGCGGCCGGCTTAGGCGCGGGCATCTGTGAGGTGTTCGCGCAGGAGGGCGCGAACCTGATGGTCAACTATATCGCCAACGAACCGGACGCGAAGCAGTTTGCAAAGACGCTGTACAACCGCTTCGGCGGCAGGCATATGGCCATTTATGGGGACGTCACCAGCGCGCAGGATGTCGACAATATGATCGACACCGCCGTCAAGGAATACGGCCATCTGGACATTGTGGTCAACAACGCTGGCATCTGGCCGACTACGCTGGTTGAAAACATGTCCGATGACGAGTGGAACAAGGTCATCAACATCAACCTCACGGGTCCGTTCATGGTATCAAAAAGGGCCTGCGTGTATTACAAGAACGCCGGTATCCGCGGGCGCATCGTCAACATTTCTTCAAAATCCGCGTTTGCCGTGAATACTGAAGCGCACGCGCACTACGTATCCGCCAAAGGCGGGGTTGTGCTGTTAACCAAGGCGCTCGCGCGTGAGTTCTCGCAATACGGCATTATCGTAAACGGCGTGACGCCGGGCATGGTCAGGACGCCGCTCAACGAGGATAAACTCAGCAACCCGGATATTCTGGCCGCCTATGTTCAGCGCATTCCTTCCGGGCGCGTATCCACCGCGCAGGAGGTGGGCTATGCGGTAGCGTTTTTAGCCTCCAGCAAGGCGGACTTCATCAACGGAACCTGCGTGGACGTCACCGGCGGCATGCTGATATAACGAGGCAATCAAGGTATCTTATTAAAAATCTGAGTTTCAGGAGTACAGGGTTATGTATGAAGCGCAAAAGCGTGAGGTCATAAAAACAGGGCTGGCGATGAAAGAAACAAGGCTTATCAGCCTTTCCGGCGGAAATGTGAGCCTGCGTTTAGAAAACGGCCACATATTGGTGACTCCCTCCGGCATGATCTACGAGGATATGAAAGAGGACGACATTCCGGTTCTTGACGCCGACGGCAAGCGTATAGAAGGCACGCTTCGCGAATCCGTGGATACGGTGGCTCTGCTCTACATTTTCGCGCATATGCCGCATGTCAACGCGATTCTGCATACCCATCAGCCGTACGCAACCGCTGCGGGGCTCTTAGGCGACGTGCTCCCCGCCGCGGTGACCACGCTCTGTAACGTTGCCCTAGGGCCGGTCAATGTAGCACCCTACTGCTCCGCTGCAAGTGTTGATATGGGCATACAGACGGTGCAGCACATCGGTGAGCGCCGCGCGGTCATACTCAAGCACCACGGCGTCATCACGGTGGGCAAGGACTTAAAGGAAGCCCTGTATGCCGCCGTGTATATGGAAGACGCCGCGCTCACCTGGCTCATGGCAAAGGCGGCGGGCGTACCTGCGCTGCTGACACCGGAACAAATAACAGACGCCGTAGAGATTCATAAGACCTACGGCCAGCCTAAAAAAGGCCATGGAGCCTGAGGCGCTCCGGCGGCGGGTGACGCTTGCCGTAACCAAACAACTTTTTCTTGCCGGCCAGGGACGGTATGTGCCCGCGGCTGTCTCGGCACGCCACCTGCACCTTTGCCCGGCAGACGTTGAAGTGCTTTTTGGCAAGGGATATTCGCTCAACAGGGAACGGGATCTTGTGCAGCCCGGCCAGTACGTCTGCACGGAGAAAGTCGCGTTTGTGGGGTCCAAGGGCCGCATAGATGGTATCCGCGTGCTTGGCCCGACGCGAAAAGAAACGCAGGTGGAGCTTTCCATGACGGATTGCTACAAGGTGGGTATCGTCCCATTTGTGCGGATGTCCGGAGAGCTTGCAAACACAACGGGCGGGAAACTCATTGGCCCTGCAGGCGAGGTGACGCTGAACAGCGGCGTTATCGTGGCTGCACGGCATCTGCATATGTCAACGGAACAGGCTGCGCTCTATGGGCTAAAAGACGGAGACGTTGTGGACGCCAGGATGTCTGGTGACAGGGGCGCCGTATTCTTAAATATCCCGGTACGCGCCGGGAGCGCACATGAAATGGAACTGCATCTGGATACCGATGAAGCCAATGCTGCGGGTTTTCGCGGCGGGCTTGTCGAACTCTTGGAGCATAACGGGGGTCAGTATGGTAGATGAGGAACTGATTGCACGTATTACGCGGGAAGTGCTCGCCCGCATCCCGAATGCGCCGCAGCCTAAGACGCTCGTGGTGTTCCCCGGGTATTTGTATGAGCAGGACGCCGTTGCAAAGCATCTGGCTGAAAAGCACGGCAGCGCGGAAGTGGCGCTGTTTGGGGATGCGGCGGTTCGGCATCCGCAGCTTACCGTGGTTGAAACAGGCACGCAGGCGCAAAGGCAACAGCTTGCAATGCGGCTAAGTGGCTATGAGAATATCGTGATTGTCACCCCGCCTTTGGAATACCTCTATGTCGCGGCAGAAGGCGATGATTCGCGCCTGGATACGGCGCTGATGCTTCGCCCGCTGCTGTGGCGCAAAAAAGTGACGCTGCTGTTGGATTATGTGCCGCCCAGGAACAGAAGCGGGTTCTCCCGGCTGACCGACAGCCTGGAGATGCTGCAGAATATGGGTGCCGCAATTGAAACGCTGCCGAGGCTTTCCAACGCGGGTGGCGAAGCGAAAGAACTGGTCAGTGCCCAGGACATCCGGGACGCCGCGGCAGGTTCGGGGTATATCCGTCTGGCGCCCCGCGCCATCATCACGCCGCTTGCGGCCGATATGGCGAAGGAACTGGATGTAACAATAGAAAGGTAAGGAACACCTTATGCAGATCGCACGGGTTCGGGGAAGCGTGGTAAGTACAAATAAAACCGAGAAGCTGCATGGGCTAAAACTGCTTGTGGTGGTACCCATTGAGTTGAACTCGTTTGAGGAGAAGGGCTCCCCCATCGTCGCCATCGATACCGTTGGCGCGGGGCCGGGAGAGGTCGTAATGCTCTGCGGCGGAAGTTCCTCGCGGCAGACGCCGCTTACCGAAAACAAGCCCTCCGATATGGCAATCGTGGCGATCATCGATTCGATAGAGATGAACGGCAATACCATTTTCAGAAAGTATGGCGGCGACTGAGCGGGAATGAGGAAAATATGAGCCTGACAGATCAACAGATTCAAAGCATTGTGGAGGACACGCTTAAGAATCTCCGGCGCGTGCATACCGGAGCGGGCGTGCAGGCGGAAGCGGGCGCAAGCTGGCTTTGCGACACTATGGATGAAGCAGTTTCTCTTGCTGCGGCCGCGCAGAGGGAACTGATGCAAAAAACGCTCGCGGACCGCGAGCGGTATATAGAAGCCATGCGCCATGCCGCCAAAGAAAATGTGTTGAAGCTTTCGGAGCTGGCGCACCAGGAAACGGGCTATGGCAGCGTGGAGCATAAGAAGCTCAAGAACCTCCTGGCGATCGAAAAAACGCCGGGCGTTGAGGACTTGCAATCTGACGCTGTTTCCGGGGATTTCGGGCTGACGTTAATTGAACGGGCGCCTTTTGGCGTTATCGGAGCCATTACGCCCTCCACCAACCCGACTTCCACTGTCATCAACAACAGCATCAGCATGATAGCGGCTGGAAACGCCGTGGTGTTCAACCCGCATCCTGCGGCTAAACGCGCCTCCACCGAGGCCATGCGAATTCTCAACGAAGCCATCCGCGCGGCGGGCGGGCCAAAAACACTCATCTGCACTGTGAAGGAGCCCTCTCAGGAAAGCGGCAAAGCTTTAATGGAGCATAAGAATGTTCCGCTGCTGGCAATCACCGGAGGCGAAGCTGTGGTACGCCTCGCGATGAAGACAGGCAAGAAGGTAATCGCCGCAGGGCCCGGCAACCCACCGGTGATTGTGGACGATACCGCCCTTATCGAAAAAGCAGCCAAGGATATTGTGGATGGCGCGAGCTTTGACAACAACGTGCTGTGCATCGCCGAAAAAGAGGTATTCGTATATGAAGGTGTGGCGGGCGCGCTGATCATGGGCATGCAAAAGCACGGCGCGTATCTTGCCAGTACGGGCGAAACGGAGAAGATCGTCAACACCGTGTTCACGAAAAAGGACGGCAGGTATATTCTCAACCGCCAGTTCGTGGGCAAGCCGGCAACGCAAATCCTGCGCGAAAGCGGCATCCGCTTTGACGGAAGCCCGCGCCTTGTAATTGCCGATGTGGATGAATGCCATCCATTCGTCACCGCTGAAATGTTGATGCCGGTATTGGGCATTGTGCGCGTCAAGCACGATATCCACGCAGCCATAGAAAAGGCCATTATCGCAGAGGACGGCTGCAGGCATACCGCCATCATGCATTCTCAAAACGTCAGCCACCTTTCCATGGCAGCGAAGGCGCTCAATACGACCATATTTGTAAAGAACGCGCCCTCCTACGCGGGGCTTGGGTTCAACGGCGAGGGGTTTGCCTCCCTTACCATCGCGACGCCGACTGGAGAAGGCATTACCAGCGCGCGGACGTTTACACGCAGCCGTAGGTGCGTACTATACGGGGATTTTAGGATCGTTTGATCCGCAGGCATAAAACAAAAACTTGAAATAAGGAGCGTTTCAAATGGAACTGCAGGCATTGGGAATGGTGGAAACAAGGGGTCTCGTCGGCGCGATTGAAGCGGCGGACGCGATGGTAAAAGCGGCGAACGTCTTCCTGGTAGGCAAGGAACAGATCGGCGCGGGACTGGTCACCGTTATGGTGCGCGGCGATGTTGGCGCGGTAAAGGCTTCAGTTGACGCGGGCGCCGCAGCGGCCAAACGCGTGGGGGAACTAGTAAGCGTACATGTGATCCCACGCCCTCATGCGGATGTGGAACGAATACTTCCCACCGTGCAAAAGAAGGCGGAAAAGCCGGAGAAAGCTGAAAAGAAGGCATAGGGATGTATACGGGCGTCGTGGTTGGCTCGGTGGTAAGCACCGTCAAAAACGAAAGCATGAGGGGCATCAAGCTGCTTGTGGTGGAGAAGCGCGAAAACGGTAAGCCGGCCGGGCTTATCGTTTCGGCTGACGGCACCAGGCAGGCGGGCAAGGGCGACCATGTCTACCTGATAGGCAGCAAGGAAGCAAGCTTGCTGTTTGCGGAGCATGGACCGGTGGCGGTGGACTCCGCCATCATCGGGTTTATTGACAGAGTTAACGAATAAAGAAGGGAGCATTACTGGGATATGGATAAACAGGCATTGGGCATGGTGGAAACCAAGGGACTGGTCGGCGCGATAGAGGCGGCGGACGCCATGGTAAAAGCGGCGGATGTGCGGCTGATCGGCAAGGAGCGCATCGGCTCAGGGCTGGTCACGGTCATGGTACGCGGCGATGTCGGCGCGGTGAAGGCCAGTGTAGACGCGGGCGCGGCTGCGGCCAAGCGCATAGGGGAGCTCGTCAGCGTTCATGTCATCCCCCGGCCGCATGAAGATGTGGAGGGCATCCTCCCTCAGTAAGGAGGCGTCTATGTTGCTCGCCAAAGTAACGGGCACGGTGGTCTCCACGATAAAACATCCGTCCCACCATGGCCAAAAGCTGCTGATGGTGCAGCCTATTGGCCTTGACGGGGGCGCGATTGGCGCGCGGCACATCGCGGTTGACGCCGCGGACGCGGGCGTAGGCGATACGGTGCTTGTCAACAACGACGGCGGCGCCGCGATTATGATACTCGAAGACAAGCGCGCAATCATCGATATGACCATCTGCGGCGTGATCGACCATGTGGACGTGGAGTAAGGAAAGGCGGAAAACGAGTGAAACCGGAAGCCATAGAGGCAATTATTCAGCAGGTGACAAAAGAAGTGATGGCCGCGCTCAGTGTTGAACACAGCGAAGCCTCGGGCGCGGAAGTGGCCTGCACCATAGAGCATAGCGTGTTGAACCCCGACATGACGGAAGAGCGCATCAGAACGGCCTGCAATGAGGCTGCTGCGTGCGGGCTTGCGAACGTCTGCGTATCGCCGTACTTTGTGCCGCTGGCTGCGGAACTTTTAGCCGGAAGCGGCGTGAAGGTCTGCACGGTGGTGGGGTTCCCGCACGGCGCGGCATCCCGAAGGGCCAAGGAGGCGGAAGTGCGGGAAGCCATATTAAACGGCGCTCAGGAGCTGGACGTGGCGATGAACATACTCGCCATTAAAAGCGGCAAAAGCGACGAAGCGTTGCAGGAGCTTAAAGGCCTGGTGGAAATCGCCCGCGGCCGCGCCGACGTGAAGGCCATATACGAGCAGAGCCTTTATACGGAAGATGAAAAAAGAGAGGCGCTGCGTATCGCCATAGCCTCAGGCGCCGCGTATATCAAGATTTCCAATGCTTTAAGCGGCAAAAAGGCGGAAGCGGAAGATGTACGCTTTGTGCGCGGCATTGTAGGCGAAGGCGTCAAAATCAAAATTGATGGCGGCATCAACGACGCGGCAAAAATCCAAGAGCTGCAGCAGGCAGGCGCGAACAGGTTTGGATGCAGCAAGTCTGTTCAGATCGTATGCGGGGCATAACGCTTTTTGCAGGTCCATTCATGAACAAAAGACATCCCCAACCGTTGGCTGGGGATGTCTTTTTATTTTTCGGCACCCGCGATACGGGCAACCTCCTGTACAAATCGATCGCTTTCGTTGATCCATGGGCTATGGCCGGAATGTTCAAACCATACAATCTCCTTGTAAGGCGCGCTCATCGAATAAAAATACTCCTCCGCCAGAGAGACGGGCGCGTTTATATCATGTTTTCCCAGGAATAAATACACCGGCACCTGCAGCGTGCTGTAGTCTTTCTGCAAATCAACGGAGTACAGCTGCGGATATACGTGATTGAACGTATTGACGATACCTCTTATAAAGTTGACCGCATCAAAAACACCATACTCTTGCGCGGCCAGGTCGCGCAGGGTATTGTATCCGGCATTTTGTATTTCGGGGTTGCGCGCCATAACGCCGCTGAGGTAATTAAGGTATGCGGCGCTTTTCCATGTCACGTCTTTTCCGTAATAGGGAGGCGGGCCGTTCTTCTTGAGCGTTTCCACCAGAGCCTCCTCCCCCGCCTTTTTGGCAAGCTCCATTGTCAGATCATAATCAATGATCTCCGTTTCCAGAAAATCCACCATTTGCCCCGTTCCAATAACGGCATGGTACAGCTCGGGATACCGTTCCACGAGGAATATGCCAAGCGCGCTCCCCCAGGACTCTCCAACCAGATATATCTTTTCCTGCCCGAATTCATTGCACAGGTATTTTGTCAGCGCATGGCCGTCTTCGATATAGGTTTCAGGCGTCAGATCTCGGCGAGATATGGCCGAATAGGATTTGCCGGACCCCGGCTGATCCCAGTTCACAACAACAAAATGCTTTTCCAGCTCCTTTAAGTCATGACGGACCGCAGCCATTTGGGTGCCGCCCGGCCCGCCCGCCAAAAACAGCAGGACCGGATTGTTGACATTATGAGAACGGATGCTGATCCATTCCCTGCGTCCATTTAAATCCACCTGCTTTAGTTCCGCAATGCTCCCGCTTATCAAGTTTCCCTGATCGTCCCTTATGGCTGGCGTAGACGCGGCCCATTGGGTAAACGCGGT
Source organism: Bacillota bacterium (assembly GCA_023435025.1). GTDB lineage: Bacteria > Bacillota > Clostridia > Christensenellales > CAG-138 > JAEYLA01. The sequence continues at coordinate 43,960 of JAEYSE010000022.1, forward strand.
AAACAGAACGCTTGCCGCAAAGCATGAAGCAAGCAGAATGCCCGTATGTTTTATGCGCATCATCGTCTTACTTTTGTCCGAATGTTTAAACGACCGGGCAAAAAGCACGACGGTGTTGATGATAAGCAAAAGCACAAGCAGCAGGCAAAGTGTAAGCAGTATTCCCAAAAGTACAATCCTCCACATAGGTTCTCCCCCGCAAATTAATTTGACCATCGTTCAATTCCGCAGTATAACATATAGTTGAACGATGGTCAACTTATGTTATACTAATGAAGAAAAGGTGGTGAGTCTATGGACAAACGAACAAGAATACTTGATGCGCTGCAGGAATTGCTGCATGAAGGCAGGGCGGGAACGGCGTCCGTCATGGATATCGCCAAAAAAGCGGGTATCGCCAAGGGCGGCATGTATTACTACTTTAAAAGCAAAGAGGAAGCGTTGGATGCGCTTGCCCGGCGGCAATATGTGAATGTGATACAGACGTGCAAGCAGGCGCTCGCCGGGGCGGAGGGAGACGCCATTACAAAGCTGAAACTCCTGCTTAACGTGTACCGAAATACGGCGGTGGATTCCACCGTGGATCAATTTTTGCATCAGACGCAAAACGCCGCCATCCATCAAAAATCAATGGCGGATATCGTTTATGGGCTTTCCCCGCTTATTGCCGAACTCTTCGAGCAAGGGAGCCGTGAAAAAACATTTGTGTGCGAAAATCCCGCCGCGTACGCCGAAATTCTGCTTAGTGTGCTGGTTTTCCTGCTTGACCCCGGTATTTTTGAATGGACACACGAGCAAGTAACGGAAAAACTCAAATCCCTGGCGGATTTTTTGGAAAAGGGGCTTTGCGCAAAAAAGGACAGCTTCTCCTTTTTATACGAGAACTGGACGGGCCAAAGGCTTATGTAGCTCCAAGATATAAACATTGAAAAGAGGAACGCGAAATGAAAAAGTTATATTTGTTTGCGCTCGCCTGTGTCCTGATACTTGCCGCAGGCTGCCAGAAACAGGACTTTGCGGGCAGCCGCACGGCCAATGATACGCAATTCCTATTGGAGTATTCCATCTTAAATAAAACAGAGACGCACGAAATGGACTTAAAACAGGGAACGATGGTGCGTGTCGAAATTGAAAGCCAGTCCGGCCGCATAGACGTCGTTGTAACGGATAAAAACGGTGAGGAAATTTATAAAGGGAACGGTGCTTCCTCGGGGAGTTTTTCGCTTGAGATACCGCAAACAGACACGTATCGGTTTTCCGTTGCGGGAAGCAATGCAAAAGGTAGCGTCAGTTTTACCGTTGAAGAATAAGCCGGAAATCGGGCTTACAGGTTCATTATAGGACCGCTCCGATCAAAAATTTTTTTATTCGCGCGAAGAGGTCGCCGAATATGATAAGAGTAAGAGGCCCCGTTAAATTAAACGGAAACGCGCGAAATGGAATTGGAGCAAGACGATCATGAATATTAAATTTGAGAATAGATGCGGCTGCATAGACATTGGGAATCGGGGGGGCTGCATAGATATTTTTGTACCGGATGAACGCGATAAGGAAGTATTCAGAGAAAAAGACCGTTTGAGTAAGTTCTTTATCGAAGCACCGAAAGCGTGTATTAAAGTTGCGGTTATTGGGGGCAAACCAGAAGGCGAGGTCATTATTAAAGTTTAAGAGCAGGAAGGGTTTTCAATCATAACCAATGCCCTTTTGGGTTAAGAATACCGCCGAACGTTTTCGGCGGTATTTTCTTTGACACAATGCCCAATTCTCTATCCCCGATCCGTTCATTTTTCTGCTTACGCGTCATAAAAATCAATAAACACCAAAAGGAAGTGAACGCATTTGAATGAATATACCGTGCAACCCGGCGATACGCTGTATTCCATCGCGCGGTTATTTAATATGCCCACAGAGCGTTTGCGCTCCCTTAATCCGGAAATAGCGGACACGGACATCCTTTTTGTTGGGCAGACGCTGCGTATTCCAGACGTCGGACTGGTCCGACCCGTGATTGAAGTGAATGGCTATATTTATCCGGTTGAAAACCCTCTTCAATGGATCGGAATATTCCCCTACCTTACTTATCTAAGCATATTCGGCCATGAAATCCGCCCCTGCGGCATGCTCGCTGTCCCCGACAGTATGCCGCTGATTCTGGCGGCACGTCAGGCCGGCGTTGCGCCGTTGATGGTGATAACCAATACGGTGGATGGCGTTTACTCCGGCGAATTGCTGCACGGCATCCTTTCCGACCCCCAAGCGCAGCAGACGCTGATCCAAAACAGCATCCAAGTCGCCCAAGCATACGGCTATTATGGGGTGAATTTCGGGTTTGAGTACGTTTTTCCGGAGGATTACGCAGCCTACGCTTCATTTTTGGAGATGGCCTCCAACCAGCTGCACGCGCTCGGGTTGATTATCGTCGCCTCCATCCGGCTGGTTGTGATATTGCCGGAGCCGCCTTCCCTGTCCGAAGCTCTCGCCCATTACAGCCGCATACTCGATCGCTATATCATTACCCCTGCGGATATCGTATGCTCCACGTACCGCGAACCCATAGATGTTATCCAACAAGGGCTTGATTATGTGACCCAGTACTTTTCCAACCCTAAAATATTGTTGGGCATTCCAACCTGCTGTTACGAATGGGACGTACCCTATTCGCCCGGCAATGAATACCGCATGCTCTCCCCCGGCCAGGTGGACGAAATCACCCGACTAAGCGGCGCGTATCCCGAGATAGACCCGAATACGCAGATGACTTACTTTCGCATACTGGAAGATGGAAACCTGACGCGCGTAATTATGTGCGCCTCCGCGCCCAGCCTGGCGGTAACGGAACTGGTACGGGTTTACAACCTGGGCGGCGTCAGCTTCCGCCCCCTGAACCTCTTCAATCTCGCAAGCTACCAGGTGATTCACGTGCGAAACGATATTCGCAAGGTGCTGCCGTCGAGTGATATATCAAACAGTCGATACTTCTAAAATTCTGTAACCCGACCCTTTTCAGGCACATCAGATAGGCCCGCAGGACATTCATCCCGCGGGCCCTCTTTTCATCCACAAATATCATTTTGTAACGGACGGCAAACTGTCCAGATTGTTATCTTCCCTTTCATCGGGGAGGGATTTTAAATACTCGTTTCCTTTTCGCGTCGCTACCCCAACGCCCTGAATGCCTCCCTGCTTGGCGAGCGCTACGCCCTCTTCTTTATTCAGTGTCCGGCCATCCGAAAGCTGATAGCCGGTGACGCGGCCATCCTCCTTGACCAGTGCCGTGATCTCTTTGGCGTCCGCATTGGGTGTTGGGATATCCTTCAAGGCCATCATCGGCAGCTTTGATGCATCATTCTCCATTTGCTTTTCCTCCTTGGCCAAATAAAAATTGTGCCACTTGCTTCAAGAATAGTCTGCCAATAAGGAGGGAAGGATATTCCGGTTTAAACGAGTGGCGAAGAGCATTGAAATATTTGCTTTATGAAATACTTTGCAGGCCCGATTTCATAGCCAGACATCTCAGAAACGGATGGTACATGGCCGGGGATTTTAAGTTTTTGATGAGCAAATTCAACCTGATATCCGTTACCTTCCGTTTATATCTGTCCATAAACCCGTCTACTCCCTCCTCAAGACACTGGGCCAGGTATAAAGAGCTTTTTAGTGCATAACTGATCCCTTCTGCAGAGCTGGGGCTTATCGCTCCGGCAGCTTCCCCAATAAGGGCTATACCACCGCTCCCTGCACAAAACTGTGATGCCTTCCTGGGCCTATGAATGAACGCGCCCTCAGTTTTGACCTTATGCTCAAAGCTGAAGCCCAATTGCACCAGTTTCGTCTTCAGAATATCGAACTTTTCACGGGCGTTCGCCTCATGGTTAAGGGCAGCCCCCAACAGCACATGTTTTTCCTTAGGTATGATCCAGGAATAAAAATCACTGATTTCCTCATCGAAAATCGCCGTAAAATACGGCATATGATACGGGTATTCAAACCATTCCTGAATGGAAATATACTTTTCAGGGATATTGTTAGCTTCGCCTATGGACTTGCGCACCTTGGAATTTGCGCCGTCAGCGCCTACGATTATCCTTGTTTTTACTGCTGTCTCATGTCCGTTATCAACATAACGAACTTCATATCCCCCCGTTATTTCAGCAGAGTTTTTAAAAAAGGAGTTGAACCTTTTGTCAACATCCGCTGGTATCAGGGAGACCAGCCACCTGTCAAACTTTTCCCTGTCCATATTGAAATAAAATCTCTGGTATCTTCTTTCAAGATGATTGGTAAGATCAATGGCTCTTACGGCAAAAAGCTGCGGGTCCACCAGAATATCTTTTGGCAGCCACAAACCCAACTTTGCAATCATTTTCTGGGCGTCAGGGGCCAATAGCCCTCCGCAGCATTTATTTGTGAGGTTTTGGGGGTTCTCATTCCCCAGATCCCGTTTGTCAATTAATAGTACCTTGTACTGATTGGCAATTAACCGCGCCAGGTTAGCCCCTGCAGGGCCCGATCCTACAATAACAACATCATACATCGTCCACCTCATATGCCCGCTTTTCATACTTTGGAGACTCCTCTTGGCGGTATCATAGAATATCATATGCAGCTTGTCAACGAAAATTTATTGTTTTTCAATAAATTTTTATTGTTTTTCAGGATGAATCTCAGCCATCTTATGTGAAACATGATGCGCTATACACAGCCGAAAACCGCCGCACAGAAGCTTTCAAAGGAGACCGCTTCCGAGCCGCGCTGCGTTGCAAAATTTTTTATATGGTTTTATACAAACAGCTTGACTTAGAGTCCACTCTAACTGCTAGACTGAAAGAAATCCTACGGAAATTATTTTCATTAGGAGGGCAAAATGGAATATTCAAAACTCGGAAACTCAGAGCTTCAGGTATCGCGTCTTTGTGTAGGCTGCATGAGCTATGGCGATCCGGCAAGCAATATGCACGCGTGGACGTTGAGCGCGGAAGAAAGCGAGGCACTGGTCAAGCGCGCGCTTGATCTCGGGATCAATTTCTTTGATACCGCCAATATCTATTCGGCAGGCACCAGCGAGGAGTATCTCGGCCGCGCGATCAAAAACAATATTGCGCGCGACAAGGTCGTCCTGGCGACGAAAGTCTATTTCAACGAGGGCCATCTCTCAAAACAGGCAATCCTGCGCGAAATCGACGGTTCTCTGAAACGGCTGGGCACGGATTACGTGGACCTCTACATCATTCACCGCTTCGATGCCGGCACCCCGATTGAGGAAACGATGGAAGCGCTTAACAGCCTTGTCAAGGCGGGTAAGGTACGCGCGCTGGGCGCTTCCGCCATGTATGGCTACCAGTTTTACAACATGCAGCTTGCGGCCCAAAGGAATGGCTGGACACCGTTTGTCTCCATGCAGAACCACTACAACCTGCTCTACCGGGAGGACGAGCGCGAGCTGATCCCTATCTGCAAACAGCAGAATGTTGCCCGTACGCCTTACAGCCCTCTGGCTGCGGGCAGGCTTTCCCGCCTTGAATGGCATACGGATACAAAACGCAGCCAGACCGACAAGGCGGCGGTTACAAAGTACGACAGCACGCAGGAGACCGACTATGCCATTGTGCTTCGCGTAAATGAGCTTGCGCAAAAATATGGCGCCACCATGACGCAGATTGCCCTTGCGTGGCAGTTCTCTAAGGGGGTAACGTCTCCCATCGTCGGCGCAACCAAGGCAAAGTATTTTGATGACGCCATCGGCGCTTTTCACGTGAAACTTACCGAGGAAGACGTCACGTACCTTGAGGAGCCGTATGTTCCGCATAAGGTCGTTGGCGCTCGTTAACAATCAACTACCGTTTATCTTGATCCACGCAAAAAGCCCGCAGATGCGGGCTTTTTATATCCGCTTCATGTCAGCAAAGCAGTCTTTATACAGGGAGGTTCTCCGAACAGCTGCAATCCGGTCAGGGTTGCGTAAGGTTTACGCATGCGATAGAGTGTATCATGAAAAACAAAACAGCATATACGCGGAGGAAACATTCATGGATCAGTTTGCGAAAGAAGATTTGGAAGAAGCGCTCCGGGCTATCAATTCCACGATTAGCAAATGTGAGAAAGTGCAGCCAAAGTTGAAACAAGGTTCCGCTCAGCATACGCTGCTCGTACGCAGAATTAAGGCGCTTCAGATAGCGTCGTCATTGATCAAACAAGCGCTGGATGGTCCATCAAAACATGAATGACCGCTATTTAAGAAGACCGGCCAAATGGAGAGGGCGTATATCCTTCAGGATACAATCACACGCATCGTACGCTGCGGCTCTACTGGAACTCATTTCTCCATTGAACCACCATTTTTTTCAAATTTCTTCTGCCCTTAATAACCAAAAACGGTTTGTCGGGATATTTTTCATGTAACCCCATTATGGCACGTCTACGTGTCTTGGAAAAACGCCATAACCCCTTACATAATCGAAAAAAGTCCAGATCCAACTTCTCCTCGAGATATTGCGGCAAGTCCGAACGCTTTTTACCGAGTCTTTTCAATACGCCAGCCAGACATACAATTCGGTTGATATCCAGGAATAGGATTGCATCCGCCGCTTGAAATCTTAACTCCATTGTGCCGGTGTGATTTCCCTCAATAATCCATTTTTCCTTCGATATGAGTTCTGTTTGCTTCTTTATCCATTCTTCTTTCGTTGGTTTTTCCCAGTTCGGCCGCCAAAACTCGACGTCAAGATGAACGAGTGGTAAACCCGTGATAGCGGACAGTTCTTTCGACAAAAAACTTTTTCCGCTGCCGTTATTGCCAACGATCATCATGCGGTTGTATCCCGATATCTGCAACGCTGTCACTTCCGAACATTCTTATTATTTTAGACACCGAACTTTTCAATAAGTTTTGATAGGCGACGGGTTGGGCAAGCGCCCAACCCGCGATTCATCCGCACCCTTAGGGGCAGAAGTGTTATTCCGCTTCCAACAGCAACACCGGCGTTCCCTCCGGTTCAGCCTGCGGGTGATGCTCCGTCAGTCGCTTCATCCAGTTTTTCCGGAAGAAGAACACAAGGCCGATGATCACCTTCGCGATCTCCTCGGTGAATGTCATAGCGAATATCCATAGGAATGGCAGGTGCAGAACGAATCCGGCAATTACCACGGAAGGCACACCTACCAGCCACACGGCACCCACGTCAATGATTGCGCCAAGCGCGGGCCTGCCGCCTGACCGAAATATGGCCACGATAAGCAGCATGGTGAGCATGCGCAGGGGCAAGTTTGCGCTGCCGATCAGCAAGAGTTTCGTGGCAAGCTCGCCGGTGGCCGGGTCGGCCGGATTGATCAGGTTGATGATCGGCACCCGCAGCAGGATCTCCAGTATGCTCATGCATACCGCGAACAGCGTCCCCATCATCAGAAACCATTTGGCGCTTTGCCAGGCACGCTCGTTATCGCCAGCGCCCACAGCCTTGCCGACGATGACCCCACAGGCCGAGCCCATACCGATCACAAACGCAAACAGCAACTGGTCGATACTGTTATAAAGCGTATAGGCCGGGACGCCTGTTTCCCCACCCACGCGGCCAAACACAAACATGTAAGAAGATGTGCCCAGCGACCACAGTACCTCGTTCATGATCACAGGCATGGCTACCTGATAGAATTTCCGCACCATTGGCTTGGTGTAGGCAAACAACTCACGGAAGCAGGCAAATGCCGGATGCTTCCTGTGTCGGACCACCGTTATGAGCATACCCATCTGCACCAGGCTGGAGATCACAGTAGCAATCGCCGCGCCCTGTACGCCCAACATCGGGAAACCCAGTTTGCCATGAATCAGCACGTAGTTTAAGCCCGTGTTGACCACCACCGCCACAACGCTCGTAATAAGCGGGATGCGCACTTCTTCGGTGCTGCGCAGCATGATCGTCGTAGCGTAGTTGAAACCCATGACAATGCAGTTGAACGCGATGATCTGCATATAATCCACGCCCAGCCGGACCGCCTCGGGATTGTTGTCTCCGGCAAACACCTTTACAAGCGCATGGGGGAACAAAACCATCGCCGCGCCGAACAATACCACCAGCGCCATCGTGTTGACCAGCGCAAACCCATAGACGCGGCGGATGCCCGCCTCGTCATTGACGCCCTTGTATTGGGAGTAAAGGATAGCCGCGCCGGAGTTGATTCCAAACAGAGAGATCATCATGATGAACGTCCACCGTCCGGCCATGCCCACGCCGGCCATCGCAGCGTTGCCCAGTTGTGACACCATCGCGGCATCGATCAGTTGGAACGAAGCCATTAAAAGGTTCTGCACAGCAACCGGTAGCGCCAGCCGAAGCATATTTTTCAGAAAATCCTGTCCAAGGCTCATTTTCACGTCGTTGTTCTCCAAAATAAAAAGCAATTTTAATAGTTTATCATATATTTGGTTTTCACGGTAGGGCTGCAGCCATACAGAAAATAGAACCTCTGTGACAAGGCTTAGATTATACTCAATATTTACACCAATCAAGAAAAGGACGCGATATGACGTCCTTTTCTTGGTGGTGCAGTAGTGAAAAAGAGCTCTTCCTGCTTTGATACTAGCTATTCTCAAGCCGTGGGATTTAATTGATAATTTCGCTGTAATAATTGGATTTTAAGCAGTCCTCCAATGCTAATCTTCTTATCCCAATCATGCTTATAGGTAAATGGCTTATATCAAACCACTCCAATCCGGCGCATTTGTTGGGCTCTGCAATCAATGGATTACCACGAAAAGAATGGATAACAAAGTAAATATCATAATAAGTCCGTATTTCGTTTTTTCCAACCCTATGCGATAAGTGTGCAAATGAGACATCCTCAATCTCAACGGTAATGCCTAATTCTTCCTTGCACTCTCTCACAACGGCCTGCCTGGCGGTTTCACTTTCATCGACATGCCCGCTTCCGGCAAAATCCCACATACCGTCCATATATCCTGTATTTGCTCTTTGATGCAGCAGAACTTGCTGCTTACCATTTACCGTCCTCAGAATTAGCGGAAATATGGCTGATAAGGTTTTGTAATGCTCTCCCATACTTGCCCTCCGTCAATTAGCGATCATTTTCCTCTATTATGATTTTATCATACTTACAGGCCGGTCACGCCTGGGCACGAAATCCCGGCCGTTAAAATCGCTCCACTGGAGCGATTTTCTCGCTGCGCGGGCGCGGCTTCGAATCCGCTAGATGCACGAAGCCTCGCAGCGCCCGCAAAAAGTTGGTAGTGAGCAAGTCGGCGTTAAAAGCCCGCGTTTACAAGGGCTTAGCCGACGCGAGCGGGACTTTTTGCGGAAAAGGAGGAGCAATGGAGCGGGACGAAAAATCCCCAACCGCAAGGCGATTGGGGATTATGAGTGGAGCGTAATTTGCTCCGACGTGGTGGAGCTTACCGGATTTCGATTTCGGCCATCGGCATCGTCTTGCTTGTGCTTCGCACTGCGCAAGCCGGCCTGTCACGAAATCCCGGCCGCTAAAATCGCTCCACTGGAGCGATTCTACCGCTGCGCGGGCGCGGCTTCGAATCCGCCGATTATATGGCTCACCAATAGAAATAGGACACCCTGTAGGGTGTCCTATTTCTATTGGTGGAGCTTACCGGATTCGAACCGGTGATCTCTACACTGCCAGTGTAGCGCGATAGCCAACTTCGCTAAAGCCCCATATCCTGCGGCAGAACCCGGCCGGGTTTTGCACGCAAGGGATATTATAACTGAATGAAATCCGTTTGTAAAGATGCAATTTATACAGGCAGGAAAAGTCCCTGCTTGTCCGCATCAGCCGTCAAAATACTCGCCGCGCTTGTAATCGTAAATTGCACCGTTGGCGTAGATATTGATGTTTTCAAGCACCTTGCCGGTACCGATCGCAACGCAGCTGATGGGGTCTTCCGCTACATAGCAGGGTACTTTGGTATGTTCCGCCACAAAGCGGTCCATGCCGTAAAGCAGCGCGCCGCCGCCGGTTAAGCAGATGCCGCTTTCCGCGATATCCGAAGCGAGCTCGGGCGGGGTGCGCTCAAACAGCGCGCGTACGCTTTCCAATATGCTCTGCAGGGGTTCTTCCAATGCCTCTATCATTTCGTTGGAGCCGACAACAATCGCCTGCGGCAAGCCGGAGATGAGGTTTCGGCCCTTGACGTCTATGAACACCTGCTCCTTGCGCGGGTAAGCGGAGCCGATGGCGATCTTCATTTCTTCTGCGGTGCGCTCGCCGATTAGGAGATTATGCTTTTTACGCATGTAGCGCACGATGGCGTCGTCAAATTTGTCGCCCGCGATTTTGATGGAATCGGATATGACCGCGCCGCCCAAAGAGATGATCGCGATATCCGTCGTACCGCCGCCGATGTCCAGCACCATGCTGCCGCGCGGCTGGGAAATGTCGATGCCGGCGCCGATTGCCGCGGCAATGGGCTCTTCAATCAAAAACGTATGACGCGCGCCCGCTTCTTCCGTGGCGTCAATGACCGAACGCTTTTCCACTTCCGTTACGCCGGAGGGAACGCAGACGACGACGCGGGGCTTGAAGAATATATGGGAGCCGACGACTTTTTTAAGGAAATGGTTCAAAAGGCGCTCTGTAATATCGAAATTGGATATGACGCCGTCTTTAAGCGGTCGGATGGCGATAATGCTGCCGGGCGTACGGCCCAACATGCGGCGCGCCTCTTCGCCTACTGCGAGTATGCGCCCGGTAATGCGCTCCACTGCTACGACGGAAGGCTCCCTCAGGACGATGCCCTTGCCTTTTACATAGACCAGGACGCTGGAGGTTCCGAGATCGATGCCCACATCGTTAAACTCAAACAATCCCATGCTGCGATCCTCTTACCTTTCGGTTCTTGCCAATTCCAGTATTTCGGAATTTTGCGCATAAAAATCCCGTCTGCAATCAGCCTGTATAGTATGATACCGCAAATTCGGATACTTTTCAAATATCCGTAACATATTTCACAAAAAATTTTATCCTAAAGAAGGTTTTTCATGCAACCGAAGGGAAGAACGGCGCGTTATGAAATTCAGGCGTTGTGACGCTTTTGTAAACGCCGCCCCAAATGCCTTGCATAAGCGTACCGCGATACGGTACAATTTGTATATACTGCTGCAGTAATTATGAAGGAAATGCCCGGTGAAAGTATAATGGCAATTCTACAGAAGAAACAGAAGAAAACGCAATGGCAGACACGTGCGCTCAGCCTGTCGGTCATTTTGATGACCGCGCTGCTTTTCGCGTGCACGCCCCAGGCGCAACCGGGAAATGTAGCGGAGCTTTCACCTACGCCGGAAACGCCCGCCATCACACCGGAACCTATCGAAACCCCGGGGCAGGGCCAAGCGAGCCCGGCGCCGTCCGGCTCAGGCTCGGATGAAATCCCCATTGAAGAGATTGACGGCGTGGCGGACCCGAACGACGTATTACCCCCCACCCGCCCGTACGATGAATACAAGGCGCTCAACAACGATGTGATCGGCTGGATCACCGTCCCCAACACCAAAATCGATTATCCCGTCGTCCGTGCCGCGGACAACGAATATTACCTCACCCATAATGTGGAGAAGAAAAAATCCAAGCACGGCGCAATCTTCATGGACTACCGCAACGCGGACGTGGAGCAGCGGTACCACATCATACTCTACGGCCACAACATGAAGAACGGCACCATGTTCCATGACTTGAACAATTATAAGCAGCGCAGCTTCTTTGAAGAGAACCGTGTGATCACGTTCAACTGGGACGGCGATGAGACCAAGTGGGAAGTGTATCTCGCGTTCGTATGGCACGGAGGCCCCGTGTACTGGCATACCCGCTTCAACATTACGACGCCCGCGGAAAACTTCGCGCAGTACATGAACGATGTCGTCTCCTACATGAAATCCGAAAAGTACACCGTATATGACGATACCGTTACCATAAAGCCCACCGATCAAGTCCTTACGCTTTCGACCTGCACGTATGAATACGACCAGTCCCGCTATGTGGTAAGCGCCAGAAGAATTCTCCCGTAATAACCTTGTTTTGCCTACTACAAAAGGAATGAAAACCCGCTGTTTCGGCTGATGTTGAAAGGCGGGTTTTGTGTTATACTGGTAGGTGCGGACGTTATCCCTGTTTTTGGGAAGACGTCGGTACAATTTGAAATGGAGGAACATACATGCAGGACCCTCGTTTAAAGCAATTGGCCAGCCTGTTGCTCAACCACAGCATACATATCAAAGAGGGAGAGCTTTTTGGCATAAGGACCGGCTTATTGGCAAAGCCGCTTGTTAAGGAACTGATGAAGGAAGCGCATCGCATCGGCGCTGTGCCCTATGTAGATCTGGAGGACGATGAAATCAAGCGCCTGGCGTTCGGTTTCATTGACCCGGAAAATTCGGAGCCTGCGCGCGCTGCGCTCAAAAAGCAGCTTGAATGGGAACGCGTGCTCTGGTCCCACTGGGCCGGGCAGGTGGTCATCGGCGTAGAGGAAAACGACGCGGAGCTTTCCGGCGCAAATCCGAAAGCAATGGCCATTTACAGGGAAGAATTAAAGGAGATCCGCGATCTTCGCATCAACGAACGCCGCTGGGTCTACTTGCACTGGCCGACCATGGCTGATGCCCAGAAAGCCGGTATGTGCTACGACGATTTCTATGAGTTCTTCCTCAACGCGGCGCTGGTGGACTATGACGAAATGGAGCGGAACATGCGGCCGCTGGTCGAACTGATGCAACGCACAGACAAGGTACGCCTGCTGGGCAAGGGCACGGACCTCACTTTTTCCATCCGCGGCATGAACGTCATCCCCTGCGCAGGGGAAATGAATATTCCGGACGGCGAGGTGTTTACCGCACCGCTCAGGGAGAGCGCGAACGGCGTCATCCAGTATAATACGCCGCTCATTGAGCAGGGCAAGCGCTATGACAACCCGCGCTTTGTGTTTGAAAACGGCAAAATTGTGGAAGCATCCTGCGGCAACGATACCGTGGGACTCAACGCGCTGCTGGACACCGATGAAGGCGCACGCTACCTTGGCGAATTTGCGATTGGCGTCAACAACGCCGTCACAAAGCCCATAGGCAATACGCTTTATGACGAAAAGATCGGCGGGTCTTTCCACCTCACGCCGGGCGCAGCGTATGATTCCGCGTTCAACGGCAACCGTTCGTTGCTGCATATGGATATCGTTTGCATGCAAGCCAATCCCTATGGCGGGGAAATCTATTTTGACGGCGTTTGCATCCGCAGGGATGGGCTGTTTACCCTGCCGGAGCTTGCGGGTTTGAACCCGAAAGGATAAAGGGAGGCTCATATGTCCAAAGGGGCCAGACGGCTGCTCGTTGACAGCATTGCCATCATCATCGGAAGCGCGCTGACCGCGCTGGGGCTTTCGATGTTTACCGTCCCCAACAACATTGCGCCAGGCGGCGTATCCGGTATCGCGACAGCGCTTGCCGCGCTGATTCGCGTGCCGGTGGGTACCCTCACGCTTATCCTCAACGTCCCGTTGATGATCGTGGCGCTCAAGCGCCTTGGTTTTAAACCGCTTGCAAAAACGATCGTTGCCACGGTGCTGCTTTCCGTGTTTATTGACCTGTTTGCGCTTTGGTTGCCGGGGTATACCAATAACATTCTGCTAGCGGCGCTGATAGGCGGCGGCTTTATGGGCGTTGGACTGGGGTTGTTGCTGACGCGCGGCGTCAGTACGGGCGGTACCGATCTTATCGGCCTCATGCTCTTTAAAATGCGGCCGGGATTTTCCATGGGACAGCTTTTGATGGCGATTGATACGTTGGTCGTTCTGTTCGCCGTTGTGGTATTTCGTGATATTGAGGTAGCGCTCTATTCGTTTGTGGCTCTGTTCGTCACCAGCAAGACGATAGACGCCATACAGGAAGGCGTGGACCATGCAAAGGTCATCTATATCATCACCGACCGGGAAGAGGCGCTTTTAAACCGTATCGCCCATGAAATGGGGCGCGGGGTCACGGTGCTTCCCGCGCGCGGCGGGTTTTCTGGCAAGGACAAGACGGTGCTGATGACAATCGCGCGCCGAAACGAAGTCGCTTTGACGCTGCAGGCTGTGCGAATGATAGACCCGCAGGCGTTTACAATCATATCCGACGCGACAGAGGTGCATGGCGAAGGGTTTAAAGAGGGCGTAGATTAAAATCTGAACCAGACGGTCTCCCGTAAGCAGGAGATTCCGCCCCGTATCCTCAAGCAAAGGAAGGTGCGGGGAAACTGCGTTTCCCCGCATAAAATAATTACCTTCGGCGCTGAAAACGCCGATACCTTGAAACCCCTAAGCAGGAAGGAGCATGCAATGACTACCATTAAAGAACGGCTTTCTGCGCTACGGAAAACGATGGCGCAGAAGCACATCGGCGTGGTACTGATTCCGACTTCGGATTATCACGCCTCTGAGTATTTGGGTGAGCATTTTCAGGTAAGGCAGTATTTTTCCGGTTTCACCGGCTCGGCTGGCACGCTTGTGGTGTTGCCTGAGGAGGCCGGGCTCTGGACGGACGGGCGTTATTTTATCCAGGCGGATCTGGAATTAAAGGGCTCCGGAATCACGCTGTACCGCGAAGGGCAGCCGGACGTGCCGGAACTGGAGGATTTTCTCTATGGCAAGCTGCCCGAAGGCGCCATACTTGCGCTGGACGGGAGGATGGCGGACGCCAGTTGGTGCCTGGAACTGTCCAAAAAGCTTGCCCCTAAGAACGTAACGCTGTTGAGCGATTTTGACCCCGCGGAAGGCGTGTGGGAGGACCGGCCTCACCTTTCAGAGGAACCGGTGTTTTTGCTGCCGCCCGAGTATGCGGGCAAGAGCACGACGGAGAAGCTTGCCGATTTGCGCAAGGAACTTGAAAAGTTGGACGTGGATGCGCATGTGCTCACGACGCTCGACGATATCGCGTGGCTCTACAACTTCCGGGGCGGGGACGTTGCGTATAACCCCGTGGCGCTCGCCTATACCGCAGTGGAGCGGGAACGCGCGGTACTGTTTATTGAAAAAAAGAAGCTGAGCGCGGAGGTGTTGGAGAGGCTCGCCTCCGCCAACGTGGAAGTAAAGCCCTATGAAGATGTGTACCAATACGTCAAAGGTTTCAATAAGCTGCAGCGCGTGCTGGTTTCAAAGAAAAAAGTCAATTACGCGCTGTACTCTAAAATCGACTCGCACGCGACGGTTGTCGAAGGGGATAACCCCACCACGCATGCAAAGGCAATCAAAAACAGAACCGAGAGCGACAACTTCAGAAAAGTGCATGTGAAGGATGGAATTGCCGTTACCCGCTGGATGTATTGGATGAAAACGCGCGGCTGGGACAAGGAAATCAACGAGGTGGACGTCGCAAAACATGTGGATGCGCTTCGCATGGAACAGCCGGGCTGCCTGGGCTTAAGCTTCCCCACTATCAGCGCTTACGGTCCAAATGCTACCATGGGGCACTACCACGCGACGGAAGCGAACTGCGCCGTGGTAAAGCCGGAAGGGCTATTCCTGCTCGATTCCGGTGGCCAGTATTACGAGGGCACCACGGATATCACCCGTACGGTTTCGGTAGGCGCAGTGACAGCGGAGCAAAAGCGCCACTTTACGCTGGTGCTCAAGGGTACGCTCCGCTTGAGCAACGTCAAGTTCCTGCACGGCCTGACCGGATTGCAGCTTGATATCCTCGCACGCGAGGCGTTGTGGGCGGAGGGGCTTGATTATAACCACGGCACCGGCCACGGCATAGGTTATGTGCTGTGTGTGCACGAAGGCCCCAACAGCTTCCGGTACCGAAACCTACCGGGCCGTATACCCCCATGCGTGTTTGAACCGGGCATGGTCACATCTGTGGAACCCGGTATGTATGTGGAAGGAAGCCACGGCATAAGATTGGAGAACCTTGTGTTGTGTGTAGAAGGGGAAAAGACGGAATACGGGCGCTTCCTGAAGTTTGAAACGCTTACGCTTGCGCCCTTTGACCTGGACGTGGTGGAAACGGAGCTGTTGAGCGCGCAGGAAAAAGAGTGGCTCAATGCCTACCACAGCCGCGTATACGAGATGATCGCCCCGCATATCCCCGAAGAAGAACGCACATGGCTCAAACAGGCCACAAGGGCGATATAAAGCAACTTGGATAAAAGCCAAAGGCCGCTGACTCAACTGTCAGCGGCCTTCCTATTTGGGTTATGGTTGTCAACAGGTTGCCTGGACCTGGTGAAGTTTGGAGAGCCGAAAAAATCGGATTGCGGCCAGCATGGAAAACACCACCCAGGGAATGAGAGAAACGAGCGAGAAATAGACACCTATGGTTTCGACCGTAGACGGGATCAGCATAAATACGCCTGAGGACAACCCAATCCAAGCCATCGCCTTGCTATAAAAGGCGCTTTTGAACATAGCAACGGATATCAGTATCAGGCAAATCGCGCTCAATATATAGTAGATGTCGAACGCGGTGCCTTTCCATTGGGCAATCAGCGTCTGTCCGGCGGCAAGAAGCACAGCTCGTTCCGGCTCCGAGGCGCTTAAAACAAACTGTCTGCTCAAAGAGAGCATTTCAAACGCCGGGTTGGAAGCATAATACGCTGCGGTGGCCAGTAATCCCATCAGAAGGGAGATCAGCAGCATGGACTCGTTCCTTTTCCTGAGCGACAGGTAAAAGGCAAGGTACATCAGGGCTACGATGGTATTGTTGACGATATAAACCACATCAAGATGCATCAGACCAAGAACCGTGCTGCTTTGCAGCAATTGATACCACGCGGTAACAGACTGCGGTATGGGCCATATGGCGAATACCGCAATCTGAATTGGAATAAGAACCCCATCACGATTGTCGCGATCCCGGCAGCCCGATAAAGCGGGCCCCACTTCTCAGTTTCAGCCTCGTTTTGAAGGCGGGCTTTGTCCTCTAGTGGCATGGTTTTTATACATATGTCCATATACGCACCCAGTTAAGCCGGATTGGCGCTGAGCAGCGCGCCCTCTATGGCCTTCAATATGACCCGGCTTGAGTATGTCGCGCCCGACACGCTGTCCACCTGCAAGGATTGCGCCTCCACCACTTTGCCGGGGATTGCTTCCGCTGGAGCACCCTGCCCATTGTCGTGCCTGATAATATCGATCGATGTGATTCTGTGCGCCTTTACCGTAACATTGACTTCCGCAGAAACGGGGAATGCGGAATAACTGCCGGAATAAACGCCATCCTGAATCGTATTAAGATCGATTTTTGTTTTTAGCGCTTCCAGGTTTGCGCTGACGCGGATGAGCACACCGTTCACGGCAAGGGCAATTGCCGCTATTGCCACAAGCACAATCGCAAGAATGACGATTCGTTGCTTTTTCATGATTCAAGGCTCCTTTTCAGCTAGCGGCGGTCATGCCAATACGCCAAGCTTCCCGACGACAGCGTGAATCAGCTTTTCTCGGTTCTCAGCATTGGACCAGTTGACGATTCCCGTTCCGTATACGGCTGCCCCCTTACCCCCGCAGAGCGCGAGCATCTGCTTCATGGCGCGGTTTCCGCCCATCCAGGGGTGAGGAAATTGCTGCGTCAAAAAACACGCCGTCTTTTTCCCGCTTAAGGAGCCGATTTGGGACAGATATGCCCGCATGACCGGGGAAAGCGAAAATCCCCGCACCGGTGCGCCAAACAGAACCGCATCGTATCCGTCGATATCCGGCTTTTCCTTGAGCCTGATTTTCTGAGCATCGCCCTCTTCGTCGTTCAAAGCAGATACTTTTAAAAGGGATACCGCATGCCCGGCAGTAAGAAGCTTTTCTTTGATCTTTTGCGCTACCATCAGCGTGTTACCCGTTTGAGAGTGAACGATAATCCCGACCTTCATACTTGATTCCTCCTATATTTTCAATAAATAGTCCACAATCTGATCAAGGTCCCGGAATAAGTTTTTCGTGTCGCCCAGGTCGCCGTTGTTGGAGAAGCTTAATGTCAGCAGGCCGTGTATGGCGTAAATGCATGTTTTTGCCACCGCCTCGATATCCGCCGCCCGCAACCTGCCGCTTTTTACATAGCCCTGAAGCGTCTCGTTCCACATGGCGCCAATATCCGGCTCAGCAATAGCGTCAATAGAAACCTGTCTTGGCCGCTGTATCTGAAAAAAGTAGAAGAATTTGAATACGTTGGGGTTCTCCAAATAGTATTCCATATAGGTTTTGAATACGTCTTTTATGTCCATCTCCCGGAGCGTAGGTTGGAATTTTTCTTGAAATACTTCCACAAGCTCCAGAACCATATACCGTTTTGTTTCCCACAGCAACTCGTTCAGATCTTCAAAGTAGCTGTACAGCGTCGGGTATGAATACCCCGCGACATCCGCCACTTTCCTTACCGTTACGCCGTCCACCCCTTCAAGCGCAATGATTTCTTTTGCCGCCTGAAGAAAGTACAGTTTGACTCTGCTGCGTTTTCGTTCCTGTTTATCGGTTCTTATTTTTTCTTCCATGCTTCCCCTGTTTGCCTCGTTTCTGCGCAAAACAATTTTTCTAACACTGTTTATTATTTTTAACATTGTTATCATATCGGTTTGTGTTTATTTTGTCAATGAGAAAATAAAAAAGCGGACCTGAAATTAATATCAGTTGCAGTCATCGTCGCCTATGCTTAACAGCCTATAAAAATAGGGCTGCCTCAGCAAAAAGCTGAAGCAGCCCATTATCTTAACTAGTCGCAATAACATTAATCTTCTTTCTTTAGACGGTTAATCAATATCGCGCCACCAGCGAGGAGCATACTGCCTACGATCATCATTATGCCGAACAGGTTGACATCACCAGTTTGGGGTATTCCCAGAGGAATGGCTTCAGCCACACCGGTGCCTGAACCGAGAGGAATGGCGGGATCATCAGGGTCTTCAGGATCTTCAGGATCTTCAGGATCCTCGGGATCTTCCGGGTCTTCAGGATCTTCCGGGTCTTCAGGATCTTCGGGATCTTCGGGATCTTCGGGATCTTCGGGATCAATCACATCTCCGCTTCCGAAGAAGCTTACATGGCTGATAGCCGGCTGGTTTCCACCGTTATTGAGCAGGTGCACCGAGGTGACCAAGTACGTACCAATCAGAAGCTGACCGTTTGGAATGGTATATAGCGCATACCCGTTCCCACCCTTTACAGAAAGCTGTGCAATCTGGATATCCTTCGTCACGTCAAATGAAGCGTCTTTGCCATCATTTTGAATATTAATGTTCCCAATGCCGTCGATCGAATTGCCGTCCCAGCTTCCATTGTCCTCAAATTTACCGAGGAAATCAGCCACGCCATTATCGTTTCCAGTGTATACGTCAATCAGATTTTCATCCGTTGTCAGTAGGGTGGCGTCCGCCAAAGCAACGCTGCTGGTAAAAAACATGGCAGCAACAACGAGCAGAGCAATCAACTTTCTGCTTTTCATAATACGAGAAAACTTCCTCATTTTCGTTCTCCTTCCATCGCATGCAATATCTCTGATTTAAAGATTGCGAGCCTTAGGGCTGTCAATTCGGCAAGCCCTAAAGGTTCCCGCGTTACCAGATTTATCCGAAATGGTTCTTATCTTTTATATAATACGCTTTTGGCTGATTCACCGCTTCATAATGGCCTCATTCCGGCCTCATTTTGACCTCGCTTCAGTCTCACGTTCTCTCGGCAGAGCATTGAAGCATGGCGCCTACCTGTGCAGGCGGAACGCAACCGGCATCAGCAAAAGGCTGTGATTTCTTGCAGCTTAATTTTCAGTTGAGTGGCTTTTTCAAAGTAGCATTTGAGATTCTTTTACGATAAGTATTACTCGCATGGATTACAGCGCCGTGTCCACAGGGCTCATCAAAAAAACCTCCAGCAATCTGGAGGTTTTTCATTGTCTGAGAGGGGGAAAAAACAGCTGAATGCCCGCTGACACCGGCCTTACCGTTTTCGCGCCAGCCTGCATCAATCTTCTAATTTTTGCGTTGTAATTAATACCGCTATCCGAAAGCGGGCTGATCCTTAATCAACTTTATCTTCTAGAAACTGTTATTACCGGTAAAACGCATCCAGATACGCTTCCACATCCTTGCGGGTGCCCATAAACGGCCCCGGCGTTTCCATTTTGAGCGACACGAGCGCCGCAGCATAGCGGAGCGCTTCGGGAATGTCCTGATAAAACCGCTCGGTGATATAGCCGGAAAAGCAGGTGTCTCCCCTGCCGGTTCGTCCGATCAGACTGCGGGGCTTGAGCGGGCAGGTGTAAATGCGTTTTCCATCGAACACAAGCGCCTCGGTGTTGTGCGTGATCATGATTTCCTGCGCGCCCCAGTCATAAAGCTGGCGGGCGGCTCTAACCCTATCATCCGAACCGGTCAGAATCTCCGCTTCCGCAGCGTCCGTTTTCAAAAAGCGTATCAAGGGAAGGTATGTCTTTTTCTCTTCCCAGTCACGGAATACCATGTCTCCGCCTTCATCGCAGCGCAGCAAGCATTGCACGTCCACCGCAGCCGCCGCACGCTTTGACGCATACGCGATCACTTCGTTGCCGATATCCCCCCGCATCAGCCCAGCAATATGGTAGACCCTTGCGTTGACGTCCGGGATTTCGTCCACGGTATAGGGAGCTATACGGCTGATGGCCGTGCAGGTGCGCCGCTCACGGTCTGCCGTATGGTAGACATTGCGGATAGAAGTGCTTCCAGGGCTTTCAAGCGGGAAAACCGTTACGTTCTTTGCCGGGGCAAACAGCGCGCTGATATCCATATCCCGGCTTGACGCCTTGGGCAGTACCGCGACTTTTCTCCCCATACCGGAAGCGGCCAAAGCGGAATAGACCACGGCGCCGCCTATGATACGCCTGGTTTCGCCATCGTAATCCGTATTGATATCCATGCTGGGCTGGCCGATGATAAACGAATCAAATGGTTCTATCTGCATAGTACCTCCCGTCAATTCCGCAAGACATACTGGTTTTAATAGAATCTCCTTATGGCTTTGAAAATGGCTCGTCAGCCTTTGTTCGCCTATGTACTTTGACGTATGATAAGTTCATTCTCCACAAACAGCATGCGGCTCTTTAAACCCGGGTCGGCGATCTGCGCAAGCAATTCCCGCACGGCAAGGCGGCCCATCTCGTTCCGGTTTACGCGGACGGTGGTGAGTGCCGGATAACAGATCTCCGCCGCCTCGATATCGTCATACCCCACCACGGCAATATCCTGCGGAACTTTGAGCCCGGCGTCCAGTATCGCCTTGATGGCGCCCATGGCGATGCTGTCGGTCGCGGCAAATATCGCGGTGGGCAGGTTCTGGGTTTCCAGCATCCGCTGTATGAGTTTGTACGCGTTTATAGAACCCGTTCCTTCCGTGATAAAGGGCGTGCCGATGACAGGCTGAGGTTGCAGGCCGTACATGCTCAGCTTCTCCTCATCCGGCGGGGAATAAAGCCCCCACAAATTTGTGGAGCGTATGGCGTCATTTGCGTATACGGGGATGTCATGCTCCCTGTGGACGTCCAGGTATGCCAAATATCTCAGGTAATAACTCGGGTGGCTGATGCGGTCACTGATGAAGGCGATCTTTCTGTGCCCACGCTCCAGAACCAGATGTTCCATGAGTCTGCGCGCGCCGTTATAGTTTTCATCCACAATAAACGCGTTGTTGGGGGAAGGGATCGCGTCGTTTACAAAAACAAGCGGGATGTTCCTCCTTCCGAATTCCAACATGGCGTCTCTCGGCTTAAAGGAAATCAATATTGCACCGTCTATGCTGTCCTGAATGAAATGTTCGTCAAACGTACCGTTCTCCACTTCGGTAGTGGCGACAACGATATGGAAATTGTTCAGCTTTGCTTCCTGAATGGCGCCGTCCAGCAGCGGGCCAAAGAATGTATGCCCGAAGTAGGGCATATGCTTACGGTACATACAGAAGCCAAGAATACCGGAGCGTTTGGTGGCAACTGCCTGGGCCAGAGCGTTGGGCTGGTAGAAGAGTTCTTTCGCGATTTTGTTGACCCGCTGCTTCGTCTCTTCGTTCACCAGAGGGGAATCCGCCAGTGCGCGCGAGGCAGTGGCCTTGGAAACGCCGGCCAATCGGGCAATGTCGATCAGTCGTGGTTTCATGTGAGGTCTCCCTTCATACCGTCATTATGGCAAGCCGTTCATTCGCAAATTGTGCGCAAAAAAGTTCTTGCATAACGCTAAAATCTATGTTTTAATTTATACAACAAAATGAAACCGGTTGCAATAAGCAATCCATCATAAATTGATAATTTTTTAAAGTGTCACACGCTTTTAGTTATTCGCTTTTGCATTGTCGCATATACCTCTTTTTTCTCTTTTTATCTCTTCGTTCTCCTTGCTTTCGTAAAACCGTATCCATCGTTTTACCGTAACTATTTGCCTTGTTTTGTACCGTGAATGATTTCTTATATCGTTACAACCGGTTTCAACCCCGTTTTGATTTGCCTTAAATTCAAATACAGAAAGAAGGATCATCCTTGGGAATTCTCCCCAACATCACCGCACACGCAGGGTGTGAAGGCACGGCATCGGGTTCTATCTCCTCTGTTTATGATGGCCTCCGCTTAAGGGCGGATTTTGTTGAAGTTGACGTCCGGCGAACGCAGCAGGGCGAGCTGGTCCTTTCCCACGACAGGCTGACTGAAGAAAATTATCGGTCCTGCGTACGTCTTTCTCAGGTTCTGGAGCTGGTAAAGGGTTTTAAAATGGTCGGCGTCAACTGCGATATCAAGGAAGAAGATATCCTGTACGACGTTCTCGACTTATCCGAACGAATCGGCTTGGGGCATGAGCAGATTTTATTGTCCGGCAGCGTCACGCCATCGGCGCTTAAAAGCGATCCTTCCATCGTAAAGCGCGCAAATGTATTGCTCAACATTGAAGAAATTCTAAAAGAGCTGTGTATGTCCCGCCTGCCGGCAGACGCGGCAGATATAGCGGCGCTACCGCCTTGGGAGGTTGTGCGCCGTTACATTCCCGATACTTCCGCCTATTTTGATGATGTTGTGAATATTTGCTTAAGCTCCGAAGTCCGGGCAATCAACATGCCTTACCGTCCGCCGATTTCGGAATTTTTGCCGCGTTTTCGCGCAGCGGGCGTCCCGATATCGGTCTGGACGGTGGATAAGCCGGAGGATATAGAAAGCATATTGCGCGAGGGCGTTTACAACATCACCACCCGTAAGGTGCGGCTTGTACTCGAAGCAAGAAAAAACTACGCCGCCCAAGAGAAATATCCGCGACTCACAGATTGAACAAACTCTCTTTCCGCGTATTGTAAGCGCGCGTCATACAGCAGGATACCAATAAGAAAGGATGTAAGCGCATGAAATATTTGAGCCCGAGGCGCTGGTTTCATCAAATGGGCCGCAAAAAATTCATGGAAATTCTGATACTGATCGCCTTTATTTTGTTCTTTTACGGCCCCCTTTTGCATCTGTCCATGCTGGCTTTCGCCAACAAGTATGAGATGCCGGCGGTGATTCCGCAGGAGTTCGGCTTTAAATGGTGGGACTATGTATTAAAGCAGCCCACCCTTATTAGCTCCATCTCGCTTTCTTTCTTGATTGCGGCGGTATCCACCGCATTGTCCATGGTTATCTGCATCCCCGCTGCATACGTGCTCGCGAGGTATGATTTTCCCGGGCGCAGGGCGGTCATGTTCTCATTCCTGTTGGGGAACGCGTTCCCCAGAATCGGCATCTTCACGGCATTGGGCATCATTTTTTACAAGATCGGCTTGATGGGAACGTTCACAGGTGTGCTCATCATCCACTTGCTGGGCGGCATGATGATGATGATTTGGCTCCCGGCAGGCGCATTCCGCGCTATCCCGCGCCAGCAGGAAGAAGCTGCGCGCGATGCAGGCGCGGGGCCGCTGCGCACATTTTTCCATGTCACGCTTCCTATGGCGTGGCCGGGAATAGCGGTAGCAGCCATGTTCGCTTTTATCGCGTCCCTGGGCGAAAACCAGGGCACGCTCTTGGTTGGGCTTCCCACCTACCGCACGATGACGGTGGAAATGTACGGCGTTATATTGGATTATCCGGCGACGGCGGGCGCGGTATTCGCGCTGATACTCATCATACCCAACCTGCTTTTGCTGTTGCTCATGCGCAAGTATGTTGGCGCCGAGACGCTTTCCAAAGGCTATAAAATGGGCTGATTACTGTATTACGGGAGGACAGACGAATGGGCAACACGAAGCTTGAAATACGCGACCTGACCATGCTCTATAAAAACGGGGATGGCGTGAAAAATATTAACCTGAACGTGGACAAAGGCGAACTTGTAACGCTCTTAGGCCCGTCGGGTTGCGGAAAAACGACCATATTGCGCACAGTCGGCGGCTTTTTACAGGCGACTTCCGGGCAGATACTCATCGACGACAAGGACGTGACATTCCTTCCGCCCGAAAAGCGGCCGACTGCCATGGTGTTCCAAAGCTACAACCTCTGGCCGCACATGACGGTGTTTGAAAATATGGCGTTCGGCCTGAAGCTTCGGAAAGTACCGAAAGAGGAACGCAAGAGGCGCATTTTTGAAATGCTCGATCTTATCAAAATGCCCGGAGCGGATAAGAAATTTCCCGGCCAAATGTCGGGCGGGCAGCAGCAGCGTATCGCTATTGGGCGCTCTCTGCTTTTACAGCCCGACGTGCTGCTGCTTGACGAGCCGTTTTCGGCACTGGACGCAAAAATTCGTTCCCAAATGCGCGAAGAATTGCGCAAAATCCAGACCGACCTCAATATCACCGTCGTATTCGTCACGCACGATCAGGAAGAGGCCATGGCGCTTTCGGACCGCATCGTGGTCATGAACAAGGGGAGCTTTGAGCAGGTCGGCGCCCCGCAGGATATCTATAACCGTCCAATCAGCCGCTATGTTGCGGATTTTATTGGGGAAATGAATTTCATCGCCCAAAAGGACGGCTCCACCAAGGCGGTGCGCCCCGAAAATGTAAGCGTGGAAAAGGGCGCGGGCGGCGATCTGAGCGGTTACGTGCGCACAATCATGGTGTTGGGTCATTATATCGAAATGACCGTGGACACGGAGACCGGCATTGTTAAGGCATTCATCTCCGCCGAGGAAGCGGAGCAATATAAGCGCGGCGACGAGGTCGCGCTCTCTTTCACCGGCGCTCATCATTATAACGCCGCATCAAACGAATAACCCCCAACATCCCAATTTTGCAGAAGAGGGGCTATGCCCTTCCTCATAAAAAACAAGGAGGAGAGATCAGTGAAACTCAAGCGTTCATTTGTCCTGTTTCTCGTCATGTGCCTAATGATATCGGCGCTTATCAGCTGTACGCCGGCCCAGAGCGAACCCGTACCCGCACCCGCCGAGCCCGCAGCCACCAAGGCGCCCGAACCTGCTGCGCCTGCGGAACCCGCGGCCCCTGCGGAAAAGCCCAAGGTCACCCTCTGGGCTACCGGCTCCCAGAACGTATCCGACCTCTTCACGGCGGCAATCGCGGCTTACAACGCGAAAGCGGACGCAAAGGCCGTTGTGGAGCTTCAGTTCCTGCTCTCCGGCACCGGAGACACGATGCTTTATGACCGTCTGGGCGCCGCCTACAAGACCGGCCAGAAAGATGCCGGCTTCGACATCATTGCCGAAAACAGTACGTCGCTCTCGCAATATGTCGCCGCCGCGGGCAGCGAAGACCTGTTTGCAGAACTTGATTTTTCTAAAATCCCCAATTACAGCAACGTACTCATCAAATCAGCGTTCGACAACAAGAAGGTTGTGCCGTATCGCGGTACCACGGTGGTATTCGCGTACGACTCCGCTCGCGTTCCTGAACCCCCCAAGACCTGGGCAGAGCTGACCGAGTGGATCAAGGCCAACCCCGGCAGGTTTGCATATAACGCCCCCGGCACCGGCGGCGCAGGCAACGGCTTTATGTATACGGCCGTTTACAAGGATCTGCCGGCAGAGGCCAAGACCTCCACGGATCCGAAGTGGAAGGATAGCTGGGGCCCCGGCTTTGAATGGCTCAAGGAAATCCATCCCTACATGTACAAATCCGGCGGTTCGGTCGTATACCCCAACAAGAACCAAGGCACCCTCGACCTGCTCATCAACAAAGAAGTGGATATCATCCCCGCATGGGCAGACCAGGTATTGTCCAATATCGCACAGGGCACTTTGCCTGAAACCGTGAAGATCTACCAGCTTGACCAGCCGCTCAACGGCACCGACGTTGTGCTGGCCCTCCCCAGCATCGGCTCCAACGCAGAAGCATGCTATGACTTCATGAACTTCATGATCAGTCCCGAAGCGCAGCTGCTTTGCCTTGAGATCATGTATGCGGTACCTGTAGTACCCCTTGCCCACCTTGACAGCAGCAAGACCGACGTTGTTGCAGGAATAGACGTTTCTAAGTTCTCCATCATCTCGTTGGGCGATCTCGCCAAGCAGATGGAGGAGCAGTGGGCCGTCGACATCGGCACCATCGGCTAAACCTTCGATAGCAACCGTACGGGAGCGGGTGCGGCATGAGCCCCACCCGCCAGAACCGCTAAAAATCCCGAGATTCAGGGCCACGGCCCCATAGGCTACTACCCGCCGCCAGCGACATGTGCGGTGGGAAAACCTTGTGACGGAAGGCTTTCCTTGCAGGAACAACCGCTCGCGCCCTAGGCGCAGGTTGTTCCTGTGAGCCTCGAAAAAGTGCAAGGCACTTTTTCGATAAGCGCGGGTACGGCAATCGTCGCTCCCGCCCCAATAAGATCCCTTCCCCCAGGATGGTGGGGGATCATTAATCCCCCACCATCGTCTTTTCAGAAACATACCAGTCGCGGCATTATCTACAGGAACCCGCTAAAAGGCAGCAGGCCTTAGCGGCTATGGAAGGAGACCCGGCATGAACAAGCGCACATGGAAGACCAATCTTTTTATTACGGCGATGCTGCTGCCTTCGCTGCTTCTTTCCGTGGGCATCGTGGCTTACCCCATGCTCAACACAGTATTTCAGAGCTTCCAAAAAGCGGACGGCAGCGGGTTTACATTGGAACACTACAAGTTTTTGTTTACAAATAAAATCGCGGTGGACAACATCATCTATACGGTATGGGTTACGATTGTCACCGTTATATTGGCGATTGCAATCTCCTACCTGCTGGCGCTGTACCTGCGCTTTACGGATTCCAAGATCAGCCGCTTTATCGGCACCATCTATTTGTTGCCGCGCTTTGTGCCGCAGCTGGTGGCCATATACGCCCTCATTACCGTCGTGCGCGATTCGGGCTTCCTCAACCGCGTTTCTCAGTTGTTCGGCGGGAATTTCAAGCCGGGGCTTCTGTTCAACGCAAACGGCATCATATTGATGAATTTATGGTTCAACATCGCATTCGCCACGATGATTATCGTGGCAGCTCTTAGCAGCATATCGGATTCGATTGTGGAAAGCGCGCGCGACGCGGGCGCTAGCAAGCTTCAGGTGTTTTTCAAAATGATATTGCCCCTGTCCTTTAAGGACGTCATGATCGCACTTACGTTTATATTCATGACCAATATCAGCTCCTTCACCACGCCGTACTTGATCGGCCCCAACCATCCGATGATGCTGGGCGTATATCTGCGCAAACAATTCTCATCGAATATGAATTATGAATTATCCGCGGCGTTGTCGGTCGTCATATTCGTGTTCTCCTCCATATCCGCCATCGTATACTTATATACCAACCTGAAAGAACAGGAGTGGGAGAAAACAGGCCTCTAGGGAGTGATGCAGATTGGCTGAATTAACCATTTGGGAAATCATCATACGGCTTGCGTTGGCGATTGTCTGCTCCGGGATCATCGGTTTTGACAGGCAGTTTAAACACAGGCCAGCGGGCCTTCGGACGCATATCTTGGTTTGCGTCGGAGCGACTTTGGTGGCGCTTATTCAGAAACAGATAGAGGCGGAGGCTATCACGATGGCGCTCGTATCCCCGGAGCTTGCCGAAATCATCCGGTCCGACCCGGCGCGGCTGATCGCGCAGGTCGTAAGCGGAATAGGCTTTTTAGGCGCGGGCACCATCATCGTAACAAAGCGCTCCATCATGGGCCTTACGACGGCGGCCTCACTCTGGGCGGTGGCGGGGCTTGGCCTTGCGATTGGTATGGGATACTACGCAATTACGGTAGCAGGATTTTGCTCCATACTCGTGGTGCTTACGCTTTTGAAAAAAATCGTGCACATGCCAGCCCTGAAACGCTTTGAAATCCAGCAGACCGCCTCCAAGGAAACGGCGGCGTTTATCAGCGAGTATTTCAAGGAAAAGAACATCCGCGTCAAGGACGTGGAGCACGACGCGAATTTCGCAAACGGGAAAAGCACGTACACGCACCTGTATACCATTGAAATCCCCAAGGATATGGATTACTCGGACATCATTGAGGACCTGTCCAAATGCAAGGAGATTGAGCGGATACGGGCGATTAATATGTAACACTTAATTGCGATACAAAGAGAACCCCAAAATGGGGTTCTTTTTGTATCTGTAAACCTGCTTGGAAGATTTTAAGGCGCCGGTGCTTTCAATGCTAGAGTAACTTTTCCGGGTTAGCTTTGTTTTTCTTTATAGCGAAGCAAGCGCCGCGTACTGCGCCTTGAGGGAAGGGTACACAGTTTGATACAGTGCGTAATAGGGCGCATAGGCCTTCACGCTCGCTTCGTCCGGCTGCTGGAGCGGATTGAGCCGTATCACGGCGTCGCACGCCTCAGGAACACTCTTGTATACGCCTGCTCCAACGCCCGCAAGAAGCGCCGCGCCCAAAGCCGGGCCTTCCCCGGAGGAAGCGACAGTGGCGACCGGGCAATTTAAGACATCCGAAAGCATCTGCCTCCAAAGGGCGCTCCTTGCGCCGCCGCCCGTCGCTAAGAGTTCCCTGGGCACGATGCCCATGCCGTGCAATACATCCAGGCATTCTCGCTGGGAATAGGATACCCCCTCCAGCACGGCGCGCAGCATATCGTACTTGGTATGGATGGCGGAAAGACCTATAAACGCACCGCGCGCGTCGGGATCGAGTATCGGCGAGCGCTCGCCCATCAAGTATGGAAGATACAGCAAGCGGTTGGAGCCTATGGGCACGCGCACGGCCTGAGCGTTCATCAGCTCATATGGGTCAACGCCCATGCCCGCAGCGGTTTCCATCTCCGCCGTAAAGAACTGATCGCGGAACCACTTGAGCGAGAGACCCGCCGACAGCGTGCAGCTTAAAACCGTATAGCAGCCCGGAACGGCATGGCAGAACGTATGCACACGGCCGCCGGGGTCTATGCGTACGCTGTCCGCATGCGCGAATATGACCCCTGACGTGCCGATTGTCAAAAACGCGCGGCCTTCCTTGACGACGCCGGTACCGACTGCGGCAGCCGCGTTGTCCCCGGCACCGCCTACAACGGGCGTACCTTCCACAAGGCCGGTTAGGGTTGCAACTTCCTTTGTGATATGTCCCGTGACGTCGGGCGATTCATAGACTTTGGGTAGCAGCGCGCCATCAATATCCAGTATGGAGAGGACCTCTTCCGACCAGCGGCGTTTGGGTACATCCAAGAGATTGGTGCCCGCGGCGTCCGACGCTTCCGTAGCGTATACGCCGGTCAGGCGATAGCGGATATAATCCTTGGGCAAAAGCATCATACGGCATTCTTGATACAGCTCCGGCTCATGTTTCCGCACCCAAAGCACCTTGCCCGCGGTAAAACCGGTCAGCGCGGGGTTGGCCGTTATGGCAATAAGCATTTCCTTGCCTACTTTTTCAGTAATTTCGGCGCATTCCGCAGCGGTGCGGCCATCGCACCACAGGATGCTACGACGCAGCACCTCGCCTCTTGCGTTGAGCATGACAAGCCCGTGCATCTGGCCGGATAGACCCACGCCTTTGATATCCGAAGCATGAACACCCGAACGGGAGACGACCTCCCGTATGGTATCCACGGCTGCGCGCCACCAATCCTCCGGCTCCTGCTCTGCCCAGCCGTTTTGGGGCTGGTAAAGCGGATACTCCCTGGCTGCCGAGGCGATCCGGTTCCCCGTCTCGTCAAACAATACCGTCTTGGTACCGGACGTTCCGATATCCACACCGAGTAAATATTGCATAAGCGCCTCCTGATAAGATTTCTCTTTGGAAAAATGATATCAAATCGAACATAGGAAAAGCGTGAACTCACTCCCGCATGAGCGGCGCGCTCATGGTGTGAATTTACATTTACTTTACCATCAATAACCATAGTTTGTAAAAGCGATTTTTTAAAAAGCATAGAACGATAAGATTGCGTCATTTCCAAAGGCGGCGTCAGCTTTTTATTGGGTATCGGTTTGTTTGCTAAAAATCGAAATAATGTGTCATTTCTTGTTTAACTTAGCTTCATACATGTTTCTATCCACAAGCGCAATTAATTGCTCAATATCCAGGTCCATTTCCGGGTGATAAAAGAATACCCCCATGCTGGCGTTGATGTGATAAGGCTTGTAGCGGTCCCTATTCAAAGCTTCAAATCTCCCGGCTATGCGGCGGCAGTTTTCTTCCACTTCCTCTTTATGGCTGGCGTGAAACATTACCACAAATTCGTCTCCGCCATAGCGGAAAATGACATCATGGGGGCTTAGTTCCTCCCTGACTATTCTGCAAACATCAACAATGAAAGCATCGCCCTCCACATGCCCGAATTGGTCGTTTACCATTTTCAGGTTGTCCATATCAAAAAAGCAAAGCTGGAATCCCGACTTTTCCCGTTTAGCAGTCTCAAGCCTTTTCCTTACAAGATCCATGCCGATCCTTCTGTTTAATACGCCCGTCAGGCTGTCTGTGGATGCATGTATGGTCAGTTCATTTTCCATGCGCTTGATTTCCGCAATATCCGCGACTCCGCTCAAAATCGATTTTTCCCCGAAATAATCGATCAGTTCATAATTCACGATCGTGCGTTTCGCTTGCCCGGAGAGCGTTTTTTGTTCCACCACATAATCATTCACTTTCCCGTCTATCCCCAGCATTTTGCAGATGATGTCCATATCCGAGGCATCCTTGTAGAGATCTCTATGATACAGATCGTTGTACTGTTCTTTTCGGATCTCATAAAACGCCATGGCCCTTTGATTGGCGTATAGAATCTTCCCATCCTCATCCGGAAATGACCAACGGGAAGGGATTGATTTCAAATAATTTGATAAATGTTGTCTTATCGTATTTGAGCATTTCTTCATTTATAAAGTTCTTTATATTGTACCGATACAATCAAATGAACAGTACGAGCGCCAAGATGACAGGGGTAGTGGAATTAGATATCTTCATAAAAGTATCGCTTTGGTGAAAGGAAGAAAGGGACGATACGAATACAATATGAACCAACCCGTATATTCCCACTACCCACTTGGGATACATGGGGATGACAAGCGATGCCGCAAGAACGATTATAATGTAAGCATCAATGTTCCCGTTAAATCTCTGGCTGTTAATGGACATGATCGCCCCAGTCAATAATGTTAAAAACAAATCCAATAGTATCGCGGTCTTGGCAGCCCAGGAACATCGACGATGCCAGGATTTTTCAATTCTACCGTAAATAAAAATATAAACAAGCGATAAGACAAGTCCTGCGATATGTATGGCAATCAAAGTCTGTCGGTAGAGCACATCGACCGTGCTGTCTTTTTTCAATAGCAGATCAAGATAGAGACTATATACACATACAAAAAATGTTACCCACTTGAACAGCTTGCCGCGCTGCAGGCTGATTGCGGTATATTTCCTTTTGAATTCCGCATTATTCTTAAAATCTCCTTTTAAAAATAAGCGCCCTGAGAGGTTATCGCTCAATTGCATAGCGCCGCTTGTTAAAATCCTTCCGTCATCGTTCTTGATCTTTGGACTTCAATTATTAGATCAGGGTATATGTTTTATAATCGTTATTCTGCCCCGCTTATTAATAGGTATGGAAACATATCGTATTCAATCATGTCCGGTAGAAGCCACTTTTGTTGTAGGATTTGGAATACCCTTGGCGTTATCTCTGGCGCTTATATGAGTTCTGGGTTAAATAAGTGCCTTCCTGTTGCTAATTGCTGCTTTTCGAACTCTCGTTTCACCATGGCTCCCCGGAACGACATAGTATAGTATGTAAAACCAAGAAAGGATGGAGCCATGCTTCCAAAATGCATGCAGTGAACAATATGAATAGATGTTCAACACCTTCCCGCGCAAAATCATGCGGCGATTATGGGCCGAAGCCGTTTGCAGTAAACATAGAAAAAGCCACGATACAGAACAAGACATTCCGCACCGCGCTGTGGACGGGAAAGCATTTACAGTTAACGCTAATGTGTATCAATCCGGGAGAAGATATCGGTTTGGAGATGCATCCGCACCTCGACCAATTCTTGCGCCTGGAACAAGGCCAGGGCGTTGTGAAAATGGGTGAAACGAAAAACAGGCTTGATTTTCAGGCCCGCGTGCAGAAGGATTACGCATTTATCGTTCCTGCCGGCACATGGCATAACCTCATCAACACCGGAAACGTGCCGATCAAGCTATACTCCATATATGCGCCGCCCCAGCATGCGTTTGGCACGGTTCACAAGACAAAAGCTGATGCACTAGCCGCAGAGCGCCATTGACAAAAATAAAGTCCCGTTCCCACAGAAGTGGGAGCGGGACTTACCACTATTGAGTGACCCGTTAACCATTGTCCCTGTTCGCAATATATTCCGCAATCTGGGCGTAATCCGCTTGGGCCAATCTTCCCGCCATGCCCATATTATGATTGCACGGGTATTTGAGCAGCAGGTTCAAGCATGGGGTCGTGCTCCACAAGAGCCGGCACCTCAAACTGCGTGGCGATCCCGTCTATCATATACTTTGCGATACGCTGGGCATTCCAGTGCGCAATATCAAACTGATCGATCGCTGCGCGAAACTCTTCCCTGTTCAGCCGCCACATCAAGGCTTCTTCCATGTGAAACCGCTGGTAAAGAAGCTCCATCCATTTGGCGGTTTCCCAATGCGGATTGACCGAGGCAAGAAATTCGGCAAGCTCGGCAGCGGTCGTATACAAACGGAGCCTTTGCTCTTGTGTGCTTTGCCCGGTCTTGATGGCAGCGGCATATTCCGATATGAGTAGAATATGTCTTGTTAACAGCTCTTCAAGCCGTCTCGCGTTTTCCTGCCCGTAAAACGGCACAAATACATCGGCAAATTCGGCCGCGTTGCGTATAATACGGGAAGCAACATACCCCAACCCACGCTGTTCGAACATCTGACTGAGGATGTAAAACCGGATCCAGAACAGGAAATCAATCCATAAGTCCCGAATTCTCGTCTTCCAATCCATTCTATACTTCCGCCTTCTCTTTGTTGATACAATATATGCAGCCAGAAAGGCTTTCCGGACAAAATTGCAAAAACTTAGAATTATTCTAAAATTTCACAATAATTGGGGTTATCGGCGAAAAAAGTTTTTAAGAATTAAGCAAGAGCGGATTTTGGATTTGGTCAAATAGAGCGCCCCGCGAAATAATCCGCGGGGCGCTGAAATCTTTGTAATCGTTCAAATCTTCAAATAGCGGGTTATCCACGCGCGGCCTCGTAGAGCTTATTCACCGCCGCCCAGTCCACAACGTTCCAGAATGCCTTTACATAATCAGCGCGCAGGTTCTTGTATTTGAGATAATACGCGTGCTCCCATACGTCAATGCCGAGGATGGGTATGAGGCCCTTGCCTTCCATCAGCGGATTGTCCTGATTGGGAGAGGAACTTACCATAAGCTTTCCGGACGCGTCCGTGCTTACCCACGCCCAACCCGACCCAAAGCGGCCTATCGCCGCCGCAGTCGCCTTTTCCTTCAAGGCATCGAGGCTGGCAAAATCGGCGTTGATCTGCTTGAGGAGTGCGCCGCCGGGGTCTCCGCCACCATTGGGAGAAAGCGTGTCAAAATAAAGGTTGTGGTTATAAAAACCGCCGCCGTTGTTTCGGATGGCGGTGCGCAGGGCCTCGTCCGCAACGGAAGAAAGGTCCGTCAAAAGCGCCTCAATTCGTTTGCCCGCAAGCGCGGGGTCTTTTTCCAAAGCCGCGTTGAGGTTGTTTGTATACGCGGCATGGTGCTTGGTATAGTGCGTAATCATGGTCAGTTCGTCAATATAAGGTTCGAGCGCTTTGAAATCATATTTCAATGGTATTTGCTTTAACATAATTGTATCTCCTTTTGGTATCGTTTGTTATCTCCACGCCGGCTTGCGGCGAAATGCGCGTTTATGGAGCCAATACGGAAGCCGCGATGGTATCCGCGAGCGCGTCGAGTTCTGACTCGGATTTTAATGAGGAACGAATATCCATCGTACCCAAAATCGTAATGTCATTCAGGGCTTTGAGCCGTTCCTCCATGATCTTGAGCGCGGCGCTGGCCCAGGAATGATTGCCTATAATTGCGGCGGCCCTGTTCTGCACATTGAGCGTGGAAAGCTCGTGCAGCACGGTATCCATCCCATAGTAAAGCGACATATTATAGGTCGGCGAACCAATCACAAAATGGCTGTACTTAAACACGTCCGCGATGATGTAGGAAGCGTGGGTGTTGCTCACGTCATACATGCGCATATCCGCTATCCCCCGCTCGCCCAGCTTGTTTGCGAGCGCCAACATCGCGTTTTCCGTGTTGCCGTACATGGACGCATAAAAGAGCACCACACCCCTTAGTTCCGGGATGTACCGGCTCCACCTGTCGTACTTCTCCAGCAGGTACCAGAGATTTTCCCGCCATACCGGCCCATGCAACGGGCAAATGGCACGAATGGGAACGCTTTTCAATTTGTTGAGCACCGCCTGCACCTGTGCGCCAAAACGCCCTACGATATTTGCGTAGTAGCGGCGGGCCTCATCTAAAAACAAATTCTCTATGTCCATTTCGTCCGCAAACAGATTGCCGGAGAGTGCGCCGAACGAGCCGAACGCGTCTGCGGAAAAGAGCACCTGCCCCGTTACCTCATATGTCATCATCACTTCCGGCCAGTGCACCATGGGCGCCATGTAGAAGCGGAGCGTCGTCCTGCCGAGGGAAAGCTCCTGCCCTTCCTGCACTTCCAGCTGATTGCCTGTAATGTCCATATTGTAATACTGGCTGAAAAGCTGGAACGTCTTTTTGTTGCCCACAACCTTTACGTTGGGGTAACGTCGTACAAGCTCCTCAATGTTCGCGCAATGATCCGGCTCCATATGGTTGATTACTAGGTAATCAAGCGTTCTGCCGTTCAATACATACGCTACGTTCTCCAGATACTGTGCGCTGACGGACGAATCCACCGTATCCAGTATCGCGGTTTTCTCATCCAGTACCAAGTACGAGTTATAGGCTACGCCGTTCTGGAGCGGAAACATGTTTTCAAACCGTGCAATCCGCCTGTCGTTCGCCCCAATCCAATAAACCTGTTCCGTAACCTTCCGTACGCTATGCATGTCGCTATCCTCCTACCTTATTGATAACCAACCTTTTTGATATGCATTCAAGCTATCACAAATATTTCTGATATACAAGCAGGGGAATAGCGCTTGTTCTTTTTATACCGGTGTGGTTCTGTGCTTATGGCATGAAAAACGCCGCGGTTTCGCGGCGTTATCTTGAAGTTTTATTATTACAGGAAACCACCCCTACGGTGCGGGCGGTTATCCCCGCAAAGAAAGCCTTGTGCTGCGAGGCCATCGGCGCCATCGCTCGTATCATTGGCGGCGGTTAAAAGCCTGCGCAGTCTACGGCCCGAGCCCAAAGGGTTTTTCTTACTGCATCAGCGGTCTGCGGCGTTTAGACTGTTTAAGCCACTGCACAATATCAACAAGCGTTTCCTTCAGCGGCCGCGTGCTGTACCCAAGCTCTCGCGTCGCCTTTTCATGGGAATAGGCCGCGTTCTGGGTTATGGTAAAAAGAGAATACCGTGTAAATATCGGCGTTTTGCGGAAAAGTTTATAATAGCATTCCATAAAAGGAACAATGGCCTTTGCTGCCCACATCGGCAAATAGAGCTTAAGCCGTTTCTTCCCCGCTACCTCCGAAAGCGTATCGAACAGCTCACGAAGGTCAATAAAGCGGTTGGAGAGGATATAACATTCGCCGCTTTTGCCCTTTTCCGCTGCAAGCGCAATGCCATGCGCCACGTCGCGAACGTCCACAAAATCAAACCCGCCGCGTATGGCGGCAGGCAGCCGCCCCTGTACAAAGCTTTTGATCAGGTACGCCATGTTGCCGGTGGGCAATCCTTTTGGGCCGATGATGCCCGCCGGATGAACGGCCACAGCGTCCAGGCCTTCTTTTGCCGCTGCCAGCACAATATTTGTGGCGGCCGCCTTGGTCTTCGCGTAGTACCCGGTGACGGCATCGGGATCGAACGAGGAGATCTCCTTCATATCCTGGCCAAACGGCAGCAGCGGGATGGCGTGGACTGAGCTTACATAGATAAGCCGCCTTGCATGGTGCGTTACGCACGCATCCACAACATTGGCGGTGCCATTCACGTTGACGTCATACACCCTTTGGTCAGCATGCTCAGAAATGGAAACAATCCCCGCGCAGTGAATAACGATAAACTGAGAGGGCTCGGCGCTTTCAAAGAGCCGGTCCAGCGTTTCCCGTTCGCAGACGTTGCCCGCATATTGCGTAAGGAGTTCTTTATTGTGCTCCGCAAAGGGCAGGCAGCTTTCCCCGGGCAACATGAACGCGCGTACCTCTTTGCCTTGGTTTAAAAGCTCCTGTACCACATGGCCGCCCAGGTGACCCGCAGCCCCCGTTACGATAAAAATCAACTTTTCCATTGTTACACGCCTTTCCGTCGCCTTAGTCTCGCAGTCTTTACGTTATGATATCGAACATCGTGTTGATTAACGCTCATACTTATATTATGATATAATGTGTCGTATAATCAACAGACAGCTCGTTATCGTTTGCACGTTAATGGTCATATTGTCACGTTTGTGTCTGTTAGCCAGGTGGCGGAAAATCAAACTTATTGTGAACGGGGAAGTCGAGGCAGATGAAGCAGGAAAAGACCGACCGCAGAGTCAAATATACAAAAATGGTGCTCAGGCAGAGCCTCTTGGAACTGCTGCGGGAGCAGCCAATTTCCAAGCTGACGGTAACGGACATATGCGCCCGCGCGGACGTCAACCGCAATACGTTCTACTCGCATTATGAAAGCCCGTTTGACTTGCTGATGCAGATTGAGGATGAACTGTATGAGGAGATCATGCACTCGGTGGAGCGCTCTCTGTCCGCGCGCACGGTGGGCACCTTCCTGCTTGAAGTCTGCCAATCCATTGAAGCAAACGGCGACCTATGCAGGATTTTAATGTCCGAACACGGGGACAAGGAGTTCTTAAAGCGCATCATGCAGGTAGCTCACGACTGGAGCATTGCGGAATGGAGCGCACAGCCAAACGCTTTGGATAGGGAAGGCATGGAGCTTCTTTATGCATTTGCGGCAAATGGCAGCATTGCCGTGATTGAAGGATGGATCAAGACTGGTATGCAAAAAAGCCCACAAGAGATCGCCACGCTGATTGAAAAAGTGACGCGCGGCGGTCAGGCTGCATTTTTTAAATTTAGCTGATATTCTTCAGTGCCGCCTATGTGGCTCCAAGTTTAATCCAAAGAACATTTGTATATCGTGAAAAAAGCAAACAGGAGGTAACACCATGAAAGTCCTGCTCATCAACGGCAGCCCGCACAAGGAAGGATGTACGTATACGGCGCTAAACGAGATCGCGAACGAACTGAACCGGCTCGAGGTAGAAACCGAGCTTTTCCATATCGGCACGCAACCCGTCAGCGGCTGTACCGCCTGTGGCTATTGCAAAAAGACGCAGGCCCGCAGGTGCGTGTACCAGGATACCGTAAACGAGGCGATCACGAAAATGGAGCTTTCGGATGCCATGATAGTCGGCTCCCCCGTCCACTACGCCAGCGCGTGTGGGTCGGTCATTTCCTTTTTAGACCGCATGTTTTACGCGAGCGGAGGCTTTGCCTATAAACCGGGTGCTGCCATCGTCACCTGCCGCCGCGGCGGCGCTACGGCAGCGTTTGACCAGCTCAACAAGTACTTCTGCATTTCCGGTATGCCGGTTGTATCCTCGCAATACTGGAACATGGCACACGGCAATACGCCCGAGGAAGTAAAGCAGGATCTTGAAGGTCTTCAGACCATGCGCACGCTTGCAAGGAACCTCAACTGGCTGCTTCAAAGCATCGCGGCAGGCAGGAAAAACGGCATACCCCTGCCCGAGGTGGAGCCGCGGCTTAGAACAAACTTTATCCGGTAAACATATGGAATGGATTCTTGAATCGGAACGCCTGAGATTCCGGCGCATAGAACCGGCTGATTTTTTGAGCCTGTGCGAGTTATTGCAGGATAAAGAAGTGATGTACGCCTGGGAGCATGCCTTTTTAGAGGAAGATGTCCTGAATTGGATGGAACGGACGTTTGCCCGCTATCAAGTGGACGGTTTTGGCCACTTTGCCGCCATTGAAAAGGGTACCGGCGCGTTTTTAGGCGTAATCGGCCCCATCATAGAGGTGGTGGAGGACGTATCCTATACCGGGCTTGGCTATATCCTGAAAAAGGAATACTGGGGCAAAGGTTATGCCACGGAGGGCGCAAAGGCCTGCATGGAATATGCGTTTACGGTGCTTGGCGCAGAAATGGTCATAGCGGAAATCCGCCCGGAAAACCTCTCTTCCCGCAAAGTGGCAGAACGCCTGGGCATGCGGATGGAGCGGGAATTTGTGAAGCACTACCGCGGCAAGGATATGCCGCATTTGATCTATAGCAAAACGAAAGAATAGCGAAGGGCCGCAATATGCGGCCCTTCAATCTGTCAAAAGGCTCATTGGAGGGCTGGGGGCCGCAGCCCCGAAGGCTTCCAACCGCCGCCAGCGACATATGCGGCGGCGGCGGAAAGCCTTACAACGCAAGGCCTCCTTGCAGGAACAGCCGCCGTGCCGTAGGCACAGGTTGTTCCTGTAATTCTCGAAAAAGTGCTGCAGCATTTTTCGATGTTTTATGCGGCAAGTTTTTCGAGCGCCTGGTCCGTGCTCCAATAGAAATGATCCTCGCCGATCTGGCCAATCAGCTCCAGCTTCTCAAACATCGCCTTTACGGGGGGCTGCAGGCTCGCAAAGTAAACCTCAGTGTTGCCCTGCGTAAGCCGCTGGCAGATTTCCTGCAGTGCCTGTACGCCGGAAAGGTCGGCAAGCGGCACCCCACGCAGCGAGAATATGATCTGCTCCTTGCCGGAAAGCGCTTCGAGCGCATCCTCCAAACGGCGCACAGAGCCAAAGTATAATGGTCCCGTGATATACACCACGCCCGTGCGGGAGAGCTTTTCGGTAAACGCAGCCTGCTTGGGCAGCTTGGCCGGTATGACGTCGCTTACGGTCACCTGCATGTTGGAGACCTTGATCACGAACGTCATTACCGAGAACAGCACGCCGATGACAATGGCAACGGTCAAATCGAATACCACCGTGCAGGCCATGGTGATAAAGAATTGAAGTATGGCGCTTGTAATGCGCCTTTTGAATATCTCTTTTATGGCGTGCCACTCGTTCATGCGCCAGGCCGTCATAATCAGCACCCCGGCCAGAGCACACAGCGGGATTGCGGACATGACTCCGGCAAGCGCAAACATGGAAAGCAGCAGGACTCCTGAATGGATGATGCTGGTCAGCCGTGTCTGCCCGCCCGCCTTAATGGCGACGCTGGTACGTGCGATTGCCGCCGTGGCCGGCACCCCGCCAAAGAACGGCAGCACAATGTTGCCTATTCCCTGGGCGATCAGCTCCTGGGAAGCATTTAGCTTTTCGTTTTTCATGCGCCCTGCGCTCGCGCCGCAGAGTAAGCTCTCAATCATCCCCAACGCGGCGATGCTGAATGCGGGCATCAGAAGGCCCCTGATTTCTTTGAACTGTATACCGGAAAACGTGAGCCTTTCTCCCAGCAGCAGCGTTTGGGGAATTTCTCCTACGCTTGTAACAGGAAGGCGGAAT
The DNA here is from genome assembly GCA_023435025.1 of Bacillota bacterium. Taxonomy (GTDB): domain Bacteria; phylum Bacillota; class Clostridia; order Christensenellales; family CAG-138; genus JAEYLA01. The sequence continues at coordinate 83,967 of JAEYSE010000022.1, forward strand.
ATGATGTTCGCCGCAGTTGCCAGTATGATGGCAACGAGCGAGGCGGGGCAAACTTTGGCCCATTTTTTGGGGTAAAACGACATGAGAAGTATCACGGCGGTTCCCATGATGAGTGCTGCCGGATTGAATGTTTGCGGTAAAGTAAAGTAGCTGATGACGCGCTCTATGGTCTCCTCCCCAACAGAAGCAAGGCCGGTCAGGTTGTTGATCTGCCCGAGCGCGATGATAATGGCAATGCCGGAGGTAAAACCGGTGATGACGGGCAAAGGAATAAAAGAAACGATATCCCCCAGCTTGAACACGCCCGCAAGTATCAGCATGACGCCAGACAACAGGCACGCTAAAAACACGCCGTTTAGCCCATGCTGCGCCACAAGGGATACCAATATCGCTGTCATGGCCCCGGTCGGCCCAGAAATCTGATATGAAGCGCCGGATAATGAGCCGATGACCAGACCGGCCAGTATGGCGGTTACAAGCCCAGCGGCTGCGGAAGCACCGCTGCTGACCCCAAAAGCCAAAGCGAGGGGCAATGCGACCGCCGCAACAGTCACCCCCGCCAGTACATCTTTCCCCAACGTCTTCGCGTTATAGCAGGAAAACTCCCTTTTGAGCATCCCGGTAAACCCTTTTAGCAGCCGCACGGCAAAACGTTCCTCCCGTTTCCTGTAAAAATCGACATATTACTGGTTAACACACACTTTCGCCATTATAGCACACGGAATATTGACGTCAATATATACGTCAGCCGGTTTTACGTGTTTCACGACCTCCTGGTTGAAGACACCCGCAAGGAACCGCTGTGAACGTCATTACTACAAAAATCCGCCGATAAAGTCAGCAGGGCTTTTGAGGCCTATTACCGTGTTTGCACGCCGCTTTTGAATGCGGTATAATAAGTTGAGTTTTTATGCGCGGCATCACCGCGAAACATAGCGGTTCAATACATATGGAGGTGCGGCTTTGGCAAAGAGAAGGCCGAAAAAGCGGAAGGAGGCAGAACAGTCTCGCCGTGAAATCTGGGGCGTGGCGCTTGCCGCCGTCGGCGTCTTCCTTGGCGCCTGCATTTATTTTGGACAAGCCGGGCTGATAGGCGAAGCCATCCGGTCTGTTTCTTATGGCTTGAGCGGCCTGTTTGCATATGCGTTCCCGCCCGCCTGCGTCATAGGGGGCATCGCGTTGATCGCTGTTGCGGATCAAAAGCCCAAAAAGGGCAGGACGGCGCTTGTGTTCACCGGTATATGGCTTGTGCTGGCACTGCTCCATGTGATCGCCCGTCCCATATTGGGCGAGACAGCCTTTCTCATTTATGTCCGGGACGCCTATGTGCACGGTACCGGTCAGCTTTCCGGCGGCGGCGCCGTGGGCGCGCTGCTGTCCTACCCGTTGCTGCTTTTAACAGGCGAAGCCGGGGCGTACATCTTCCTGATCGCTGGGATATTGATTATCATATTATTGGTCACAAGCATTTCTCTGCGCACCACCGGCCAGCAGGTTACCACCAAAGTAAAGGCCGGCATCCAGCAGGTAGCGCAGGCGCATGCTGCACGGCGCGAGCTGTACACAGCGACAATAGACGAAGAAGAGGCGGTCCCCGCCCCCCGTTTCCATAAGCCTGCGAGACCCTCGCGCAGGCCTGCAAAAATAGAAGAGGCCGGCCCGAGCTTTATGCCCATGGAAGGGCCGTTGCAAAAGAAGACGCAGCTCGAAGAAGCGCAGGATCCCTTCATTCCCCCTTTGACCAGAACGGTCCCTCCTGCCGCCCCGTGCGTGGAGGATTTGGACACGGACGATTTCCCGCCGTTCGAGCCGGACGATTTTGCCGCAACACCTTTGCGCACCCCGAAAAAGCAAGTATATGAGGCGCTGCCCATTGCGGAGCCCGTGCAGGTAAAGCTGAATATGGAGCCGCAGCAAAAAGCGGAAACTCCCCTTCCCACGCACCAGGCCGCGCAGGATATTCCGTATGTACCTCCTTCGTTCAGCCTTTTAAACCCAGCGCTTGCAAGCTATGCGCGCAGCAGCGAATCGCCCGCGGAAAAAGGCAAGCTTTTGGTAGATACGCTGGCGAGCTTCAATGTTTCTGCCAGAGTTGTCAACATCAGCGTTGGCCCCGTGATCACGCGGTTTGAGCTTGCCCCCGCGCCCGGCGTGCGCGTTAACCGGATTACCGCACTTTCGGACGATATCGCGCTCGCTCTTGCCGCTCCGCGCGTCCGCATCGAAGCGCCCATACCTGGCAAGGCCGCGGTGGGCATTGAGGTGCCCAACAAGGATACCGTGACCGTCGTGCTGCGGGACGTGGTAGACAGCAAGGAATTCGCCGCCTCAAAATCCCCCATCACACTCGCTCTGGGCAAGGATATCGCCGGAAAAGTGATTGTGGCCGACCTTGCGAAAATGCCGCATCTTTTGATTGCGGGTGCGACAGGTTCGGGAAAAAGCGTATGCATCAACGACATCATCATCTCCCTTATATATAAGTGCTCCCCCGCCGACCTTCATCTGATATTAGTAGACCCGAAGGTGGTGGAGCTTTCCGCGTTTGGCGTGCTGCCGCACCTGAAGGTGCCTGTAGTGACGGACCCGAAGAAGGCCGCAGGCGCATTGGCAGGCGGTGTAAGGGAAATGACAGAGCGCTACAAGCGGTTCGCAAAAATCGGCGCGCGGGACTTAGAGCGCTTCAACGAGCTGCAGAAGGATCCTAAGGACAAGCTTCCGAAGTTGGTTATCATCATAGACGAATTGGCGGACCTGATGATGGTGGCCCCGGATACCGTAGAAGACAGCATCTGCCGCATCGCGCAGCTTGGGCGCGCGGCGGGCATCCACCTGATTGTGGCGACCCAACGGCCATCTGCCGACGTCATTACGGGCCTGATTAAGGCCAACATCCCCTCCCGTATCGCGTTCGCGGTTTCCTCCGCCATCGATTCGCGCATCATACTCGATTCCGGTGGCGCGGAAAAACTCTTAGGCCGCGGCGACATGCTCTTCCACCCCAACGGCGCGGGAAAAGCCGTACGCGTGCAGGGCGCGTATGTTTCGGATGAAGAGGTGGAGCGCATCGTGCAGTACTTCAAGGCGCAGGCGCTCACGCCCGAATTCGATGAGCACTTGATAGAGGAAATGGATGTGGAGGAAGGCACAGGCGCGCAGGGCAACGGCAAGCAGGAGGACGATCTTTTGGGCGAGGCCGTGCGCATTGTGCTGGACAGCGGGCAGGCTTCCATTTCCATGATACAGCGGCGTCTGCGCGTGGGGTACGCCCGCGCGGCAAGATTGATAGACATTATGGAACAGCACGGCTATGTCAGCGGGTTTGACGGCGCAAAGCCAAGAAAACTGTTGATTACCCGCGCGCAGTATGAACAGATATTCGGCAACCAACCCGACATAAGCGAGGACATGGATGAGTGATATCGGCGTAATTTCTTTGGGCTGCTCCAAAAACCGCGTGGATACAGAGCGTATGCTCGGCATCTTAGAAAACGCGGGCCACCGAATTGTAAACGAGCCTGCAAAGGCAGAAGTACTTATCGTCAATACCTGCGGCTTCATTGAACCCGCCAAGCAGGAAAGCATCAATACCATACTCGAAATGGCGGCCTATAAAAAGAAGGGCCGCTGCAACACGCTGATCGTAACGGGCTGCCTGAGTGAGCGCTACCGCAAGGATCTCATTGAAGGCCTGCCCGAAGTAGACCACTTTCTGGGCGTACGCGAATACGAGACATTACCGGGTCTGTTGCCCAAATCCTCCGTCTGCGCGCCTCGCGCTACCAGAAAGCTGACCACGCCCTTTTATTCGGCGTATCTTCGCGTGGGGGACGGATGCAACAACCGCTGCACCTACTGCGCCATACCGCTGATCCGGGGGCCTCTAAACAGCGTGCCCATGCCGCAGCTACTTGACGAGGCGAAGGGGCTTGTAGATACTGGCGTAACGGAGCTTACCATTATTGCGCAGGACACCTCCGGCTATGGCGTGGATCTTTATGGCAAGCCCATGCTAATGCCGCTGATGGAAGAACTTACCAAGATTTCCGCATTAAAATGGCTGCGGGTCCTCTACACCTACCCGGATACCGTGACCAAGGAACTGATTGCCGGGATCGCGGGGAACGAAAAGATCTGCAATTATCTGGACATCCCGCTGCAGCACATCGACGACGCCATGTTAAAACGCATGCACCGCAGGGGCACGCGTGCGCACATTGAAAGCGTACTGTCCTATATCCGGACATACGCGCCGGATTTCATGCTGCGTACCACCATGATGGTGGGCTTCCCCGGTGAAACCGATCAGGATTTTCAAAGCATGCTCGCTTTCTTACGTGAATATCCTTTTGACAGGCTGGGGGCGTTCGCCTTCTCCCCGGAGGAACATACGGCGGCGGCGAATATGCCCGGTCAGGTACCGGAGGAAGTCAAGCAGCAGCGGCTGGACGCGCTGATGACGCAACAGCAAAGCATCTCCCGCGCACGGAACGAAGCGCGCATGGGCCGCACGGTGGAGGTGCTTCTTGAAACAACACGGGATGGTACCACTTTCGGCCGCTCCTACGCGGAAGCGCCGGAGGTGGACGGCGCAATACTGCTTCCCGCAAAGCCCCACCATAAACCCGGAACCTATGTGACCGCCTGCCTTACAAAAGCGCTCGAATACGACATGGTCGGAGAGGAACTTATATGAATTTGCCCAACAAGCTCACCATTCTTCGCATGCTGCTCGTGCCCGTATTCGTCGCCTGCTTTTACATCCCCGCTTCGTATTCGGATATCGTTGCGGCGGGCGTATATGTGCTTGCGTATATTACGGATATTCTGGACGGGGAAATCGCAAGAAAGCGCAACCTCGTCACCAGCTTCGGGAAGCTGATGGACCCCATGGCGGATAAGCTCTTAACGTGCAGCGCATTCATTATGCTTACGGCAAGAGCGTTTGTGTCCCCCATTGCCGTCATCATCATCATCGCGCGGGAGTTGTTTATCAGCGGGTTCCGGTTGATTGCCGTGGAAAGCGGCAACGTCATAGCCGCAAGCTGGCTGGGCAAGATAAAAACCATATCGCAATGTGTGGCGGTGGTCGCGTCGCTTATTTGGCCGTACCTCTGGTGGCCGCTTTTCCCGCTGGACGATATCATCGTGTGGATCTCTGTGGGCTTCACCCTCTGGTCCGGTATTGATTATGTGGTAAAAAACCGGGGTAGCATCAAGTTCTCCTGATTTTGGTCCAGGGGCCTTGCTCCTAGCCTCAGAACCTTTTAGACATGCAGAAAACATAAATATTTTAAGCAAAAGAGGTCTTTTAAAATGATTGCCGAGCTAATAAGCGTCGGAACCGAGCTGTTGATGGGGCAGGTGCTCAACACGGACGCACAGTTTATGGCGCAAAAGCTTGCTCCGCTGGGCGTGAACGTTTACCATCAGGTCACCGTGGGGGACAACCCCGATCGGTTAAAGGACGCCGTACGCACCGCGCTTTCCCGCGCGGACATCGTAATACTTTCCGGCGGCCTAGGCCCCACGGGAGACGATCTCACCAAGCAGACCATAGCGGACCTGTTTGCGCTTCCCATGGAGCGGGACGCGACTAGCGAGCAGACTCTGCGCGAGCGGTTTCTTGCCTTTCGCCGGGAAATGACGCCCAACAATCTTAAGCAGGCGGATTTTCCGAAAGGCAGCATCATATTAAAAAACCCCAACGGCACTGCGCCCGGCTGTATTGTGCCAAACGGCGAGAAAGCTGCGATATTGCTGCCGGGTCCACCTTCCGAACTGTTCCCCATGTTTGAGCAGGAGGTTATGCCGTATTTGGAGGCGCGGAGCGGCTGCAAGCTGTATTCCCGCGAAATACGGATATTCGGTATGGGTGAGTCCACCGTGGAACACCGCCTGCAGGATTTAATGGACGCGCAGGACAACCCCACAATCGCGCCGTACGCAAAAACCGGCGAGGTCACGCTGCGCGTCACGGCACGCTGCGCCTCGGAGGAAGAGGGCCTTAAACTGGTGCAGCCCATGATCGATCAAATCAAAGGCCGCATCGGCGACGTGGTATACTCCACGGAAGGCGTAACGTTGGCGGGCGTATGCGCAAACCTATTGGAGGAGCGCAATCTCACGCTTGCGGTTGCCGAAAGCTGCACCGGCGGCATGATTTCCTCCACGTTGGTGGACATCCCCGGCAGCTCCGCGTACTTTATGGAGGGTGCTGTCACATACTCAGACGCCGCGAAGATGCGCCGCCTTGGCGTCTCTTCCGCCACCTTACGGAAATACGGAGCGGTAAGCGCCGAATGCGCGAAGGAAATGGCAATGGGCATGCGTAAAACCTCAGGAACCGATTACGCGCTCGCTACCACCGGCATTGCGGGGCCCGGAGGCGCTACAAAAGCGAAGCCGGTAGGCCTTGTTTACATCGCGCTTGCGGATGGGAAGGATGCAATTGTCAAGTGTCTACAGCTCACCGGCAGCCGTAGCCGAATCCGCGAAGTTACCGTACTTAACGGCCTTGACATGCTGCGCCGTCACCTTCTGGAACTGCCGCAGACAGAATAATGTTTCCGTTCTGGATACTTTTTGGCCGGTAATCGGCTCTTTCCCTCGCTAAAGGCGCAAAAAAGTTTCTTTTTGCGAAACTTTTCCTTTTCCTGTACGCGGGAATATGATATACTCGTTTCAACGGACATCTAAGTTTTGGCACTGGGAGGATTGGGCATGGCAAACGTAGGCGTGGAAAAATCCAGGGCGCTGGAAATGGCGCTCAGCCAGATCGAAAAGCAGTTCGGCAAGGGTGCCATCATGAAGCTGGGGGACGCTGCGGGTAAAATCTCCGTTTCCACCATATCCACAGGCTGCCTGGAGCTGGATTTTGCGCTGGGTGTGGGCGGTGTCCCACGCGGGCGTATCATAGAAATATTCGGGCCGGAATCCTCCGGTAAAACCACCGTTGCCTTGCACATCATTGCGCAGGCACAAAAGGCGGGCGGAACCGCCGCGTTTATCGACGCCGAGCATGCGCTTGATTCGGTCTACGCCGGAAATCTTGGCGTCAGCGTGGACGATCTATATGTATCCCAGCCGGACAACGGCGAGCAGGCGCTTGAAATTGCGGAAGCGCTGGTGCGCTCGGGCGCTATGGACGTGGTGGTGGTGGACTCGGTAGCAGCGTTGGTTCCCAAGGCGGAAATCGAAGGGGATATGGGCGATGCCCATGTCGGCCTTCAGGCGCGGCTCATGTCCCAGGCGCTCAGGAAGCTTGCGGGGACCATATCCAAGACCAATACGGTCGTGGTGTTCATCAACCAGCTGCGCGAAAAGGTCGGCATCATGTTCGGCAACCCGGAAACCACGCCGGGCGGTAAGGCGCTGAAATTCTACGCCTCCATCCGTCTGGATGTGCGTAAGATTGAAACGCTCAAAAGCGGTACGGAGTTTGTTGGCAACCGCACCCGCGTTAAGGTGGTGAAAAACAAGGTGGCCCCGCCCTTTAAGCAGGCGGAATTCGATATCATATACGGCGAAGGCATCTCGCGTGAAGGCTCCATACTCGATCTCGCGACGCAATATAAGCTCATCGCAAAGACCGGCGCATGGTATTCTTACGGCGATATGCGCATGGCGCAGGGCCGCGATAACGCTCGCCTGTTCTTAAAGGACAACCGCGAGCTTTGCGAGCAATTGGAAGCGCAGCTGCGCGGCATATTGGAACAGGAACGCGCCAAGGCAGCGGCCGAGCATGAGGCGCGCCGCGCGGGCGTCGAGGCTGCACCCGCAAGTATGGACGAGTAACGGCCAATTTGGCAGAGCACCAAGGGCGGATTCAACGAGGGCGGAATGAAGGAACGGATTAAAAACGTACGAAACTTCAAAAAGCCGTCGCGGATCATCATTGTCGCTGCCGTCGTGCTTGCCGCCGCGCTGACCGTGGGGCTTGCAATGGATTGGGCAGCGGATGATACGTCTGTCAAAGCTACGGTTACGATAGACGGCAAAGAACAGCCAATTTCGATTGATCGCAGTGAAAATCCGCCGTATGTCCAATTGGGAAGCATGATCAAGCTGCAATTAAATGACCGTTTTCCCGATACGATAACGATAACGGACATTATCGCCAACCCGGACGGCTCTCCAAAGTATGACCGGAGATTGGACAAAGAAGTCGCATATACAGTCACCGGCCATACCGTTTCGTTTGCGGTTGAAAGCAACTGGGCGATAGCGTTAAGCTCGAATTCCGAAGACTATAAAAAAGGCAACAGCTACCGTTGGTTTCGTATTCAATGCGGCTGGAGAAATGGCGATAAAAAAGAATATGCGATCTATGTGAGAACCGATCCGGCGATTCTTTTTGAAGACGCTTCATCCGGCACTTACGAGGCGCGCGAGTGGCTGGATTACTACCTTGACGAACAGCTCCCCTGGGATGGCAGTTTGGAATTGACTCTGCCCGAGTACCCCGGCACAACATTCCGCTGGACGCCATATGAAATCACGGCTCTTACTTCCGATGGCGAAACAGTACTTCTAAACGGGATGCCGGTTTGGAACGTTTACTTGTCCGACCTAACTGGCGACGGATTGCCCGAATTTTGCGCAACGGTCAGTTTTGGATCGGGAATCGTGGATACCCGCGTATTGGTCTATGATTACATTGATGGTAATCTCTATGAACTGTCCGACCGCATGATATATGACTATGTTCTGTCGCTGGAAAATGGGCGGCTTATCGTCACACAGTCAAAGTATAACGGCGAAAAACTGGCTGCCGGGGATCTGAGAATTCTAAGCGGTGAACTCACCGCCGTAGGAATTGACCGTACACGACCTGCACCTGAGCAAAGCGTCCCCCGCTAAGGTAACGGCTAAGCGCGGAGGAAACGTGAACGGGTCGGCGTCATTCATGTATCAACTATAGAGCAAAGGAAAACTTGTAGTCATAAAAAGCAGCAGGGCCTATCACTGGCACATGCTGCTTTTTTTGTGGTATTCAATTTATATTTGCTTTAGATTTGTGCTCTACGCTTCGCGCACGTAATGCCGGAAACCTTTTATGCCTGCGCTGCATTGGGCAGGCCGAACGGCTTACCCGTCAACTCCAGATAAAACGCTGCCCTTGCCGTCAATGTATACGGCGCGATCCAAAGGCCAAGGATACCGAACGTCAGGGCAGAAAGCAGCCACCAGCCGATAAAGCTCAAATCCAGGCAGAACAGCCTGCCTTTGTTGCCGCTCATCAATTCCTTGGAGCGGCTGACAGCTTCGCGTATGCCCATCTCCGGATATTCCGCCATCAGATACGGCGCCATGGAATACCGGTATGCGGCAATGATGCCGGGTACAACAAGCAGCAGCGACCAAAGGAATATGAACAGAGACATAAACAGCCTGAGGCCCAACGCCTTCAGAAATATTTCGAACCGTTCAAACAGCGAGGAGAACTCCGGCTTTTGCCCAAGGTTCAGGCGCGTATGGTAAGCACAAAGGCCAAGTTCGATCGCGCCGCCGATGATTAGAGTAACCCATCCCCAAATAGACATCACGGATAAAAACCCGGCCCCTGCTACCCAAAACATATCGTTCCAGTAACCGGGCACATAGTCCCGAACGACTGTGATGATGTTCGTTAGGCTACCGGAGGCCCGTGCGCCGCCTAAGATACCACCCACCAGACATATCAGCAGTGCCCATCCCCAATATCCTTTTAGGCTGTTACGCGCAGCCGCGCGAAAGCTTTTTGCGTTTGGATGCATATATTTCCCCCCCAACTCCTAATTGCTGCAGATATGGTACCATATTCCGGTAATTCCCACAATATTATTCACAAAATCCGTTATATTTTCATCCTGTATTTTACATTTCTCCGCTTACAGGGTTGTCCCATTCCGGATTGTCTGCTACAATAATCACAAATAATTGGAAGGGAAATCATCAATATGGAATATGGACAAGTGCCTTCGGGCGAGAACAAGCCCAATAATAACAAGGCAATTGCGTCCTTGGTCTTGGGCATCGTTTCCGTCTTATGCGTGTTCTTTGGATACGGTGCAATTTTAGGCATCGTGCTGGGCATTGTGGGCTTAATTTTAGGCATCAACGCGAAAAAGGAAGAACCCTCTGGCATGGCCAACGCGGGCGTCATACTCAGCATCGTCGCTATCGCCGCCTGTGCGATCTCTTTTGTCGCCTGTGTTGCCTGCATCGGCATCGGACTTTCTGCGGCCGACTACAGCCAATTCATGAATTAAACCAACTAATTTAAATTAAGGCGGGCATTGCCCGCCTTTTTTAAAGGAGAATCATGTTTCCGTTTTTCACCATATTCGGCCACCCCATCCCCATGTACGGGCTGATGATCGCATGCGGCGCGGCATTGGGCGTATTGCGTGCGGTTTATTCCCCGCGCAACCGGGATATCCCGCGGCAGGATATCTTTTTTAGCGCATGCTATGCGGGCGTCGGCGTGTTCATTGGCGCAAAGCTTTTATACCTTCTGATCACGCTGCCTCAACTGCTGCTCCGACCGGATGCGCCAAAACCCAGCCTTGCCCTTATCGCCACCCTGTTTTCTGGTGGATTTGTGTTCTACGGCGGGGTATTTGGGGCGCTCTTCTTTCTGCACCTCTATACGCGAAAATACAAGCTGCCGTACATGAGAACAATGGAGACGCTTGTCCCTTCCATACCGCTCATACACGCCATGGGTCGCTTGGGATGCTTCTTTGCGGGCTGCTGCTACGGCATGCCGGTTGCACCGCCCTGGGGTGTGACGTTCAAGGCCGGTTCCGCCGCTCCCTCCGGCGTTTCCTTGCTTCCAGTGCAGCTCTATGAAGCGGGGCTAAATCTCATTCTGTTTATCCTTTTGCTGCTGTACGCAAAAAAACGCCCCGCAGAAGGCAAGCTGCTTGGCCTATATCTTGCAGGCTACGCATGCATCCGCTTTTTCCTGGAGTTTTTCCGGTATGACGCGGCACGCGGCATGATACTTGGCCTTTCCACCTCGCAATGGATCAGCATCCTCTTGCTCCCTGTTGGGATTATTCTGCTCACACGTAAACAGCGCGGCGAAGAAGCGCAGTAAAAGTAAATCTTTTCGCATCCTTTATACGGCCCGAACATAGGCCATATAATTGCCAAAAAAGCAGGAACGTTGAAGTCTCTGGCCCCACAGTTCGCAATGGTGGCATATGCTCCCTTGCCCACTGGGACTTCGCCGCCACTTCTTCCGCCACAGGCTTAGGGCCGTTATGGCCCTAGCCCCATCTCCGGGAACGCATAGGGCGTTCCCGACGAGGGGATTTCCAAGGGATGTGTCCCTCTGGGTGGGGTGCAAGGGTGAAGTCCCTGAAAAAAAGCTTATCGAGAAGCTACACGGCCCGTACATGGGTCGTATATACTTTATACAGGCAGCGTTATATAATAGAAACAGGCATTTTCCATATCTATTATCCGTATCCAAGGAGGACGAATATGCAGCTAAACTATAAGCGCACCATTCTGGTAGGGCTTGCTTTCCTGTCAATATCCGCGTTCTGGCAGCTGTACGACAGCATCATCCCGCTGATACTGCGGGATACGTTCGGCCTGGGGGATACGGTCTCCGGCTTCATCATGTCAGTAGATAACATACTTGCGCTCTTTATGTTGCCGCTGTTTGGCGCGTTGAGCGACAGGGCGGGCAAACGCATGCCTTTTATTTTACTGGGTACGGCCGCCGCAGTAGTTTTCATGATTGCCGTCCCGCTCACCGCACAGACCAAATCGCTCCCGCTGTTCTTTGTGGCGCTGGGCTTTGTGCTGCTTTCCATGGGCTGCTACCGCTCCCCCGCCGTAGCGCTGATGCCGGACGTAACACCCAAACCGCAGCGCAGCAAGGCCAATGCGATCATCAACCTCATGGGCGCTTTGGGCGGCGTGTATACGCTTGGCATGATCCCCCTGTTGACCAGCAAGCAAGACGTTTCCGGCAATTATATCGCCGTATTCCTCGCAGTCGCTGCTTTGATGATAGTGGCGGTGACGGTACTTCGCCTTACCATACCGGAAAAAAAGCTTGTAGAGAATATGCGGGCAATCAACTACGGCGTGGACCCGGCCGAGGAAGTGAAGCCCATGGAGGAACAGGGCAATGAAAAGCTGCCGCCCGCCGTCATGCGAAGCCTGATACTCATACTGGTTTCCGTATCGCTCTGGTTCATGGGTTATAACGCAGTGACCACGGCCTTCACGAAGTATGCCACCCAGGTGTGGGGGCAAAATGTTGGCCAGGCTACCACTTGCCTGCTTGTAGCCACTGTGGGCGCTGTGGTCTCCTACATCCCCATAGGGTTCATCGCGTCTAAGATAGGCCGCAAAAAGACGATACTCATCGGCATTGTGCTGCTTAGCGCCTGCTTTGCGTCCGGCGCGTTCGTGGCGGAACGGTTCTCGCCCGCGCTGTACGGCATGTTCGCGCTCGTCGGCTTCGCATGGGCGGCAATCAATGTAAACAGTTACCCCATGGTGGTGGAAATCAGCCGTTACGGTGATATTGGAAAATATACCGGGTATTACTACATATTCTCCATGGCAGCGCAGATCGTGACGCCCATACTCTCTGGCGCGCTTTTGGAGCATGTGGGCTATCATACGCTGTTCCCCTACGCGGCCATTATGGTAGCGCTGGCCTTTATCACCATGAGCCTGACCCGTCACGGAGACAATAAGCCCCGGGAGAAAGGCTCCAAGCTTGAAGCGTTCGATGTGGACGATTGAGCCTAAATAGATCGATATTGAACGGAGGGCTGCGCCCTCCGTTTTCATGCGCAGAGATACAGCCCTTTCACCCTGCGTTCACAACAATGCGCCTGCCGGTATGATATACTAAAGGCAGGAAACACCCTGATTAATAACACCGGAGCGTGGGTATCTTACAGGCAACCAGAATATTGGAGGAAGAATATGCTGGAAGTAAGAACAGCCGTATTAAACGACAAAGAAGCGTACCGGGAACTATGGCGCATCTGCTTCGGGGATTCGGAGCAGTTTATGGACTGGTTCTTTTCCGAACGCTATTTCCCCGAGTACTCCTCCTGCCTGCTGGAGGACGGCGTGATGATGAGCGCGCTGCAAAGCTACCCGCTGCATGTGCGCATCCGCAATCGCATACTCCCCGCTTCCATGCTCACAGGGGTCTCCACGCACCCAGAACGCAGCGGGCTGGGGTATATGAAGCAGATATTCCTGCACCACATGCAACGCGTGCGCTCGTTCCATATCCCAATCGTCATCCATACCCCGGCGCATCTGACCACGTTTTTTTCACGCGGTCATTACCCTGCGACGGATACGCTGCACCTGACGCTACAGAACGCACGCCATGCCGCCCTGCCCGAGGGTATTTCCCGGCAGGATTTGTACCATGGCCTTGGCATGCTGCAGGTTTGTTACCAGAAGGCAACCGCGCGCTACTCCGGCTGCGTTTCCCGCACGGTGGCGGATTTCGCCTATAAAATGCGGGATTACGCCTCAGACGGGGCGCTCTGCCTGGTTCGAAGGGAAGGTGCCGACGTGCTGGGCTACTGCGTGTACTATGTAACGGTTGACCGCGTGCACGCGGAAGAGTGCTTTGCATTGAACGAGGAAACGCTTACTATGCTTCTAAACGCGCTCTCTTTTGAGGCTGCAGGCCGGGAGCTGCACGTGAAGCTGCCGCCGGATTCGCCTGCTCATCTGAATGGCGCAACATTTGAAATACTCCCCCAAGGGGTGATGGGCATTGCGGACGTATCCGAGGCGCTCAAAGCGATCATCGGGGATGATTCTTTTGTATTTGAAGTGACGGATACGACCGTACCTGAGAACGCGGGCGTATGGGACGGCGCTGGAAACCTAACAGACCGCGCCCCGCAGATTCGCTTAGAAGCCGGGCGGCTGGGCCAGTTTTTATGCGGTTACCGATCCATTGCGGAGCTTGCTGCAAACGGTGAAGCGGAAATTCTTGACCCGGAGAGCGCACAAGCGCTGGACCGCTCCTTTCCAAAGGAGGCTTGCTTTATTACGGATGAGTATTGACACGAATGTTTGTACAATGCTTACGCCCATTGTTGGCATTGCGCGATATGCGGGTTGTAGTGTACAATATTAGTCCGGTGGAGGAGATATGGGGGATAGCTATACCGCTTTAGCAAAAGTATACGATGCTTTGATGCGGGATGTGGACTATGACGAATGGGCCGCATACCTGAATGGCTTTCTCCTTCGCGCCGAGATGCGCGGCGCCGCAATTGTGGACTGCGCCTGCGGCACCGGCCAGCTTTCCGTTCGGCTTGCGCGGCATGGTCATGTTGTTACCGGCATTGACCGGTCCGAAGCTATGCTGTATCAGGCTGCCGAAAACGCGCGGCTTTGCGGGCTTTCAATCCCGTTTGTGCAGCAGGATATGAAGAAGCTCCGGCTCCATAAACAAGTGGACGCCATTATATCTGCGTGCGACGGCGTAAATTACCTGCTTTCCGCTTCGGAAACCCGTGCGTTTTTCAAGGCCGCCCACGCCGCATTGAAGCCCGGCGGCATGCTTTTGTTTGACGTTAGCAGCCGATATAAGCTAGAGCATGTGTTGGGATGCAACACGTTCGGGGAAGCGGAAGACGCCTGCGTATACCTGTGGAAAAACAGTTACGACGCAGCCTCGCACCTGTGCGAGATGCAATTGGCACTCTTTCTTTCAAACGGAAGCCTGTACGAGCGGTTTGACGAGAGGCACGTGCAGCGCGCTCACTCCGTTCGGGAACTGACAAATTGGCTGGAGGATTCAGGTTTTTTAGACGTTCGGGCATACGAGGCGTTTACGCTTCACGCACCGAAGGATACGACTGAACGCATCCAGTTTGCCGCGGTAAAACCGCAATAAAAAGAAATGCGTTAGGACAGTGCAATGCTGCCCTCTGCGCGACTATATTAGGTAATATCTAAGGAAGAAAAATGCAACAGAAGGATACGATAGTTCAGGCCTTGCTGATGGGCGGCACCATACGGGTAACGGCGATTTCAGGCAAAATCATGGTTGACGAAGCCCGCAGGGTACATTCGCTTTCCCGCGTATGTACAGCGGCATTGGGACGTCAGCTGATGGCCACCGCCATGATGGCGGCACAGTTAAAACATGCGGAGGAAAGCCTCACCACCATACTGCGCGGCAACGGCCCCGCAGGCAATCTCGTTTGTACCGGCCGGTTTCAAGCCCGTGTAAAAGGCTACGTGGCGAACCCGGACGTGGAATTGCCCTTAAAACCCTCCGGAAAGCTGGATGTTTCCGGCGTAGTGGGGAGCACGGGCAAACTGACCGTGGTACGCGACCTTTCCCTGCGCGAACCATACGTGGGCGAGGTCAACCTCATTTCCGGCGAGGTGGCGGAGGATTTCGCGCAATATTTTGCCATAAGCGAACAGCAGCCCAGCCTTGTGTATCTGGGCGTGCGTATGCGTCCCGAGGACGGAACCGTACTTGCAGCTAGCGGCCTGTTTGCCCAGCCTTTGCCCGGCTGCCCCGAGGAAGATCTGCTGCTGCTGCAGGAAAAGGCGGCGCAAATTGAGTCCCTTTCCATAAAGCTGGAAGAGGGCAAGTCGCTTGAAGCCGTTCTTAAAGAACTGTTTTCTGACATGGAACTGGAACTGACCGGAGGGCTTTCGCCCGTCTGGGAGTGCGACTGCAGCGTAGAGCGTACGGAGCGCGCACTCATCGCGCTGGGGCGCGAAGAATTGACGGATATGATTGAGCAGGACGGCGGAGCGGAGCTTACCTGCCAGTTCTGCAGGAAGACCTACGCGTTTGATGCGCAGGCGCTAACTTCCCTGCTCAGGGAAGCCGGCGGCGCTTAAACTCTGCAGGCAATAGGAGAAGCGGTATGCACAAAGACAATAAAAAGCGCATCGGAAGAATCATTCCGTTCGAACGGGACGGGGCTTTTTTCCTGCGCCGCGGGTCGGAACGGCTGGACCGCAACGACCTGATTGAAGCCATCGGCTACTATCATCAGGCATACCGGCGCGATCCTGAAAATGTGGAAATTCATCTTGCCATTGCCGAAGTCCTTACTGAAATGCACCGGTATGAAGAAAGCAACCGCATGCTGTTTCCGCTGCTCTCCCGTACGGAAAGCCCGGCGGAGTGCTTCTTTGGCATTGCCTGCAACTTCTTGGGGCTGCAGGAATTTTCCCACGCGCACGATAGCCTGGAAAGCTACCTGGCGCTGGATCCGGACGGCGAATATGTGGCCGATGCGCTCGACATGCTGGATGTGATTGAGGACGAAAACATGCTCTACAGCATGCCCGGCGTGCAACCGCCCGAAGAACGGGATGCTTTGAACGCCTGCGCGCGGGGGCGGCAACTTCTAGAGAACGGCCGCATGGACGAAGCCGTGAAGCTGCTAAGCGAGGCCGCAAAAAAGCATAAAGAATTTTTGTTTGTGCGCAGCAACCTCGCGCTCGCTTATTTTTGCAAGCGGGATTTCAGGCACGCCATGGAAAGCATCAAAACCGTGCTGGAAGAAGCCCCGGGCGATGTGCAGGCGCACTGCAACCTGCTTCTGTTTTTGCATGCCGCCAAGGACGACACGGGCGTTTCGCGCGAAATGGAGTTTCTGCTTGGTTCCAACACGGAGGACCCGCAGGACTGGAACCGCATGGCCGTTGTGTTTATGGAGCTTGGCCGCATGCAGGAGGCACTCTCTGTACTAAAAAAGCTGCAGGTAGTATTCCCCTATGATGAGGGGACGCTGCACCGCATGGCCGTATGCCGCTACCATCTAGGGCAGTACCGGCAGGCACAGGCCTGCTACGACAGGCTGTTAAAAATTGATCCGCAGGATACCATCGCCGCGTATTACCGGCGCGTTTGCCACCGCGCGGCGGAGGGTAAGCCGGAACATATCGACTGGCTGTACCATTACCAAGTACCCTACTTGGAAGTGCTTACACGCGTGCGTCAAATCAACGAGTTCAGCCGCCAGCCCACCGAGGCGCTAAAGCAGCGCTGGGCGACGGATGAATCCTTCCGCACGCTGTTTGTGTGGAGCCTCCGTCTACCCGAATCTACCGCCAAGCGTGCCGTCTTGTCGTTGATTGCAGGCTTTGGGGACCAGGAAGCGGAACGCGTGCTACGCCGGTTCCAACTGGACCAGCTTCAGCCCGATTCGGTCAAGCAGGACGTATTTGCCATGCTAAAGCATATGAACGCGCAGGAGCCGTATATCGCCTACATCAACGGACGGCTGGTACAAAGCCGCGTGAGCATACGCGCATTCGATAAGGGCAAGCGCCTCCCCGCCCCCTATCAGCGGGCTTTGGAGCTCGCCATGGCCAACATGCAGGGCGAGCGTTCCACGGATTGCATTATGGAAGCTGCGGAGCTGTTCTCCAAATATGTGAAAAACACGGGCGGGCTCCCGCAGTTGAAAGAGCAGCAGGTGCACGCGCTTGCGGCGGCACTTGAATACATTGCCTGCCGTAGCCGCTCGGAAGATGCAACAAAGACGCAGTTGGCCACCGCCTATGGCATCTCCATGGTACGGCTCAACAACGCCATAAGCAAGCTGCTGCGCGTATTAGAAGAGTAAGGCGCAGCATTCTAATAAAAAGAAACCAAATTGGTTGCTGTAACGAACCGCACAAAGGAGTACGAATGCAATTTATCGCCACCTGCAAACTGGGGCTGGAGTCCATCGTCGCAATGGAACTGCGCGCGCTTCACATTACCGTGGACGAGGTACTGGACGCGCGCGTGCTGTTTTCCGGGGACGATCTTACGCTGACCCGCGCGCTTTTATGGCTGCGCTGTGCCGAGCGCGTGCTGCTTGTGGTAGGCAGCTTCCCTGCGACAAGCTTTGACGAGCTGTTTGAAGGAGTCAAGGCGCTGCCCTGGAAGCAATATTTGAAGCGCGACGCCAACATCCACGTCAACGGCAAATCCGCCAAGAGCGCGCTGTTCAGCGTATCCGACTGCCAGAGCATCACTAAAAAGGCAATCGTGGAAAGCCTGCGCCAGAGCTACCGTACGCAGTTGCTACCCGAAACCGGGGACGAAGTAATCGTGGAAGTAGGGTTGTTTCGGGATGTGGCCACGCTCGCGCTTGACGCCTGCGGCGCGGGGCTTTCTCGCCGGGGCTACCGTACATGGAATGTGGCGGCACCTTTAGCCGAATCGCTCGCCGCTGGTATACTGCTGTTATCCCGCTACCGCAATGGCGTGCCGCTTATAGACCCGATGTGCGGCTCGGGCACATTCCCCATAGAAGCCGCAATGATCGCGCAGCGCCGCGCACCCGGGCTTTCCCGGGAGTTTGCGGCGGAAAATTGGCACTTCCTTTCCCCCGGCGCGTTTCAGGCTGCCAAGGAGGAAGCGCAGGATTTGATCGACATGACGCCAGTAGACATTGAGGGCAGCGATATCGATGCCCACAGCATAGAGCTTTGCAAGCGCCACGCGAAAAAGGCGGGCGTCATGCTCCGTTGGGCAGTACGTCCGTTGAAGGACCTGCCCGCGAAATCAGGCGAAGGACTCATTGCCGTCAACCCGCCCTATGGGGAACGGCTTTTAAACAAAAAAGAGGCGCAAAGCCTGTATCAGGAAATGCGCCAAGTGTTTTCCCGTCTGCCTGGCTACAAGCAGGCCATCATCACGGCAGACCGCGAGTTTGAGCGCGTGTACGGCCAGCGTGCGGATAAGCGCCGTAAGCTTACAAACGGCGGCATACCGTGCACGTTGTATCAGTATTTCCCGAAAAATTAAGCCGACAGGCGCGCTGAGGAATAGCGCGCCTGTGTTACTATAATAGGGTCTGCATACTACGCCGTAGCCGCTTCATCTCTGAACTTTACTGCACTTCTGTTTTGTAATATAGTCAATATATGGAGTAATAAGCAAGTCTCAGATGCGTTTAGGAAAGGAGCATTCCCATGTGCGATACGCTTTGCGCGCTGCCTTGTGCCACCAAGGGCGGCCATACGCTGCTTGCTAAAAACAGCGACCGCAGCCCCAATGAACCGCATGTCATCCGCTTTGTGCCCGGCCGGAATTACGCGCCGGGCAGCACGGTACAGTGCACCTATATCGCCGTGCCGCAGGCGGAGCATACCCACGCGGCGCTGTTGTTTAAGCCCGACTGGATCTGGGGCGCAGAGATGGGCGTAAACGAGCATGGCGTAGCCATTGGCAACGAGGCAGTATTTACAAAAGCCAAGAAAGGGCCGGACGCGCTGACGGGGATGGACCTGCTGCGGCTTGGGCTGGAACGGGCGAAAACCGCGGAAGAGGCCGTATCCGTTATCACAGCGCTGCTGGAGGGACACGGGCAGGGGGGGAACTGCGGCTATGACCATGACTTCCGCTATGACAACAGCTTCTTGATCGCAGACCCGGACCGTGCCTTTATACTGGAAACCGCCGGGCGAAGCTGGGCCGCAGCGGAAGTGAAAGAAAAAGGGGCGATATCCAACTGCCTGAGCTTGCAGAAAGAGCATACGCTGCGCCATGGCGTTGCGGAGGGCGAGGATTTTGTGCGAAAGTATCGGGAGCCCGTTTATACGTTCTTTTCCGCAGCCAAAGCCCGTCGGGCGCAGTCGACTTGCGCGCTGACATCTGGGCAGCAGGACCCTGAATCCATGATGCGCGCATTAAGGACCCATCCCCCCGCATTGGAAGGCCACGAGTTTACCCATGGGGCCGTAAACAGCGTATGCATGCACGCGGGCGGGTTGGTCGGCGATCACACCACCGGCAGCTTCGTGGCCGTACTGCGAAAAAACGCCCCTATGACAATCTGGGCGACGGGCGCGTCCACGCCTTGCATCTCGGCGTTCAAGCCATTATTTTTCGGCGTCCAAAGCGGAGCTCCCGTGTTTGAAAACGAAGCACAGGGACGGTCGTACTGGCTTAAACGAGAGCGACTGCACCGAGCCGTATTGGCCGGATTGATTGATGTAACGGAACTGCGCAGGCAGCGAGACGCGCTGGAAGCGGCGTGGCTTGACGAGGAAGCGCGGGTATTTGCTTGCGGCGCGCCGGATACAAAGCTCCTTGTGAAATTTGCCGCCCGCGCCGCCGCTCAAGAGGAAGCGATGATCGACGCGTTCTCCATTGAGGGTTGGGAAATCCCCCGTGCGCGCGGCCAGTATGGGCGCTATTGGAAAGCGAAAAACGCCGCATTGGGAAAGCCGCGACCGGTAGTATAGAAACGGGGCGCATTAGCGCCCCTTGGTGTTTAAAAATTGTACGTTGGGGGCTCTGCCTCCAACCACCGTTTCGGGCCCCGTAACGGCCTAAAACCATTTCACAAACGCCCTATCAGGTATTTATAGAAGCATTTATCGGGTGCTGAAATTCGTGCCCTTTTATTTTTGCTGCGCCCTTTCCACCGCTTCCAGCGCAACATCGGGCTTGTTGGAGATAACGGCCTCCACCCCGGCCTGCGCAAGCTTATAAATCGCCTCAGGATCATCCACCGTCCATGTATTTATGGCTACATTGTTCTTCTTGCAGCCCTCTATTAGACCCGGCCCATAAAGCACTGCACGGTAATGCGGATGGATCGCGTCCGCATGGAGATAGTTGGCGTATACCCACGGGTCCACCAACGCTTCGCCATACAGTAGGCCAATTTTAGCATCTGGATCCAGTTCACGGATTTTGGGCAATACGTAATGGTTGAAGGAAGAATATATGATACGCCCCTGCATGCCGGTTTCACGTTCAAGCGCGATAAGCTTTTCCCAGATGCCCCAATAGATGATGACATCGCATTTGATTTCTACATTAATGCTTAAGCCGGTGGGCTTTAAAAGTTCATACACCTCAGACAATGTGGGAATTCGGACATCCGAAAAGCCTGCTTTGCCGTTAGAGAAATCCAGCACCTTCAATTCCTTGAGAGTCTGGTCCACCACGCGGCCATGGCCGTTTGAGGTCCTGTCCACAGTTTCGTCGTGTATGACCACAAGCTCCCCGTCCGCGCTTTCGTGTACGTCAAGTTCAATCCCCTGCGCGCCCATTTCAATCGCTTTTCTAAATGCCGGGAGAGTGTTTTCCGGCGCATATGCGCTTGCCCCGCGGTGCGCCCATACCTGAGTTGGCATAAAAAACCCCCTTATGCTTTTTGCATCTACTCATAGTATGCATGCACGCAAAAGGGGACGCAATACATGGGACCGAAAAAATGGGAATAAACCCTAATAACTTACTACGTTGACCTGCCCGCTTTCGACCAACGTGATAAAGAGCTGGCCAAGTTCCGGGTCAAACTGCTTTCCGAGGTTGACGCGAATCTCATTGAGCGCCGCTTCCACGGGCATGGTCTCCTTGTAGGAGCGGCGGGATATCATAGCGTCAAACGAATCGACGATATTCAGGCAGCGTCCGCCTATGGGAATGCTCTCCCCCGCGATGCCGCGCGGGTAGCCCCTGCCGTCAAAACGCTCGTGGTGGGCAAGTACCACTGGGATGACATAATCGAGCGACGGCAGATGCCGTATCATTTCAATGGAGCGTTCCACATGCCCGCGCATAATGCGGAATTCTTCATCTGTCAGCTTGCCTTCCTTGGAAAGTATGCTGTCCGGTATGCCGATTTTGCCGATATCGTGCAAAAGCCCCGCCTGCCGGATAATTTCCACATGCTCTTCGCTCAGGCCCGCCGCCGAAGCAAGCTGCGCAGCGTAGGAGGATACGCACTGCGAATGGCTGAACGTATAGTGGTCCTTCGCGTCGATCGCGGCGGTCAGCGCGTATATGGTGGAGGTGTATTCCTGCACGATGGAGGCCTTGCTCTTTGGCGAAACGGGATCGTCCACGGCGATGTTGCGCGTATAGGTCATAACGCGGTTCTTGCCGTTTTTCTTAACGGAATACACAGCAAGGTTGGCGTAGGAAAGCAGTTGGTCCGCATTGGCCGCAGCAGTGGGATAGGAGCAGATACCGGCAGAGAATGTCAGGAACTTCTGTGTGCCGCCGCCGGACTGAGCCAGGTAATTTGCAAAGCTCTCCTTCACGCGCTGCGCCACCTCTTCTGCGGTGGAAGCGCCGGAAAACGGCAAAATCACGGCAAATTCTTTACCGCCATAACGGGCGACGGTACCGCGATTGCCGACAATGCCCTGCACGATATGCGCAAAATGCTGTAAAACGCGGTCGCCCTCGCCGCTGCCGTACAGCTCATTGTAGAGCCTGAAATCGTCCAGATTGAAGAGTATGACGGCGATGGAATGCGACCGGGCACGCTGAAAATCCTCCTGCAACTGTTGGTTGAAATGCCGGCGGTTGAAGAGGCCGGTCAGCGAATCCCGCTGCGCTTCCCGCTCGATTGTCTCATACAAATTCGCGTTCTTGATGGCGATGGAGACGATAGAAACGACCGACTCCATAAAATTGATCTCGTCGTACGTGTAGGAACGGCGGTTCACCTTTTCGGAAAGGAACGTCATGCCCACCAGCTGCCCGTCGCATTTGATGGGGACTATCACCGCCGCCCCGATGCTCTGCAGCAGTTGCTTTTCCGTCTCCCACATGGACTTATAGTGTGGGGTCTGCAGGAACTCGCTATATACGACCGCCTTGTCGTTCTGCTGCAGCCATTGTACAAGCGAGTTGTCCTCTCTAAGCATCAGGCGTTTATTGAGGCAAGAATAGTCTGAGGTAGTGCGGTAGCACTGCTCCTCAGGCACATGCAGGCATACATGAATCTGTGCCGTGGCGCTGCTTTCGCGCAGGAAATCTACATATGTAACGACGATCTCATTGAGCTTGAGCGTCTTGTTGATGGCCAGCGAGAATGTCTTCATTTTATTTTCGCGTTCAATCTGATCCTTAACGAACAGCGATTCATGCAGGGAGTTTAAAAGGCTGAATATCAGAATGCCGAGCAGCGAAAACAGTACGGCGATAAACATGGAACGATTAAACGCCCCCGCGTCCAGCGTGGCGGCAAGATAATTGTCCAAGATCGGGAAGCTTGTCACAAGGACTACCGTGGTCAATACGGCAGAAATCAGGTAAGTAGCACCTTTGGATGTGATCTGGCTTAAAGCGTACACGCGTTTTTTATAAAGCGCATAGTAGATGCACAGCGCGTTGATGGTACAGGCAAGCGAATCTGTGGGCCAGGAACCCAAGCCGGGCACAAGGTCTAAAAGTGTGAGCGCAAACATCGCAAACACGCCGATGATGAGCGGCATGAAATGGGACCTGTTTAACGTGCCGCCCTTCATATTCTTGGAAAGTATGCGTCCAATGGAGCCGAGCACCAATACGGCATACAAAATCAGCAGCCATACCGCGGGTTGGACGATGTACGCAAATTCTCTTTCACCTGCGGAGTTGACGATAAGCGGATGGGCGATGAACGCATCGAACTGATTGAGCGCGATTACCACAATGGTCAGCGCACCCCAAAGATACTTTAAGAATATTGCCCGTTCATTGGTAAACGCACAGGCCAGCAGGAAATAGAAATACGGAACCAGGCAAATACCCGAAAGCGAGACTTCAAACCAGAACACCATGCCCGGATAAACCTCCAGGCGCATGAACAAGGAGCCTGCCGTCCAGAGAATAAACGTCACAAGAAGCGCCATGAACGAATAGATGACCGGGGTCTTTCTGGCTGTCCACAGCGTCAGGAATAAGAATGCGTTGCAAAGAAGGCCGATGAGCGGTATCAGGTTAAAGGAGATCTCATTCAGCGACAAAACCCATCACCCCCCCTGCCCATTTCGCCATTCTGGAGGTACAGAAGGTTTATGATCTCCTGCTGGGGCGGATTCATCCTGCGAATTGCTTTGCCGGATTTTTTGGCGTACTCCTCCATAATGCCGCGTGTCAATAGCGTCACCTGGAGCGGCTCTATGCCCAAAAGCTTTTTCAGGTCATGGTAATCGTGATCGTAATGACGGAAGTAAATGCTCATATGGTCCCGAATCAGCTGGCGGGTAAACTCCGCGCGGCCCTCGGCGGCCTCGTCGATTTCCACATACAAGTGCATGAAGGACCGCTTCTGATCGTCATATTGCTTGCGCGCAAACCAGTCCGCGATCGGAAGGCGGGAAGCCTCAATTACTTTACTAATCGCCCGCTCGGTGATACGCGTAAAGCCCGCGATGTCGATCACCTTGGGCACCCTGTCCACATATTCAAACTGAGGCAGATAAATGTTATCCTGTTCGTTTTTCAGGCGCAGGCAGCGGTACATGTCGCCCACGCGGTAACGCATGAACGCGCCGCCCTTTAACACCGTAATGACAAGCTCATAATTTTCGTTGGCAACAAGCTCGTCCATCAAAAATGTACGCGGCGTATAGGAGGGGTCCTCCATGTTTTTAAGCATGTCGCTTTCGGGTATGAATTCATAGAAGCAAGCGTCCGGAAAGAATATAAGCCCGTTTTTGCTCCATGTTTCCGTCGCAATACAGGTAGGCTCCGTGCCCCCCGCGATTTCTAGGGGCCTGCAGCCCCACGCGCGTTCCAAATCTTCCTTAAAGAGCGCCGAGTCCGTGCCCACGCAGATAAATCCGTTGAGCCGGAACAGGTCGGCAGGCCGTATCGGCGTGCCGTCCCGGAAGCTGCGATATTTCGCGTTAAGTATCCTCCAGATCATATGAGGCCGGAAGAACATGCGCTTCTGTTTTTCACCTGTGGGCGTCTTATTCAGGCTGAAATTCTTGGTGATGGCGTATACGATGCTGCTCATTCCAAAGAACAGATTGATGCCGCCCTTCAGACTTTGGCGGAACCCAACGCGGTTCTGCTCACTAAATGTCATTTTAAGCGCATCTTTGAGCGGCGGCAGGAAATGCATATCAAGCTCCGATTTCATAAGAAGCGGCAGCAAACCCGTGGGATATGGCAGGGGTGCCAAGCCATACAGCGCACGCTGAGTGGCCCTTACATGGAACTTGCCGCGCCCCGAGGAAGTGGCCAGCAAAAGCGCCGATAGTATGTTGTTTTTGTATACGGAAAGCATTTCCTCGCTGTAGGGCGCCACCTTACTGGGATGGCTGCCGCTCTCCCATGTGGTTTCAAGCCATACCACAGGCGGCGCGGGAAGCGCTTCCTCATTTTTTGAAAGCAATATATCCGCATAGTCGTCATAGGTGGTGAGAGGGACGGTTTTTCGAAACTCCGTTACGGTTCGGGGGACGTTTCCGCCCATAATACGCCGCCCAAGTTCACTCTTTTCGAAGAGCATGAGCTGTTCCTGCAGAAGCCTGAGCTGGATCTGCATATATTCTTCCATTGAGATATCCAGGAATCCGCAGTATTTTTGCCAGATCTGCTCGTGTGTGAGTTCTTTTAGCTCCTGCTTGAAGGACACGCCCGCTCCCCCCTTCCCGGTGCCTTACGGCTTTTTAAAAAACGCTCCGATGCTGTGCCTGTTGGGCAGCAAAAACGGAACCTCCCGTTTGTAATCCCCATATCCCGCGATGTATTTCGGGAACAGATAGGTATCCTCAATCCAGATATACAGAAAATTCAAAGCAGGAAACAGGATGGCTCCAAAGAGCATCTCCGTTCCCCCGGAAAACAAATACAGGCTTCCGTACAGGAACAAAAAGCACCAGCCGCCAGGATGCCTGCAAAGCGCATACGGCCCACTTTTTACAACGGAAAGCCGTTTATCCCCGTAGGCCTGCTTCGCGGGCAGTGCCCCGAAGAGCACATACAGATATATGGCAAACCAAGCTATGGCAATTACGCCGAATACATTGCGCCATGGTGCCCGCTCTCCCGTAAATGCGGGTGCAAGCAGCATGCCCGTCGAAGCAATCAATAGCAGCGCCCCAGCGGCAAACCAGAAAACCGCAGTACGTTCCCCTTGGGCTTTTTTTACGTCAAAGAACACAAAAAGGGCAAAGGAAAGGGCGCCCGTCAGCAGATATATCATGCCTGGGCATCCGCCCGTTTTACAAATGCAATGCCCACTGTGGAAGGCCCACAGTGAAGCCCAATCGGGGGACCTACGATACCAATTTCAAGCCCCGCTTCGGGTGCTGCCGCATGGATCATTTCTTCCACCCGCTGCGCCCTGTGGATATCGTCTCCGTGGAGGATGTAACCGGTCTTCGTTCGGTCAGCTTCCTTTTCATATCTTCGAACCAGCGCGCGCATGCCTTCCCTGGCGTTGCGCAGTATGTTCACGGGCCGCATAAGGCCATCATGAAACATAAAAAGCGGTCTGACGCCCAGCTTGTCCGTAAACAGCGGGCCCAGCGCGCTGACCCTTCCTCCCTGCCAGGCACATTTAAGGGATTCAAGCATAAAGTAGATGCAAACATTCGAACGCAATACATCCAGCTGCTCAATAATCTCCCGAGCCGTCAGGCCTTCGTTCGCCAGGCGGTTTGCCTCCCGAACGATAATTCCCATTCCGTGGGAGCACGAAAGCGAATCGTAAATGTGGATGGGGACGGGAAAGCCCTCTTCTTTTGCAATGTTGGCTGCAAGGACCGCGCCGTTGTAGGAACCGGACATTTTGGAAGTTAATACGATACAAATAATCTCATCGTATTCCTGCGCCCGTTTGAATACGTCGATGAACACGGTGGGACCCGAATGCGCGCTGGTGGGAAGCTTGTCCGTCGTGCGCAGAATATGGTAGAGCTTGGTGGAATCGATATCCACAAGGCTCAAATACTCCCTGTCCTTATGAGTCACACGGTCCGGGATGAGAAATATGCCCTCCCGCTCCGCTTCATCCATTAAAATATCGCAGCCGGTCTGGGCGATAATGCATGTCCTTTTGTGGGGACTCATACGCAGACTCCTATCGCGCGTTATTGTACATGGAAGGGAAATCACTTTATTCTATAAAATTATACAATAAAAATCAACTGGGTTACGGTAATTTTGACAAATATTCGGTGATGATTTTTAAAAAAACGTCTGTATTTATGGCGCTTTTTGCCGAAGCAATTATTTTTGCGCATGATTTACGCAATTTTTTCATTTTGTATATATAAAAATGTTTGATAACTGATAAAAACTGCGGTTCAGACGCATTTCTTCTATCAAAAAAAAGCATCCGTGTCGCGCCAGAAGCCCCAGCAAGGTTTGTATGAATATGAGCAAAACATGTGCCACAGCTACACAAACTATTGACGGCCCCTGATTTCCGTGTATAATAGATTTAATATTGTTTTTTATTGTATACATGCATGCACGCATGCAAAAACATATAAGGAGAACGGTTATGAGCAAAATCGTATTCGACGACCACTCCAATCTGCTGCGCGAGGATTACTACAAATATCAGGTGCAGGATGTCGCCACCCCCAACCTGTTCCCGGAAATGTTCCATTTCGATCAGGTGCCTAAGGTCGCGTTCAACTACCGCACCGTGCCCATGCGCATGCCTGAAGAGATTTGGATTACGGATACCACGTTCCGGGATGGTCAGCAATCCCGCGCACCGTTCACCCCTGCGCAGATATTGCGCATATTTGACCTGTTGCATAATCTGGGCGGTCCGCGCGGCATTGTGCGCCAGAGCGAATTTTTTGTATACAGCAAGCAGGATAGGCAGGCGGTGGAATTATGTCAGCAGCGCGGGTACCGCTTTCCTGAGATCACCACCTGGATTCGCGCCACCGAAAAGGACTTTGACCTTGTCAAGGAAATCGGCGTGCAGGAAACGGGCATACTCGTAAGCTGCTCGGATTATCACATATTCAAAAAAATGAACATGACGCGCAAGCAGGCAATGGACCAGTATCTTAAGGTCATTAAG
The DNA here is from genome assembly GCA_023435025.1 of Bacillota bacterium. Lineage (GTDB taxonomy): Bacteria > Bacillota > Clostridia > Christensenellales > CAG-138 > JAEYLA01. Next base: position 111,725 of record JAEYSE010000022.1, read on the forward strand.
ATGGCCCTGGAACGCGGCATCCGCCCCCGCTGCCATTTCGAGGATATTACGCGCGCGGATTATTACGGCTTTGTGGTGCCCTTTGCCTATGCGTTGAGCCAGCTGAGCGAAGAATCCGGCATCCCCATCAAGATCCGCTGCTGCGACACGCTGGGCCTTGGCGTAGCCTATCCTGGCGCATCGATGCCCCGAAGCGTGCCCGGCATCATCTACGGCCTGCGGCATTACGCCAACATCCCAAGCAGTCTCTTGGAATGGCACGGACACAACGACTTTTACAAGGTGGTCACCAACGCCGCTTCCGCCTGGCTCTATGGCGCGTCCGCCGTCAACTGTTCGCTGCTTGGCATTGGCGAGCGCACCGGCAATTGCCCGCTTGAAGCCATGATCATAGAGTATTGCAGCCTGCGGGGTCATGAGGACGGCATGCGTCTTGACGTCATCACCGAAATCGCGGATTATTTTGAAAAAGAGATCGGCTATGAGATCCCGCCGCAAACTCCGTTCGTCGGCAAGGATTTCTGCTCCACCCGCGCGGGCATACACGCGGACGGTCTTTTAAAGGATGAGCACATTTACAGCATATTCAACACCCAGGCCATACTCAACCGCCCGTCTACCGTGGTGGTAGACGCCCACAGCGGCCTCGCGGGGATCGCGTACTGGATGAATGCGAACCTCCCCGCGTTAAAAGGGGCTGAGCCGATTTCCAAGAAACATCCGGTTGTGGAGCGCGTAAAGGAACGGTTGGATGCGCTGTACGCGCAGGGGCGTACCACTTCCATGAGCAACGCGGAGCTTTTGGACATCTGCGCTCAACTTGCGCCGGAACTAACCGCAAAATAATAAAGTATTGTGCTTTTGAACCGCCCGCGTGTCAACGCGGGCGGTTTTTCTTGTTTTTTATTTCTTTTTATAAACTGAGATCAGGTTATAAGCAGGATAAGGGCGGTGTGATGTCGTATATGGTATCAGCGGTACACAAGAAAATGCTGCCTACTGTATCCCATCACAACCGGCCGGCCAACGCCCGCCGCACAAGGAGGGTGCCATGGAGCAAACAGATCTGTTGCAGCGCATTCAAAACGGGGACCAGGAAGCGTTTCGCGCGCTGTTTCACGCCTACGCGGAGCCTATTTACTATACTCTTTTTAAAAAATGCGGAAGTAAGGCGACCGCGCGGATGCTATTAAAACGCGTATTCCAGGATGTCCGTTCCAGCCTGAAACGCCAGGAGGAGGTGGACCCCACCGCCCTGTGGCTCAATGCCCTCGCCAATTGGCAGGCGGACACACATTTGTTCTGCAGGACCGAAACGGAAGCAGTGTGGCAGGACATGCAGACAGCCCGGCAGGCTGAGGCGCCGCAAGACACAGAGCATATCCAGGCGGAACCCGCACAGCCGGAGCTGCGCCGCGAGCCCTTCACGCCTCCAACGGCAAAAAATCGGCGGGTTTCTGTTGCAGGGCTCATCATTTTGCTTACCTTGGGTGTCTGCCTTATCTGGGTAACAGTGGGCCTGCTGATGGAAATACAGGTTCTGCCCCGCGTTGATCTTGGATACGAATGGTTCAACACTGCCGTGTTCCATTTGTTCTAAACAAAACCACACAAAAGAGCCAGCCCGCGGCGATAGGCCGCGGGCCGTTTTAGATTGCTGAATACTCATCCCCCTGGAGGTGTGCGGGGGATCGCCATCCCGCCGCGCTTGGATCAAATATGACGATTGGTTGTGTAGCCGACGCATCTTTAACCTAAAACCCGCTGATAAAGTCCGAAGGACTTTATCAGCGTAATATTATTCGATCATCTCATAACGGTCCTTTCCGTTGTCCTTTGCCTGATAAAGCGCCCTGTCCGCCCTGAACAGCAGCGTATTGGCCGAATCCCCCGGTTTGCATTCGGTAATGCCAAAGCAGACCGAAACGCAATAGGGCTTGAGCTCCTCATCCAAGCGGATTGATTCAAAGAACTTGCTAACGAAAGTTAAAACGTCTTCCCGCTCCGCCGCATAAAAGCCCGCAAATTCATCTCCGCCCCAGCGCGCCACGGTTGCATTTTCAAACGTCTGCTGCGCAAGCCTGCCCACGCGGATAATGACCTGATCGCCGGTCAAATGCCCGTATGTATCGTTGATGGCTTTAAAGTCGTCTATGTCAAATATAAACAGATAGAACGGCTTGCCTCGGCTTACAGTAAGCGCATTGGTCAGCGCCTCGTTAAAGCCCCTGCGGTTCGTAAGGCCGGTAAGGGCATCCGTCTTCGCCATGGCGGAAAGCCGCTGCTCGTTCTTGCGGATGAGCCTGTCCACAATAAACACCACACACACGACAACCAATGCAAAAATGATCAAATCGTTTACCATTTGCTCACTTTGTGTTCTCCTTAACACGGAAGCATCTTTGATGACCAATAAAAACCAGTTCATATCCTCAATATACTGGGTAATCATATAGCCGCCCGAGCGATTGTCCTGATACGCAAAACTCTGGAGCGTCTGCTGGGCTAAAACATTCTGCATGTTCACCCGGAGGGTCGGTATGTCAAACACATTGGTCTGGTAGATTTCGTCCGTATCCGTGCTGACCTGCACGACGCCCTCCCTGTTAAAAAGGGCGGTCTTCAAATCAAACTGATCCTCAAAGGATTTGAGCAGCGCCTGTACGCGGTCGAGCTTCAGCCCCACGCCGGTAACGCCCAGCAGCTTCCCGGATTCATCAAGGATACGGCAGTTGATAAACACTGTCAACTGGTGCTGATTGACCTCATCCGTGTCAATATCCAGATCATACGGCTTGTTTTTATCCAGGAAGGTATAATACCAGATATCGTGATCGTCCTTTGGAGAGATCACTTTGTTAAGGCCCCCGTGATAGTAATAGCGGCTGGTGCCTTCGGATACCACAAACGCAGTATCATACCCATATTGGTTCTTCAGTTCCGTCAGATATTCCGTAAGCATATCCTGATGCTCTTTGGAATAATTGCCATGCGATTCCGCGAGCAGCCATGCTTTTAAAAAGCTGTCGTTGGCCATCGTCAGGGAAACCACAATGGGTCGCGCAAGCTCGTTGCGAATCTCCGCATAAATGTTGGTGGTGGTCAGCTTGGAAATATTGCAGATATCCTCTTTGATAATCGCGCTGTAGGATTTGTAATTGGTGGCGCCAACGGCTGCAAAGCCCAGCAGTATGATGGCGCAAATCAACAAATTGATGCGTATTTTGCTGGTTTTCTTCATTATCCCACCGTTTAAGCTTTTGTTACTTGTTATATTACTATAAACGGCACGAAGCAACAACACATTTTGGAAAACGCCGGTATTACAGCCCGAACAGGAGACCCAGCTGGTAGACGAACAGCGCCGCAATATACGCGATGGCGATCTGGTACACCACCATAAACGCCGTCCATTTGCCGCTGTTCAATTCCCTGCGCATGGTAGCTACAGCAGCCATACAGGGCACATACAAAAGCACGAACACCAGGAAGCTGAATGCTGATAGCGGCGTGAATGTTGAAGAAAGCGCTGTACGCACCGCACCCTCCGCCGCGCCCGCGGAAAACCCGTAAAACAGGCTCAGTGATGCAACTACCGCCTCCTTGGCGACAAACCCCGTCAAAAGCGAAACCGCCGCCTGCCAGCTTCCAAACCCCAATGGCTTGAGCGCGGGCGCGAGGAAGCCGCCCAAAGTCCCCAATATGCTGTTGGCCGCGTTCTCCACCATGGCAAAGCGGAAATCAAATGTCTGCAGCACCCAGAGCAGGATGCTCATCACCAGTATGATGGTGCCCGCTTTCTCCAGGAAATGCTCTACGCGCTCCCCCACGTGCTGCAGCGTATTTTTGAGCTGCGGGCGGCGATAGGGCGGCATTTCCATGACAAACGGGGCGTCTGCCCCTCGAAACAGCGTCCGCTTGAATACAAGGCCAGTTAGCACCCCAAAAAGCATACCAAGCGCATAGAGCGCAAACACCACCATTCCGCTGCCGCGCCCAAAGAACGCCCCCGCAATCAGCCCGTATACCGGCAGCTTTGCGGAACAGCTCATGAATGGCAGCAGAAATATGGTCATGCGCCTGTCCTTCTCATTTTCCATGGTACGCGCACTCATGGCTGCGGGCACCGTGCATCCAAACCCCATCAACATGGGAATAAAGGATTTTCCGGAAAGCCCGATACGCTTTAACGGCTTATCCATAATAAATGCCGTGCGGGAAAGATAGCCGCTATCCTCCAATATGGAAAGGCATAGAAACAGCAGCGCGATCTGCGGCAAGAATGTCAGTACGCCGCCTACACCTGTGATAATGCCGTCGCAGATCAGGCTGACGAGCCAGCCCGACGTATCCATGGATGT